>CAMDLH010000116.1 GCA_945901405.1 Bordetella parapertussis | reverse complement strand
GCGGATGAACGGGTAGCGGCGGCGATGGGTCTGGCCGGATGCGCGACGGCGCGTTTTGAAAAGGTTCATGACGTGCAGATGGGCGGACTGCTCAGTGGTCTGCCGGCGTTGTGCGCCAACGGGCTGCTCAGCGGGCTTGAGCGGCATCTGAAACTGCCCCAAGGGTTCTATAGCGCCTTGCACATTCTGTTTGTGTTGGGCTTCATGGCGCTGGGGCGAATTCGCCGACCGGAAGGATTGCGCCAATTTCCCCCTGGGGAATTGGGCAAAGTCATTGGACTTGACCGTGCCCCCGAAGTGCGCACCCTGCGTGAAAAGGTCACGCTGATGGCGAGCACAGGCAATCCGCAGGCCTGGATGCAGGAGCTGAGCAAGAACTGGATGAACGATGATCCAGACGAAGCGGGCTACATTTAAAAATATGTTTAAAATCAATTAGTACTATATATTTCTTCCGCCCAACGAGGCCAGCGATGCAAATCACCAACACCCCCAACGTCATCGGCACGCACATCACGGACGTCGATCTCGCACGCGTGAGCGATGCTGAATTCGCACGCATCGAAAGCACATTCAACGAGCGCGGCGTCGTCTGCATTCGCCAGCAGAACATCAGCGAACAACAACTCATCGCCTTCGGCAGGCGCTTCGGCGGCGTGGAGCCGCACTTCCTCAAGCACTACACGCATGCGCGGCATGCGGAAATTCTTTATATCTCCAACATCAAGGAGAATGGCAAGGATATCGGCCACGCCGACGCCGGCAGCGTGTGGCACACCGACATGTCCTACACCGAGCGGCCGCCGCGCGCCACACTGCTCTATGCACTCGAAGTGCCGATGGACACGGACAGCGGCAAGGCGCTGGGCGACACGCGTTTCTCCTGCGCGGCGGCGGCTTACGACAGCCTGCCAGCCGAAACAAAACAGCGCATCACGGGCCTGCGCGCCATCCACCAAGTCGCCGGACGCCGCGCGAAGACCGGCACCGGCCAGCAGGATCAGGCGCTGCGCGGTAAACAGCCCGCCGTCGTGCACCCGGTGGCGCGCACGCACCCGATCACCGGCCGCAAATGCCTTTACGTCAGCAAGGGTGAATGCGAAGGCATCGAAGGCATGGCAAAAGAAGAAGCACTGGCGCTCATCGACGAACTCGCCGAACGCACCGTCGAGGAACGCTTCCGTTACACCCACCACTGGCAGGTACGCGACCTCCTGATGTGGGACAACTGCACCGTGCAGCACCTCGCGTCATTCGACTACAAATGGCCGCAACACCGGCGGTTGATGCATCGGGTTACCGTGGGCGGGAGTGCGACATATTGAGGGGGCCCGGAAGCAGTGCAGCGTATTCCGGGCCACGATAATCTCATTCAAATCCTGCACACATCATCCCCACAACCCAAATCACGATCCGCCTCCACCAGCAATTGCTCAAAGGTTTCGGGCACGCGAATTTCTTTTCCAATCACGCGCGGGCTGTAGCCTTGCAGCCAGAAGCTGTTGGTCGGGTGTCCGCCACCAGCCACAAGCACGATGAAGTTTTCCGGCTTCAGTGTGATCGGCCACGGATCTTGTTTGAGGCTTTCACGTGTCAACGGATTGGCATCGATCTCGATCCACGCCGTGCCGCCGTTGCGTTTGATTTCCGTTTGCGGAATGCGTGAGTGCTGATAGAAAAACTCGCGCATCTTGGGTTTGGTCCAGCCGAGCTTGGCCATGTTGTTCGCGACCACGCCCGGAATCAGTATCGCGCCTGGCGTGCCTTGTTCGTAGCCCGACAGGTTGGTGTAGTTGGGCACGCGCATGAATTCGGCGAGGCGATACATGCCTTGCGTGGCGTCTTCTTCGGGCGTTTCTTTCTTCGCGCCGCGCCGCCGCGCGTTGGTCGCGCCGTTGCAGAAAAACACCGACACCGAATTCATTTCGCGTGCAAAGCCGTGGCGCTCGGTGGCGTGCGTGGGCCAGCCTTCGGGCAGATTGTCTTCGTCCTCGGCAAACACCATGTTGACGTTGCGCATGCCGCCGTAGTTGGCCATCGCGCCGATGCCGGGCAACGCGCCGCCGACGTTTTGCTGAATCAAACGCAGCGCGCGGCCGATGGAAGCGCCCGCGGGCCGCTGCGGATCGGGGCCGAGGCAGCCGAAGCCGGAATTCAAGCGTATCTGTTTCGCAATCGGCCCGTTGACCACTACCACGGGGAAGGCGCTGCCGGACGCCGCCTGCAATTGCTCGGCATTGGTTTCGGGATGAACAAACGCCTCGACCGCCGCGATCAGCACCGGCAGATATTCAGGACGCCCGCCCGCCATCGCCAGTGACACCGCGCAGGTTTCCACGGTGGTGATGCCGCCGCGCGGTGGAAACTTGCCGATGACGTGATCGCGCGGCAGCGATGTGCCGCGCAGCATGCGATCCACGCGATGTCTGGTCGCGGGCCATAGCGGCAAGCCGTCGCCCCACAGGTTGGTTATCGCGAGATCGTTCGCGCGCTGCAACGCGTCTTCATACGATTCGCCTTCGACTTTAAGCATCGGCACCACGCCGGGTGCGGCTTTCGCATACACCGATTGCCAGCGCGTGAGCCCGTCGTAGAACTCATTCTTCCGCGCGTTTAGCGCGCTGATGTCGCTGCCCGGCAAAAACATGTCGATGGGAAACGTAATCATCGCCGCATCGGGCGCGAGGCCCAGGCCCGATATCGCGTTCTTCATCACGCCAACAAAATCCGCGCGCGTCAGCGTAACGGTGGGGATTCCAAGCGCTTCGATTCTAGCGGCTGCACGGCCGCATGCTGTGGCGCAGGACCCTCAAGCCGCGTTGCCGATGATCACCGCATCGACGCCGCTTAGCTGTACCAGCCGCGCGGTTTCTTCTTCGCCGATCAGTGCGTTGCCCTGCGGAAAGGCATCGATGGGCAGAATCTCGACATCAGAAAAGTCCTTTTCAAACAATGACTTAAGTAAAGGCAACGTGCGGAACGCCTGCCACTGCTCGTTGGTAACTATGCCGATCTTCTTGCCCGACAGCGTATCGAGACGCGGCGCGTGCGGCTGCGTGATCTCGATCGCGCCGGACGGATCGTGGAATTCGAGTTGAACCATTTTGCTTTCTCCAAGGAATCAAATTGCTGTTTGAATCGTAGCATGCGATCCGGCCTGCGTGCCGTGATACGCTAGGTAAAAATCAAACACCTTCACCGCAGAGGCGCAGAGACGTCGAGGTTACGCAGAGGACCGCAAAAAACAGTTTTGAGTTTTTCTCCGCGGCGGTTCTCTGCGCCTCCGCGCCTCTGCGGTGAAGCTTTTGGGGTTACATAATGGATCACTTATTAAACGACACCCAACGCGCGTGGCAACTGAAAGCGCGCCAATTCGCCGAAGAAGAAATTCTCCCGCGCTCGCTCGCGCGCGACCAGATCGCTACACCCGCCGAAACCTTCGACTGGGAAATCATCAAGAAAGGCTCCGCGCTCGGCATACGCACCGCCGCCGTGCCGCAAGAGTATGGCGGCCACGGCATCGATTTCGTGACGCAGACGCTGATGATCACTGAGATGGCGAGGGCCGACAGCGCCATCGCCAAGACCTTCAGCCAGAGCTGGAAGTGGAGCCATCTCATCGTCGATCACGGCAGCGCGGAGCAGAGGCAGCGTTACTTCGATGCGTTTGTTTCCGACGACACTTGTGTGATGGGCGGCGGCATCACGGAGCCGAATGCAGGCTCGGACAATCGCCTGCCGCCAAAGGACGACCCGAAATCGGGCCTGCAACTGCGCGCGCAACTTGACGGCGACACCTGGGTGTTGAACGGCTCGAAGTGCTACATCGCCAACGCCAACATCGGCAAACTGCTGTTCGCCTTCGCGCGCACCGATCCCAGTGCACCGGTGCAAGAGGGTACGACCATCTTCGCGGTGCGGCCCGGCACGCCCGGCCTCAAGGTCGGCAAGGTGTTCAACAAACATGGCTGGCGCTTTTATCAAAACGCGGAGCTGTTCTTCGAGAACGTGCGCGTGCCCGACAGCGACCGGCTGTCCGCGATCAATGGCGTGCACAAGAAACACGGCGGGCAAAACAGCAAGTTCGGCGATCTGGAATACGCCGCCAACGCCGTCGGCATCTGCGACGCCGCCATCGAAATGGCCACCGCGCACGGGCGCGCGCAGCGGCAGGCCGGCAAGCGGCTCAACGAGCACCAGTTGTTTCAGTTGAAGCTGTCGGAAATGCACATGCAGACCGAGGCGTTGCGCTCGTTCGTGATGCGCATCGCCGCCGAGAGCGATTGCACCACGGACATATCACGCAAGCACAACGCGCTGCTGATGAATTTCTCCACCGATTCGATGCAGCGCGTGTGTTATCTCAATCTCGGCATCCACCGCGCCGCCGCCAGGGGCGAAATCAACGCGCGAGCCGAAAAACTGGTGCGCGACGCGATCATCTGGACGCACATCGCGGGCGATTCGGTGCAGCGCATGAAGGCGGTGCAGGCTTTGTTATAACCATCAACATCAAAGCAGTCATGATGAGAATACCCTCGACTTACATTCTGCCTTTGCTTCCGATGTGCATCGCGGATGCCGCCATTGCACAGTCTGCGGCGGACTATCCCTCGCGCCCGCTGCGCCTGGTGGTGCCGTTTGCGCCCGGCGGCAATTCGGATTTCGCCGGGCGCATCATTGCGCCCAGGCTGTCGCAGGAACTCGGCCAGCAAATCATCATCGACAATCGCTCCGGCGCGGGCGGCAATGTCGGCGTGCAGGTTGCCGCGCGCTCCAATGCCGACGGCTACACGCTGCTGCTCGGCAACTCCGGCGCCATGGCGATCAACCCCAGCATTTACCCGGATTTCACAGTGCGACCGCTGCGCGATATGGCTTCGGTGTCGCTGGTGGTGGACGCGCCCGGTGCGATGGTGGTGCATCCCGCGGTCAACGCGCGCACTGCGAAGGAACTCATTGCTTACGCGAAAGCGCGCCCCGGCAAACTTGATTACGGCTCCACCGGCGCGGGCTCCGCGCAACGCCTCGAAATGGAATCGTTCATGCGCGGCGC
Organism: Bordetella parapertussis; assembly: GCA_945901405.1. Lineage (GTDB taxonomy): Bacteria > Pseudomonadota > Gammaproteobacteria > Burkholderiales > SG8-41 > CAMDLH01. The sequence goes on along the minus strand of CAMDLH010000116.1, from coordinate 14,635 downwards.
TGGCATCCAGATGACGCACGTGCCGTACAAGGGCGGCGCGGGCGCGGTTGCCACCGCGCTGATGGGCGGCGAAATCCACGCCTCCATGACCAGCGTGGCCTCGGTGGTGCCGTTCGCCAAGAGCGGACGGCTGCGTGTCATCGGCGTGGCGACGCGCGCGCGCCTGCCCGTGCTGCCCGACACGCCCACGCTCATGGAATCGGGTTTCCCGGAATTCACCACGGGCACATGGCAGGGCATTTATGTGCCGACGGGCACGCCCGCCGCCATCATCACGCGCCTGCACGCGGTGATGCAAAAGGTGATGAACGACGGCGAAGTCATCAGCCGGCTCGGCACGGCGGGTGTTACCCCGCTCACCAGCAAATCGCCACGCGAAGCAGAGCTATTCTTGAAGGAACAGACCGAGCGCTGGGCCAAAGTGGTGAAAGCCATCGGCGCGGTCGGCGACTGATCGGTGACTGATTGGTGACGAACGGCCGCGTTACTTCGTCAGCGCGAGCTCCTTCAAAAACGCGCGCTGCTGCGCGTCATCGCGATCCATATGTTTGCGCGCTTCGGCGCTTGGCAAATATTCCGCCGACCAGAAATTTTCATCGAGTTCTTTTTTCCATTCCTCGGAGTCGGTCAGGCGCTTGAACACGCGCTCCCAGTAGGCCACTTGCGCGGCGGTCATGTTTTTCGTGCCGAGGAAGGTGCGTGCATTCGACACCACCGCATCAAAGCCCTGCTCGCGCCACGTCGGCGCGTTGGCGAGCACGCCGCCCAACCGCTTGGGCGCGGCAACGGCGACCACGCGCACCTGATTGTTGCGCGCGAGTGATGCCGCCAGCGCCGCCGTCACCGGCGCCACATCGACATGCCCGCCCATCAGCGCGGTGGTCGCCGCGCCGCCCGAGGGGAATATCACGTTGCGTGTTTTCTTGATGTCCACCTTGGCCAGATGCAGCGCCACGGCCAGGCCCTGATGATTGGGGTTGCCGATGCTGGTTGCGATACCGAGGCTTAACGAATTGATGTCTTTTTTCAGGCGCTCGACGAGATCGGCGCCGCCCTTGATCGGCGAATCAGGCTTCACCGTCACCGAAATGTATTCGGTGAACAGGCCCACCACCTGCGTGAATTCAGTGTAGCTCGGGCCGCGCCCGACGATGTTGTTGGTGAGCATCGACTTGTTGGCAAGCACCAGATTGTGCCCGTCGGTCTGCTGCGCGATATAGGCATAGGCCACGGCGCCACCGCCGCCGGGTTTGTTCACCACGTTGACCGGCACATCCATCGCCTTCTGATCCTGAAACACCTTCACCATCAGGCGCAGGATGCGATCCGAGCCGCCGCCGGGCGCGTTGATCGCGACGAGTTCCACCGCCTTGGTGGGTTTCCACGCTGGATCGGCGGCGAACACCGTGGTTGCGGCAAACATCATCAACGCGGGGCGCACGACAGTCAAAAATTTATACATGTTGAAATTCCTCCGTTGCCGATTTTATCGTGCGGCGCGGCGCCGCGCGAATCCGCGTTATCATCAATGCAAACTTATTCAATTGAAAATCATGACGACCATCACCCTGCGCACCTCCAACAGCACGCGCTCCGTGCTCGACATGCTGCTGCCCGCATTTGAACGCACATCGGGCCACAAAGTTACAGTGATACTCGATTCCGCGAAGCCTTCACTCGAACGCATCAAGGCCGGCGAACGCGCCGATGCAGCGGTGCTGCTCGGCAAATCGATGGACGAACTTGCCGCGATGGGCATACTCGATGCCGCGAGCTGCCAGACGTTTTCGCGTTCCACCATCGGCATCGGCGTGCTCAAGGGCGCACCCAAGCCCGACATCAGCACGGTGGAGGCCTTCAAGCGCACGCTGCTCAATGCAAAGTCGATCGCGCACACCGTGCATGGGCCGAGCGGCGCGTATTTTCCGGGGCTGATCAAGCGCCTCGGCATCGCCGCTCAAGTAAAGCCGAAGACCGTGACGCGCCCCGGCGGCTACATCGGCGTGGTGGTCACCGCGGGCGAGGCGGAAATGGCGTTCCAGCAAATCTGCGAATTGCGCGCCGTGCCCGGCATCGAAGTCGTGGGGCCGATCCCCGAGGAGATTCAATATAACTTTGATTCCAAGGCGGCGATTTTCGTGGAGTCAAAAAACCAGGTGGCGGCGCACGAACTTCTGAAGTTTTTTGCGCTACCCGAACACGCGCAGACGTTCAAGGCAGCCGGGCTCGCGCAACTATCCACATGAGCATACGCAGGATGGGGGGAGCGCAGCGTAACCCATCACAAATCCACGGATCATCGCGTATGTTTGTGATGGGTTTGACCCATCCTACGGTTTATTATTTCCCCAGCGGCGGCTACGGCGCTTCCGTCACACCCATCTCCTTCAACACTTTCGTCCAGCGCGCGAGCTCGGTCTTGACGTAACTCGCGAGCGCGTCCGGGGTCGAACTCAGCAACTCCACACCCTGGCTCGCGAATTGATCCTTGAAATCCTGCGCGGCGATGGCGCGCACCAGCGCGGCATTGATCTTGTTCAGCGTCGGCGGCGCAATGCCCGCCGGGCCGAACACGCCGTACCACTGCACGACCTCAAAACCCGGCAGACCTTGCTCGGCGAATGTCGGCACATCGGGAAACGCCGACAAACGTTTTGACGTGGTGACGCCCAGCGCGCGCAAACGCCCGCCGCGCACATGCGGCTGCGCGGTGGAGACCGCGCCGAATGACATCTGCACATGCCCGCCGATCAGCGCGATCAGCGTTTCGCCGCCGCCCTTGAACGGCACGTGCGTCATTTGCAGATTCGCCATGCGTTTCAACAACTCGCCCGCGATGTGCGGCGCGCCGCCGAAACCGGTGGAACCGAAACTCACGGAGTCGGCGGGCCGCGCTTTCACCGACTGAATCAAATCCTGCAATGATTTCGCCGGATGCGCCGCCTGCACCGTGAGTATCACCGGCGTCAACGCGCACTGCGTGACGGGCGTGTAATCGCGCACCGGGTCATAAGGCAGCTTCGCGCGTATGGCGGGGTTGATCGAAAACGTCGTCGACGAACCCATCAACAGCGTATGGCCATCCGCCGCGGACTTCGCCGCGATCTGCATCGCGATCAGGCCGCCAGCACCAGTGCGATTGTCGATGATGACCTGCTGGCCCCATGCATCGGTTAACTTTTGTCCGAGCGATCGCGCCAGCAGATCAGCGACGCCACCGGGCACGAAGCCGACTATGAAGCGGATGGGGCGGGTGGGGTAGTCTTGGGCTTCGACAGGCGCGAGAAATACCGTTGACGCCGTCGCGACAACGCCTGTCGCCACATATATCCCAAATGTCCGAATCATGAAATTACCAATAAAAACAATAGATTGCATAACAGTCGTTCAGTGTGCATTCGTCAAAAGTGAACGTGTAGCGTAATCTTTTTATGTGCGGTTGTGTGACGCAGTTCATGTCTGGCGCAGTCGCGATGGCACTATAGTTTTAGAGTCCATTCGCGCGCGAGGCCGCCAATGAAAATTTGTCGAATGATACTTTTGTCGTGCTGTGCATTGCTATTGAACATCTCCAGCGCGCTTGCGCAACCTGTAACCATTTCGCGCGATGTCGAACTGCGCTCGGAACCAGTGATGGCGTCGCCTGCCGTATTTTCAGTCAAGCGCGACGACAAGGCAGAAGTGCTGGTCAAGCACGGCCCTTGGCTAAGGGTTAGAGCCGATGGCCGCGAGAGCTGGCTGCTGTCCACGAGCATTACCTATGGCCCCGCTTCAGGTGCTCACATGGACACTCGAATTGGAATTCGCCGCACGACTATACCCATGGCCGACAAAGCCGCCCAGCACCAAATCCTCAGGCAGCGGGGCGAAGAGCAACTGAAATTACTGGACGAATACGCCAGACAATACGATGAGGAATTGGCCCGCGCGAACAGCGTTGAATAACGCATATGCTGTCGCAACATACACGCGCAGTGACATAGCGCTGATTTGCCTTCAGTAGTTTGCCACGCCCGAATATCCTGGTAGGCGGAAAGCCGCTCATCCTTCTGCAGCGGCAACACAACATCCTCCACACCATTTCGGCCGCGAAATTGTGCGTGCTCGCCGCTCCAGGCGAGCTTGCCGGAGAGCGCGCCCTTATTGACCACCCCCACGAACGACGCGGGTGATTTGATGGTGGGCTGCACGTCGCTACGGATAACGATGGTGCTGAATCTCACCGCGCCGGTGCGTTGATCGTATGAGCCGTCGATGAAATGTGCGCGCTGGCCTTCGAGATTGCCGTCCCAATACACGATCTCGCCGATCAGTTGGCCGCCGCTGCGCCGCAGCCGCACGCGGTGGCCGTAGGTGTGATCCCCGGTGTTGCGCACGCGCGCAAATTCGCCCAGCGGCTGCACCAGATGCTGCGCCGGCTCCGCGCTCAGCGCCGGATTCGAAACGAGCACGCACAATAGCGCCATACAGAACACGGTAAGGTTGCACGCGCGAAATGTCACCGTAAAGCTCGAAAAGTAATGTTTCAGAGGCATAAAGCATGGCGTAAGGCATCCAACGGCGCCCGGCGCGCGCTGTCAAAAGATAATCCGCCGCCGCGCGCAATAGCGCGTAGACTGGATGTGCGTGCTGGTTGTCACACCATCTAACGCCAGCGCGGCACGTCATTTTTCAGGCAGCAATCCTTCTCCCTCGCCATGCGCGCTCGGGCGCTGACACGGCAGACCGTCGTCTGGTTGTTAAACCGTTTTTAACGCGAGGGAATCATGAACATTGCACTGTGGGTATTCGCCGGCGGCTTGGCCGGTTGGGCGGGTTTCCAGTTCATCGGCGCCAACGAGAATAGCGGCATGATGGTTTCGATGATCATCGGCATGATCGGCGGATTTTTCGGCGGCAATGTGCTGGCGCCCATGTTCGGCGGGGCCGTGGCGGCATGCCACTTTATCGGCGAAATGCTGGCGAGGCGCTTTGACATCTGATCACGAACGCGCGAAGGCGCAAGCCGCGGCATTGGAAATTTTATCGGTGTCGCGCTTTCACGAGGAGCTGCGCCGCGGCGTGCAACCGCTGGCGCCGCCCGCGGGCCCGAATGTGCTGGCCGACGCGGTGAAAACCATTGAGCTTAATCCAGCGTTTCCGCAATCGCGCCTGCTGGCGCGCGTGTTGACGGCGCTGATCTCGCAGGCGGGTGAATTTCGCCGCGCGGATGTGTTCGCGTTTGATTCAAAAACGCGCGCGCTGGTGATCGCGCTGATGGACGCCTTCGCCGCCGGGGTGCCGGGGCGCGAGGAATGGGTGCGCGCCATCGAAAGCGCAAACGCGGCGCAGCAGGATTACGGCTGACTGCGCCCCGTATATTTTTGACGGACGCTGCGATGGTACGTCAGCGCTTCAGCGCCTCGCGCACTTTTGCCAGCAGTTCCGCCGTCGCCAACTGGAACAGATACTCCGGCGACTGCAAGAAAATCATGTCGATGCCGTGATCGTGTAATCGCCGCACGCGCGCGGCGATGCCTTCCCACGTGCGATCCGCGTAGCCGGTGCCGGCGGTGAGATAAATGCCGCGCGCCTTGGCTTTCGCCGCCACCTTGTCGACAAAATTCCACACGTCGGGATGGTCGTAATCCATCGGATGCCCCAGCGCGATGGCAGTGTCGGTCATGGCGATGCCGAAGGCGCGGATGCCGGGGATGTCGAGAATTTCATCGACTTGTGCGATGCCTGGTTTGCTCTCCACCGACGGAATGATCAGCGTGCCAGCGGCGCGCTCGGCTTCGTGCTGCTTGAACTGCTCGGTGGTGGAACCTTGCTCGTTGATGAACTTCGCAAGATAAGGCCGTGCATGCCAGCCCGCGCCGGCATCCACCGCCCAGCGCGCCTCATTTTTTGAATACACGTTGACCTTGACGCCATCAACCCCGATGGCGAGCGCGCGCGCGACGCGCGAGGCCACGCCGGGATCGTCGCCGCTGTGCCACGGATCGTTTTCGATGCGCGCGAACACCGCCATGTCGCTGCCCTGCAGCGGCGCGCACCATATCGCCGAGTTCCTTCCAGCCGATGGTGGTGAACATCTGGTCGGCGTAGATGAAATCGAATCCCACGTGCGCGAGGATTTCCACGAACTCGACGCTGTAGGACATGTTGAGCACGCCGATCGCGGGCTCGCCGCGAGTCATCTTGTCGATGAGGCGTTGGGTTTTGGATTGCGGCATCTGTTCAACCAGATATGGAAAATCTTCCGGAATGCGCTACGCTTCTTCCGGGCTACGGGCCGCCCGCTTACGCGTTGCGTTTGGCTTTCTTTTTGGCGCTCTTGCGCGCGGCGTTCTTCACCAACTTCTGCACGCGCCAGTTCAGCGTGTCGGCCACGTAAATATCTTCCTTGCCGTCGAGCGCGATGTAGTGCGCTTCGCCGTATTGATTGAGGCCCTTGCCCTGCGAGCCGGTGATGCCGAGCACGTTGCAGTTTTCATCGAGCTTCATGATTCTGCCGGCGTGGCCATGCGCCATCATGATGTGGCTCTGGTCGTTGCACAGCGCCAGCCCGCACGGCGTGCCGGGGTGGCTGGTTTCGCGCACGTAGTTGCCGTCGGCGTCGAACACTTGTATGCGCTGGTTCGAGCGGTCGGCGATGTAGAGGAGACCTTTCTTGTTGATGACGATGGAGTGCGGCTGATCGAACTTGCCGGACTCCTTGCCGGTGCCGCCCCAAGTCTTGATGTGGTCACCGTTGGCGGTGAATTTGTGAATCAGCGATTCGCCCTTGCCGTGACCCTGCGTGATGTAGACCGAGCCATCCGCGCCGAACGCGAGATCGTTCGGCTCGTTAAAACATTTCAGATGCCCCGCCGCGTGCCATTCGCCCGCGCGCCCCGCCACGCCGAGCACCATGAGGATGCGCCCGCGCGCATCCATTTTTGTGACGAAGTGCGCGCCGGTATCGGTGCACCAGATGTTGCCTTCGCGGTCGATGCGCAGGCCATGCGGATTGGTGAAGATGCCGCGCCCCATGGTGCGGATGTGATTGCCGCGCGAGTCAAATTCCATCAACGCGTTTTCGCTGCGATTAAAAACAAGCACATTGTTTTTGGCGTTGACCGCCACGCCCGAACACGGGCCGAAGTTGACCCCGGCGGGCAGTTTGAAAATGTCGGCAACGGGCGTGTAACCGAGGTCTGGAATGTTTGCAGTAGTGTTTGCGCTCATGATTTTCTGTGGAGTGTTGTTGTTAAAAATATCAATAAAAACAATTACATACGGTGACTCTATCTATGTGCAGGCATGCAGCGTAGCAGAGTTCGCGCGCGCGCGCGCAACATCAACCGCGCTTGAACGAGCTGCAATAGGTTGAAGGCCCCAGCCATGTTTGCTCCGTCACGGCGCCATCCTTGAAGATCAGTGTGCGCTCGCAGCGCACGCGATCATAACCGCTGGAACCGCCCGCACCCACGCCAACTCCAATGCCAACACCCACGCCCGTGCCGCCAAAAATGCTAATCGAAGGTACGACACCGCCGCTCGATGTCGTGCGTTCGGAATCCCACGTGTAGACGTAGCGGCCATCGTCGAATTTTGTATGACGCGCGGGCACGCCCCAGCGCGCGACGACCTCTTCGTAACGCGCGCCCTGCCACGATTGTTTTGCCCCATCAACATCACGGCTCAGTGTCGCGCACCCCGCGAGCAGCAGCAAAAATACCATCGGCGTTCTCATCGATGTTTCCTCCCATTCACGTTCACGGGATAAGCAACAATGGCGCATTATCACACCAAGGCAAACGCCACGCGTGCCATGTTTGCATTTGACGATGGAGATTCAGACATGGTTTCACATTACATTGCGGCAGCGCTTTTCATACCAGCATTCTTGTTCACAATCGCGTCGGCGCGCGCTGCGGACACCTACCCCGTGTGCCCGATACGCGTGGTCATCGGCTTCACGCCCGGCGGCCAGCCTGACATCGTCGCGCGGCTGATCGCGCCCAAGCTTGGCGCCGTGCTCGGCCAGCAGATCGTTGTCGACAACCGGCCGGGCGCGGGCGGCGTCACGGGCGCGAAGATAGTCGTCGACGCGCAGCCCGACGGCTGCGCGCGCTGGCCATCACTTCCGCCAAACGCGTCGCCGTGCACCCGGAAATGCCCACGGTGGCCGAACCGGGCTACCCCGGTTTTCGCTGGGATTCATGGGCCGGCATGTTCGCGCCCGCGAAAACGCCGCGCGCCATCGTCAACGGGCTCAACCGCGAGGCCACGCGCGCGCTCACCGACGCAGAACTCCAGCCACGCCGTCAACGCCCGAACAACTCGACAAATTTCTCGCCGAGCAAATAGCGCTGGTGCCGCAGGTCGCCAAGAAGGCGGGGCTGCGGGCGCGGTGAATATCTCGACAGCAATCAGCTCGCGGCGCGCATGCGCTTACGGCTTTCACGCGCCACAAGCCGCGTCGTCGCGCGCTTTGGGTACGAAATTCCGATTTCTTCCTTCACCACCTGACGCACTGCTTCCAGCATCGAGCACTGTTGGATGTATGCGGCCAGCGCATCGTTAATCAACGTTTGGTAGTTTCCGCCGCCGGCTTTCTCCGCCACGGCCCTGAAATGTTCGAGCACACGGTTGTCGAGCCGTATGGAAATCTTGCTCTTGCCCGGCTCCAACGCGATGACCGGCCCGCGCACCGCGCGCGAGAAATCGATGTCCCTGTAGGGTTCAGCCGAGATTTTTTTCATAGTGACTCCTTTGGCGTTTCGTGGGTTTCAACGTTGGCTTCGGCCTTGCGGGGATCCCACTCGATGTCCATGCGTCAATCGTATGGACATTTGTCCTCCGTGTCAATTTCAGTCCGCTTCTCAAGCCCTATTCCAACTTTATCCCCGCCGCCCGCATCAGAGGCCACCACTTGTCGATCTCCGCCTTGTGCAGCGCGCCTGGCGACTGCGGGGTTTGTTCCTCGCGCGGCGGAATGTCTTGCCCTATGTCGGTGAATCGCGTGCGCACCGTGGTGTCGGCCAGCGTATCAACGATGGCGGCGTTGAGTTTGTCGGCGGTGGGGATTTCGGGCGCCGCGTTCTGGCACGTCTTGGCGGTCGCGCGCAGTTTGCCGCTGCATATGCGCTGAATGACGCCGCCGATCTGCGTGATGTTGATATCGGCTTCACCCGACAGCAGCGCCTGCAACGCGGGCGCGGCACCGCGATACGGCACGAATTCCACCTTCGCGCCGGTGCGGTTCATCAGATAGATGCCCGAAACGCGTGACTCGTCATACCCCGAACATCAAGACCACGGCAACCGAAGCCACAACCACGATGACCGCAAAAACCAGCAGCCGCATGGCGCCGCGACCGCCCAAGCTCCAGCCCTCAATATCAATAACGACATCAACATCCGGGACGACATCCACCGACATGAATGTGTTCCACATACCCGCCGAGAATACGTTGTTTTCCGCAAGCGGAAGTTTTTCCAGCGGCCCCGGCATGATCCAGTGGGATTTCTTGACTTCCACGCTTCCACGCAAAGCCTGGCCCGCCACCGCCGCCTTGGCGCTGAAACGATAGTCCAGTGGCGCGCTGCTGAAGGCGCGGCGGATGATTGCAACACGCTCGCCAGCCACCGCGTTAATTTTCGTCATTTGCGCCGCCCCCTCAGCTTGATGTACCCAGCGCCGGCCATTAGCAATATCAGGATGCCGCTACCGGACAGGTGCATGTTCGATTTCCGGCTCGCGCGCGTTGCGATCGTGATCGCAATCGCAGGGGCCTGCTCCTTCCCGGCGAGGAAGACCTGGAGTTGCGTGACCGCGGCCGCATAGGCGGCGACCGTCCGCGCCTCCGCGCTGGAGGGGGTGATCGCCTGTTCCACGCCATTGACCCTCAGTGCGATGTATGACTGCGTCTCGGACGATCTGGTGGCGAATCTGCGATCCAAAGCAAGGAGCTCGACGCCGCTGATGCCGGCGATGCCCGCCTTACGCCGCTTAATCAGGTCAAAACTGGCCCGGCATTCCCCGGCGCCACGATCGCACTCGATGCGCGACTCGCTCGCTCCCCCGAGCAGACCCCACGCACTGACCACGATCATCACCAATGCGAGCGCACCGAGCAGCCCGGTGACAATCCATCCAACAACAGACCAGCGCGCGCTCAAGGTATGGGAATTCCAAATCGTCTGCTTAACGAATCCGACTGTAGCCGTTGCTTGTTTGTCTGGCAAGCGCACATCGCGCTGGGACTTCAAGCCCGGTTGACGGAAACCTTGAAGGGGCAATAGTGGCGAGACAACGGTTTTTTCAAGGGACATGTTTATGGAATACGCGGGCATCGGGTCGCGCGCCGTAGCGGTCATCATCGACACCATATTATTGCTTTTCGCGGCCTACGCTATCGCGATGAGCACGGGTGGAACCACCGCCGCCGGCTTCAGTCTGCAAGGGGGGCCGGCCTTTATTTGGTTCGGCGGGCGTTTGCGTATTACATCGTGATAGAGGCGCGGTGGAGCCGGACCATCGGCAAGCGTGCAATGGGGATCAAGGTCGTCAAGCTGGACGGCGGCGTGCCGCTCGACTGGCAAGCGTCCATCGTACGTAACCTGCTGCGTATCGTTCATGGATTCACTTTCTATCTGGGTGCAGCAATCGCCGTTGCGGCATCGGACAAGAAACAGAGAATCGGTGACGTAGTAGCTGGGGCCTTGGTCATTCGCGCAGCGAAAAACAGTGATACTCAATAACAGGAGACTACAGTCATGAACATTCGACAACAAAACAGGATGGGACAGGCAACGCGTGCCGTGATTGCAGGCGTGGCTGGCATGCTGATTGCCACGCTGGCGTGGGCGGGAGAGCCGCGCCACGAGAAACCGGTGCTTTCCGACAGCAAAGGGGGCACGGGCAAGAACAAGTTCAGCAAGGACACACCGCAACTCTTTCTGGAAGCCAAAGTGGTGGATGTGCCGAACGGCGCGAAGTTCGCCAGCGCCTGGATCGCGGAAAAAACCCAGGTGGCGCCACCCAATTACCGGATAGATGGCAAGGAAATGAAAAAGGGGCCATTGGACAATAATGTGTGGTTTTCACTGAGCCGGCCCAACAATGGATGGCCTGTTGGCGACTATCGCGTGGATATGTTTATTAACGACAAGGCGGCGGGCTCGGTACGGTTCAGCGTGGCAAACTAGCCGTCGCACGGCAAAAGCCGCGGCGAAATCGTATTCGTTATTGCTTGCGCGCCGGGCGGCGTCCGGCACCCTTCGCTTCACCAATATCACCTGCCCGCGGCGGGCGGCGGAAAAATCAATGTCGCGACAGGGTTCGGCTCTGACTTATATCGCCAGATTGCCGGCAACAAGGGAACGCTTTAGCCGCGCAACTCACTCCGCCTTGATCCCCGCCGCCCGCATCAGAGGCCACCACTTGTCGATCTCCGCCTTGTGCAGCACGGCCAGCGCCTGCGGGGTTTGTTCCTCGCGCGGCGGCATGTCCTGGCCTATATCCGTGAAACGTGCGCGTACGACCGTGTCAGCAAGCGTTTCGACGATGGCCGCGTTGAGCTTGACGATAATGTCGCGCGGCGTCTTCGCGGGCACCCAGATCGCGTGCCACACCGAGATGTAGTTGCCTGGGAATCCGGCTTCATCCGCGCTGGGGATTTCCGGCGCGGCGCTCTGGCGTGTTTTTGCGGTCACCATGTAGGCGCGCAAGCGACCGCTGCGCACGTGCTGGATCGATCCGCCGATCTGCGTGATGTTCATATCGGCCTCGCCCGACAGCAACGCCTGCAAAGCCGGCGCCGCTCCCCGATACGGCACATATTCCACCTTCGCGCCGATGCGGTTCATCAGATAAATACCCGATATGTGTGAAGCCCCTCCCACGCCGCCGGTGGCGAATTGCACCTTGTCCTGATTCGCCTTCACCCACGCCATCAGTTCCTTCATGTTCTTCGCGGGCACCGCATTCTTTGTCAACACCAGTTGCGGATTGGCCGCGATCTGCGCCACGGGTGTGAGGTCTTTTAACAAATCAAATGGAAGGTTGTAGTACGCGCCGTTCACCACGTGCGTGCCCCAGTGCCCTATGGAGATGGTGTAGCCGTCGGGCGCCGCGCGCGCCACGCGGCCAACGCCAATGCTGCCGCCGGCGCCGGTGACGTTATCCACGATGATGGGTTGGCCCAGAAATTTGCGCATTGGTTCGCTCATCAGGCGCGCCAGCGTATCGGTCGGCCCGCCCGCCGAGAACGGCACCACGATGGAGATCGAGCGCGAGGGCCACGGCTGCGCCATCGTGGTTGACGCGGTCGATGCGAAGAAGAATGTGAACGCACAAAGTTTGAATAGTGCTTTCATTACGACCCCACTGAACGTTGATGAAAGTTTACTCGGGTTTGATTCCCGCCGCTCTAATCAACGGCCACCACTTGTCGATCTCCGACTTGTGATACACGGCGAGCGCGCGTTGCGTCTGCTCCGCGGCGGATGGAATTTCCTGACCGAGATCGGCGAAGCGCTTGCGCACGGTTGCATCGGCGAGCGTCTCGACGATGGCCGCGTTGAGCTTCAATTTGGCGTCGTGCGGCGTACCCTTGGGCGCCCAGACCCCGTGCCACACCGTGGTGTAGAGGCCCGGCATGCCGGCTTCATCGGTGGTGGGTATCTCCGGCGCCGCGGCCTGACGTTTGTTGGTGGTCACCATGTACGCACGCAGCTTGCCCGCACGTACTTGTTCGATCGCGCCCGATATTTGCGTCATGTAGAGATCGATTTCCCCCGCCAGCAACGCCTGTACCGCAGGCGCGCCGCCGCGATACGGCACGAATTCCATTTTAACGCCGACACGATTGAGAAAATACAGCCCGCCGATGTGCGACGAACTGCCGATGCCACCGGTGCCGATTTGAATCTTGCCCTGATTAGCCTTGATCCACGACACCAGTTCCTTGAGGTTCTGCGCCGGCACAACCGAACGCGTGATCACCATCTGCGGGTTGGTCGCGATCATCGCTATCGGTTCGAGATCCGTCAGCAGATTGTAGGTGAGCTTGTAATACGCACCATTCACCACGTGCGTGCCCCAATGCCCGATGGACAGCGTGTAGCCATCCGGCACCGAGCGCACCACGCGCCCCACGCCGATGCTGCCGCCAGCACCAGTGGTGTTGTCAACGATGATGGTTTGCCCGAGAAACCGGCGCATCGGCTCGCTCATGATGCGCGCCAGCGTGTCAGTGGGGCCGCCCGCCGAGAACGGCACGACGATGGTGATCTGCCGCGCGGGCCACGGCTGGGCATGGCCAGTGGAACCGAGGGTAAACGCCAATGCACAAACCGAAAGTAGCGCTTTCATGCCGATCTCCTCTGTTGTTGATCGATAACCGCATGCACAACACGCGGCTATCCCGCCGCTCACCGCTGAAGTTGCCAGTCTTCAACTTTAATTTCAGGCCGATTGTCCGCTTACTCCATGCGGATGCCGGCCTTCTTGATAATCCCCGCCAGTTTTTCGATGTCGGCCTTGATCACAACCGCGAATTCATCCACGCTGGTGGTAACCGGCTCCAACCCTTGCTCCGAAAATCTGCCATTAACCTCCGGCGAGCGTACGGCTTTTACGATCTCGTCATTCAGTTTTGCAATCACCGGCTTCGGCGATGCGGCGGGCGCCAGTATGCCGAACCACTCGACAACTTCCACGCCGGGCTGCCCGGCTTCCGACATGGTGGGAATAGTTGACGCGGCGGGCGAGCGTTTATCACTGGTGACGGCAAGCGATTTGAGTTTGCCCGCGCGCACCTGCGGCAGCGCGGCCGCCAGAGTGACGAACGCAACAGGTATGTGATTGCCAATGATGTCGGTAATCACCAACGCCGCGCCCTTGTACGGCACGTGCGGCAGATTGACCCCCGCCACCGACTTAAACAATTCGCCCGCAAGGTGATTGGGGTTGCCGATGCCGGGAGTGCCATAGGTGATTTTGCCCGGCGCCGCCTTGGCGAGCGCGATCAGATCTTTGACGGTACTGCCCTTGAATGACGGACTGGCAATCAACACCATCGGTGTGCGCGCGAGCATGCTCACGCCCGTGTAATCCTTCACGGCGTCGTACGGAATCTTGGCGACGAGCAGCGGATTGACTGCCACCCCAGTGGTAAACCCCAGCAGCAGCGTATAACCATCGGCGGGCGCTTTTGCCACGAGGTCAAAGCCGATAACCCCATTGGCTCCCGCGCGATTGTCAACGACGAACTGTTGTCCCAGCGATGCACTAACTTTCGGCGTCAATCCACGCGCGAGTATGTCGGCAGCGCCGCCAGGCGGAAAGGGCACGACGAGTCTCACCGGTCTGACCGGGTAATCCGCCGCGAAAGCGCAAACAGGACAAATGGCAGCCCAAAGGACCAAGAGCTGACGAACACCACGCACCGAAATCAAATTTCTCATGCTCATGTAGCCCTCCCTTTCGCAATGATTCAATGTGCCCTGATTTTTTAGGTTCGTCAGTAGAATCTGTGGGCGAGCTTTGGTTCGGGTAGTTTGCCAAGTACATGATATAGCGAGAGTTCTGCCACTCTGAACGTTCGGAATCCGTAAGATTTTCTCATAGTGACTTTTGCTTTGTTGTTAAGACCCTCAA
>CAMDLH010000115.1 GCA_945901405.1 Bordetella parapertussis | reverse complement strand
TAGATCGCCGCAAATATCCAACCGGGCGCAGGCTCAGTAATGAAGAGATGAAGCGCGTCAATGTGGAACGTAACAAGTTTCATGGCGACTGGAACTACGTTATCAAGTAAAATGCCAAATAGATAAGTTGATACCTTTATTTATTTACGCCGCCTTAGTGCCTCCTAAGCGCCGTTAGTGCCAGTTCGCCAACTCACACTATCGACACCAGCCGTCATACAGGCGCGCTATGCGTAACAGGCGCGCCCGCATGCAATGCATTACTCCGCCTTAATTCCCGCGTCACGCATCAGCGGCCACCACTTGTCGATCTCCGCCTTTTGATGTTTGGCCAACGCCTGCTGGGTCATGCCCTCGCGCGTGGGAATTTCCTGCCCCAGATCGATGAAGCGCTTGCGCACAACCGGATCCTGCATGGCCTCTACGAGCGCAGCGTTCAGCTTCATATTGGTGTCTTTCGGCGTGCCCCTGGGCACCCACAGGGCGTGCCATACCGCGGTGTAAAGCCCCGGCATGCCCGCTTCGTCGGCGGTGGGAATTTCCGGAGCGGCTGACTGGCGATTCTTGGAGGTGACCATGTAGGCGCGGATTTTCCCCGGGCGCGTCTGGGGAACCGCGCTGGCGACCTGTGTCAGGTAGACATTGACCTCACCGGCCAGCAGCGCCTGCATCGCCGGTGCCCCGCCGCGGTAGGCTATGTATTCCGTCTTCATGCCAACGCGGTTCATGAAATAGATGCCCGCAATATGCGAAGCACCGCCAATGCCGCCGGTGCCAAACTGCAACTTGTCCGGATTGGTCTTGATCCATATCACCAGATCCTTCAGATCCTTGGCAGGCACCGCGTTATGCGAAACCACAACCTGCGGGTTGTCGGCGAACATGCCCACCGGATCGAGGTCCTTCATCAGGTCATAGTTGAGCTTGTAGTAGGCGCCGTTAATCACATGCGTGCCCCAATGGCCGACGCTCACGGTGTAGCCGTCGGGTGGCGAACGCGCCACGCGCCCAACCCCTATGGTGCCGCCCCCGCCGGTAACGTTATCCACAACCACGGTTTGGCCGAGAAAGCGGCGCATTGGTTCGCTGATGATGCGCACCAGGGTATCGGTAGGTCCGCCTGCCGAGAAAGGCACTACGATCGAGATCGAGCGCGACGGCCACGGCTGCGCCGCGCTGATCGAACCCGCACTCAACGTCAATGCAAAAGTAAGGGCTGCGAGCAACGCTTTCATGGCGATCTCCTCGAAGGTTGGGTTATGCGCTGGACGTGCACCGGCAGTCATCCAAGGCTCATGCTAGGCCAATGCGGGGCGCTGCACAACACCAATCCGTTATTGATAATTTAGTATCTGCGTGACACGCAACCCGTTTCGCCTCATCAACACCCTTCTCCCGGAGCTACGCAGGCACGCAGCCTTTAATTTCGACTCAACGCATCCGCCAACCTGTCGGCGGCGTCAAAACCCTCGCGAACAGCGTGAAATATATTGCGGGGCGCAACGCAGTCTCCCGCCGCCGCGAATTTTGTGCTTCCCGCGGATTCCAGCGCGGCGATGAGTTCGCTATCGGCGCTGCGCTGGGCGGTGTGGACGACAAAGTCGAACACAACGTCGAGCTGCACTTCGCCCTCGCCGCGAACATTGAGCTTTGCCGTGCCCGATTTATCGACCGACAGCAGCGTACTGTGAAAATGCCAGTGCAGCGGCAATGCGAGCAGGCGGTCCATGAGCATGCGACGATTGGTGTACGGCAATGCGTTTCCCAACTCCGCGCCGGCGAGCACGACGTGCACTTCCACGCCCCGTGCCGCGAGCAACTCGGCGGCGCCCGGCCCTGAAGTCAGGCCATCTTCAATGATGAAAAGGGCGCGCTTGCCTTGCGCGATCGATGGATTGGCGAGAACTTCCTCGGCCCGATATCGCGGTATTGCAATTGCAATACTGTCAGGCAACGGCGCGGGTGCGGCGCCGGTCGAGACGATCACGCCATCGTATGACGCGAACTCAGGTGCTCCAATGCCGAGCCGCTTGCCCAGCATGACTTCCACTCGCGAATGCGCGAGCGCTTCACGCAGATAATCGTTGATTTGCTGGAACCCCTCGCGCCCCGGAACCGACGCTGCAAGCGCAATCTGCCCGCCAAGCGCCGCGCCTGCTTCGGCGAGCGTCACGTGCATTCCCAATTCTTCGGCACGCAGCGCCGCCTGCATGCCCGCCGGGCCGCCACCCACCACCAGCACGCGTTTGCCCGTAGACGCGGGCTGGGTTGACGGTCTTGCCGCGACTTCGCCCTCGCGCCCGGTTCTCGGGTTGTAGATGCAGCCTATGGGGCCGCCCGATTCGGCGCGATCAACACAAGTGTTGCACGCAATGCAGGGGCGGATTTCGGCCGCCGCGTTCTGTTGAACCTTGCGCGCCCAATCCGGATCGCATATGAGGCCGCGCGCGAGGCCGACGAGATCGACGCTGCCGTTCTCAATCACACTTGCCGCGAGCGACGGGTCGTTAAGACGCCCCGCGGCGATCACCGGGCGCGATGTCATGCGTTTGACTTGTTGCGCCAGCTCCAGCATGTACGCCGGCTTTGAGTACATGTCGCCCATGTTCAGATGCTTGGTCGCCTGCGTGCCGCCGGTGACCGAGATGTAATCGACGTACGGCTCGATGCCGCGAATGATGGTGGCGGCGTCACTCGCCTCGGGGCCGGCGTTCCACGCCGGCGCGCCGAAGCGTATGCCCAGTATGCCCAGCGGCAGCGTGCGCAGCGCTTGCAGCACCTCGATCAACAGCCGCATGCGGTTTTCGACGGAGCCGCCATAAGCATCCGTGCGCCAGTTGTGCCGCGGATTGGTAAAGCTGTTGAGCAGATGGCCATGCGTGCAGTGAATTTCAACGCCATCGTAGCCGCCCTCCATGAAGTTCTTCGCCGTCTGCACGAAGCCCGCCACGATTTCGCGGATTTCAGCCAGCGTTACCGCATGCGCCATCTCGCCCGTGTGCGGCGAACGCGTGGGGCTCGGCGCCCACACCGGCATGCGCGAAAACACCGGCAATGCCGCGAGGCCGCGATGGCTGATCTGCACCAGCATCATGGCGCCGGCCTTGTGCACGGCATCGGAGATTTTTCTCGCGGGGGCGATGATGCGCGGATCGTAGCCCTGCACATGCGTCGGGCGGCTCAGGCTCGCCTGATGTACCGGGGTGGCCTCCTGGATGATCATGCCCACACCGCCCTCGGCGCGCCGCGCGTAATACGCGAGATGCCCCTCGGACGGCAGGCCGTGCGCGCCCTGGCCCGTGGCGTGCGGCAGAAACACGATACGGTTGCGCAACGTGCGCTTGCCGAGGGTGATCGGCGTGAATAATCCGGCGGTGGCATTGCTCA
Source organism: Bordetella parapertussis (assembly GCA_945901405.1). Classification (GTDB taxonomy): domain Bacteria; phylum Pseudomonadota; class Gammaproteobacteria; order Burkholderiales; family SG8-41; genus CAMDLH01. Next base: position 16,604 of record CAMDLH010000115.1, on the reverse strand, counting down.
TCATTTGCTCTCGTTTTTGGTTTTGGATTTCATTTGGGACATCAGCTTCGATACTTTTAAAAACTCCGCTCGGCGAAAATCCGCGAACTGCACCGGTGTGCCGCCGATCGGGTCCGCGCCCAGGCTTTGCAGGCGGCTTTGCGCGTCGGGCGTGCGGATGATCGCGGCAATTTCGCCACTGAGTTTATTGACGATCGCAGGCGCAGTGCCGGTGCGCACCATGATACCCAGCCAGCCCGTCAATTCGTAACCCGGCACAAACTCGGCGATCGCAGGCACATCGGGCAGCAGTTGCGAACGTTTGGCGCTGGTAATCCCCAGCGCGTGCAGACGGCCCGATTTAATCAGTGCCTGCGCGGTCTGAAACACGGAAAACGACATCTGCACGCGGCCCGCCTGCAAGTCGGCCGCCGCAAGCCCGCCGCCCTTGAAATTGACGGCGACGATATCCACGCCCGCCATCGCCTTGAACAACTCGCCCGCAAGATGCAACGAGGTGCCCACGGACGAGGCATAGTTCAACTGCCCCGGCTTGGATTTCGCGAGCGTTATCAATTCAGGAACAGACTTGACCGGCAACGTGCCGTGCACCACCAACACGTTGGGCACCGACACCACCAGCGAAACCGGCGCCAGGTCCTTCACCGGATCGTAGGCCATCTTCTCGTGCAGCAACGGATTGACCACGTGCGAGATGGAAACCAGCAGCAGCGTGTGCCCATCCGGCGCGGATTTGGCGGCAAGCTCCTCGCCGATGACGCCTCCGGCGCCGCCGCGATTGTCGATCACAAAGGCCTGTTGAAACGAGTCAGCGAGTTTCTGCCCGATCACGCGCGCGATCAGATCGGCGCTGCCGCCTGCGGGGTAGGCGACGATGAAGCGCACCGGTTTGTCCGGGTAGGCGTTGCTGTGCGCGGACACGCCAAGGAATAATAAGCCTGCAACCGCAACAAAGCGCCACGCCGGATTCACGTTCGCTTGTCCTTCCCTGCAAGGTCTACGGGGTTATTGCGAATGATATTGGAGGGCATCGTCGGAATAGTTGTAAAACCGCGGTTGTGTACGAATGGTCACCCACCCGCATTTTATCCCCCGTCCGGCGCGCAGCCAATTGACCACGCAATGATTAACGTCGTGCGACGGAGTTTTTTGTCGCGGCTTTCATGGCTTCGATGAATCGCCTTGCGACGGGCGACAAGTAAGTATCTTTCCGGTGAACGATAACCGCGTGCCGAATCCACAGCAGATCCTTGACCGGCAATATCGCGAGGCGTAACGATGACGCGGCCGCGGCCACGCCGCGTTTGTTGCTGATGCCCAGCAGATCGGAGGCGGCGACAGCACGCAGATTGAGCGCGGGCAATGGCGTAACCAGGGCGATCTTCGGCGGCGGCAACCCGCGCTCGCCAAAGGATTGACGCAACGACATCCATGGCGCATGCGCATTCGCCTCGGTGGCGACCCAGCGTTCCCCCGCAAGATCGGCGAGCAATAACGGTTTCGATTTGCGCGTGGTCAGGCGGTGGCTTGCGGAACAGAAGACCACAAACTCGTCTTCCTGTATCGATATCTCGGCAACCTCCGGATCGGGGAATTGCTGCGTGTGCCCGATCACCACATCCAGTTCACCCTTGCGCAACGCGGGCAACAACGCCTCGTTGTCGAGCATGCTGACGTTGAGCGTCAGCTTGGGAGAATTCGACAACAACGTGCTGCATACCTCCGGCAGCACGGCAAGCGCATTTGACGGGCTGGCCCCGATACGCAGCGAGCCGGCTTGCCCGTGAGCGAGGTCGGCGATTTCACGCGCAAGATCATCGCGCGCCAGACGCAGCCTGCCCACATGCGTGAGCAGCGCCGCGCCTACCGGCGTGAGTTCAACCCCCTTCGGCGTGCGTTCAACCAGCTTTGCATTGGCGGCTTTCTCAAGCCGGCGCAGACTGATGCTGAGCGCGGGTTGGCCCAGGTCCAGGGCCTCGGCGGCGCGGCCCAGGTGCCTGTGCTCGGCGATAACCGTGAAATACTCGATGTCGCGAAGGTCCATGTTCACCTTGTTCATTAACCAGATTAATGGAAATGTAAAAATCAGGCAATTGCGTCAATTCTATCTTGATGCCAACATCCGGTCGACACTTCGCAAATTTGCATTCAGATAGAGAGATTTTTCATGTACGCCACGACCAGACTGACCATCGGAGGATTACTCGTTGCGTTGACCGCGGGCGCGTCGGCGCAGTCATCCATCAATGGCTATCCAACCAAGCCGGTGCGCATCATCACCGGTGCCGCCGGGTCAACGGTTCACGACGTCGCCACGCGCCATCTCAGTCAGCGCTTGAGCGAGCGCTGGGGGCAACCCATCGTGGTGGAAAATCAACCCGCCGCCGCACTCACCATCGGCACCGGCATCGCCGCGCGCGCCACACCCGACGGCTACACGCTGCTGATGAGCGACCGTTCGGCGCTGTCGATCGCACCCAGCCTCTACAAGCAGTTGCAGTACGACCCGGTAAAGGATTTGACGCCGATTACCCAGGTGGCAAAGCTGCCCTCCGCGCTGGTCGCGCATCCTTCCATACCCGCAAACACGCTGCGCGAATTTGTGGATTACGCCAGGCAGCAACCGGATTCGATCAATTTTGCCTCGGCCGGTGTCGGCACCGCGGGCCACATCGCCAATGAGTTGTTCAAAAGCGTGACCGGCATCAACCTGGTCAACATTCATTACAAGGGCGGCGGCGCCGCGGTGCTCGCGCTCATGGGCGGCGAAGTCAAGGCAGGCGTTGCGTTGATGGGCAATGTGCTGCCGCATGTGAGGGCAGGCAAGCTGAAAGCCTATGTGGTGACCGGCAAGACCCGCTTTGCCGGCGCGCCTGAAATTCCCAGCGCGGTGGAAGCAGGAGTGCCGGGGCTGGATACGGAATTCTGGATCGGCATGCTCGCGCCCGCGCGCACACCCGAGGCCTTGATTACCCGGCTGCATCGGGAAATGACGGAAATTATCCGCACACCCGACTACCAGGCGGCATTGTTAAAGCAAGGCGCAGAAGCATCATCGGGCACATCGGACCAGTTTGCCGGGCTGATCAAGAGCGAAACCATCAAGTGGGCCAAGGTCATCAAGGATGCAGGCATCAAGCCGGAGTAACGTCGGTGCCGGCGGATACCAAAGTTCGGATGGCCAGCGGGCTGCGCGCCACGACTCACGGCCTGTCTTGGTGTGGCACGCAAGCCGGCCTGTCCGCAAAACATGGATTGGATGTGAGCTACGCCGGCACTGAAGTCGGCGGACCGCAGGCGGTAGCAGGATTGATCCGCGGCGAGTGGGCGTTTTGCCACACCGGCACGCTGCCGGTGGCGGAGAATTTTCTCAACGGCGGCGACGTGGTTGCCTTGCTCAGGAATACGCGTTCACATGCATCCCAGTTTGTCGCCACGCGGCGCGAGCTGACAACGCTCGCGCAACTATCCGGCAAGCGCGTGGGCGTGCTCTCGGACGCCACCACCGGGCAAACCAGCGTCAGCACGCGCATCACGGTGGAACAAAGCGGAGGCGGGGCGGCCGCGACGTATGTGGCGCTGGGTAATTTCCAGAACATCTACAACGCGCTGGCGCAAGGCGAAATCGACGCCGGCGCCCTGCCCATACACATGCGCTTTGCCGGCGAGCGGCAGCACGGCTGGAACATGTTTGACATGATAGGCGTTGAAAGCGTCGTTCCATCCGTTTTCGCCACCACGCGAAAATTGATTGCAACAAACCGCGACCTGGTGATGCGCGTGGTACGAGGCTACGTCGAAACCATACATGCGTTCAAGACGCAGCCCGATGTGTATGTGCCCTTGCTGCAAAGGTTTTTGACTATCAGCGATGCGAAGGTTGCAGAAGACTTGTACAAATACTACGTGCCATTGTTTCCGCAAGCGCCGCGCGTGGCGTTGAGCGCGGCAGGTCTGCAATCTTTAAGGAATAATTTTTCCAGAAAATATCCGGCGGCGCATAAACTTCAAGAGTCGGATTTTGTCGATTCGACATTCATCGATGAGCTGGAGCACGGCGGGTTTATTCAACGCCTGTATGCCGGAGACCCCACGCACCGGCAGGAAAGTGCGCGGGCGCCGGTTGCAACCGAGGCGCCGGGTCTTGTAATTACGTGAACGCAACTATGTGAACGCCAGGCATCGCTCACGTTCGGCTTGCTCTACAGCTTCAAAGTCTTGCGCAGCCAATCGCTGACTATCCCCGCCACGTGCTCTTCGCGATCGTTGTAAAAATGATCGCAATTCTTCACGATGTTCACTTCGCACGGGCCGCCGCAAGCGGCCTGGAATTCTTCCGCCGGGTAGCGGTCGCGGTCTTCCTTGTCGCCGCGTATCGCCAGCACCGGGCATTTGATTTGCGGCGCGAGGGCGATGGTGTCGGGCACGCTAACGATGCGGTCCAAAAAACTCTCCGCGCTGATCACGTACCACCAGCCCGGCATGAACATGAGTTCGCGACCCTTGCCTGCCGCCACCAGGTCGCGCGCTTGCTGCGTGAGCGCATCGAGTTTGCCCGCCGCAAAAAGTTTCTCGCTGCCGCCCGAGGTATCTTGCCGCACACTGCCGCGCCCCGCCGACAACAGCACCAGCGCGGGCGTGCCGGGATGATCAGCGACATGACGCGTTGAGAGCATGCCGCCGTTGCTGTGGCCCATGATGATCGGGTTCTTAAACCCGCGCGCGGCCATCCATTGCGCGGCGTAGCGATTGTCGGCAATCGCCTGCGCCGTGGTCTGAAATGCGCCGCCCTCGGCTTCACGGCTGGCGCGCGTGGTGAGTATGTCGTGGCCGCGCCGGTTAAACGCCAGCACCGCAAGCCCCAACTTGGTGAGCACCAGCGGCAGAAAGCGTGCAGCACCGGTGTAAAAATTCATCGTGTTGCCGTGAAAATACAGCGCGGCGCCTTTCGATGGCCCATCCGGTTCGTGCAGCGCGCCGTCTATGGGTATGGTGTCGGTCTGGATCGTGACGAGTTGAGTGCGCATGATTTCCTTTCAGTGGTTTTCTGTGTACGGCCTAATCAACACGCGCCTGCGAATCGCGTATCACCTTGCCCCATTTGACGATTTCGGATTTGAGGTATTTGCCGAAATCGTCCGGCGTGCCGCCGAGCACTTCAAAGCCTTGATTCTGTATCAGCTTTTTGACATCGGGCTGCGCCAGCGCTTTCAGGGTTTCGCCGTTAAGGCGCGTGATGATGGCATCGGCTGTGTTCGCCGGCGCCAGCATCCCCGCCCATGAGTTCGCGAGAAACCCTGGTAGCCCCGATTCGGAGATCGTCGGCAACTCTGGCGCGAGCGTCACGCGTTTTGCGCTCGCCACGCCGAGCGCGCGCATGCGGTTCGCCTTGATATGCGGATAACTCGATGGCAGCCCGGTGATCTGGAACGCGGTTTCTCCAGAGAGCAGGCTGTTCAACGCGGCGGGGCTGCCCTTGTACGGCACGTGTGTGAGCGCAAGCCCGGTCATGCCGCGAAACAACTCGACCGCGAGATGCGGCGTCGAACCATTGCCCGACGATGCATAATTGATCTGGCTCGGCCGCGCACGCGCGAACGTTATGAAATCCGCGACGCTCTTCACGGGCAATGCGGTGTGCGTCACCGCCACGTACGGCGTCTCGGCCATCAACAGCACGGGCGCGAAATCCTTCACCGGGTCGTAGGGGACTTTTTTGTAGAGCGCCTGCGTGGTGGCGATGTTGCCGTTGGATGCGATCAGCAGCATGTAGCCGTCGGCGGCCGCGCGCGCCACCGCTTCGGCGCCTAGCATGCCACCAGCACCAGGCCGGTTGTCCACCACGAATTGTTGATTCAATGAATCGCCAAGTTTTTGCGCGACGATGCGCGCGATGGTGTCGAGCGAGCCGCCCGCCGCGGTAGGCGTGATCACGCGCACCGGCTTCACGGGATAGCTCTGTGCATACGACGCCGCACAACCGAAGTGCAAAACAACGAAAATACGTAAGTATTTGTTTTTAAACATTTTTTATCTAGCCACTGGAAGCCAGTTAAACGTCTTGCGATGCTGTGCTTCAAACGCACGTATCTCGTTTTCGCGTTCGAGTGTCAGCGTGATGTCGCTAAGTCCGAGCAGCAGGCAACGCTTGCCGAACGCATCGACATCGAACTTGTGCGTAGCGCCCAGCGTATCGGCGACGGTCTGTTTTTCGAGATCAAGCGTCAGCGTCGCACCCGGCTTCGCATGCAACTGCGCGCGCAGCGATGCGGTGACTTCCGACGGCAGCCGCACCGGCAGGATGCCGTTCTTGAAACAGTTGTTGAAAAACACATCGCCGAAACTGGTGGCGATCAGCGCGCGAATGCCGTAATCGTAATGCGTGTAGATCGCACCCAGGCGTGACGAGCCGCAGGCATAGTTCTGCGAGGCGACGATGATCTTCGCTTGTTTGTACGCGGGTTGATTCAGCACGAAGTCCGGCTTCTCGCTGCCGTCCTCGTTGAATCGTAAGTCGCGAAACAGCAGCGTGCCGTAGTTGCCGCCGTTGTTGACGATTACACGCGGCGTGCGCATCAGGCGCGCGGGGATCACCTGATCGTTATCGACGTTGTTCATGTCGATGGGTGCGGCGACCGCAGTTAGTGTTGTGAATTTGTCCATGGCTTACTGTTCTTTCCAAAATACATTACACCGTTCGGGCTGAGCCTGTCGAAGCCCCCGCGTAACCACGCCCTTCGACAAGCTCTCAGGGCGAACGAATTTGGTTTATCACGAACCATGAAGACGATAATCATTCCCTTGCATCAGTTCGCGCACATCGGTGAGCCGCCCCGTAACCGCCGCTGCGACCGCCATCTCCGGCCCCACCAGATGCGTGCGGCTGCCCTTGCCTTGCCGCCCGCGGAAATTGCGATTAGAAGTTGAAGCGCAGCGCTTGCCCTCCGCCACGATGTCGCCGTTCATACCCACGCACATCGAGCAGCCCGATTCACCCCACGTGAATCCGGCGTCGCGAAAAATTTTGTCCAGCCCCTCGGCCTCGGCCTTGAGTTTGACCTGATTCGAGCCTGCGACCACCAGCGTCGGCACCACGGCCTTGCGCCCTTTTGCCAGCGCCGCCGCCGCGCGCATGTCCTCGATGCGCGCGTTGGTGCACGAGCCGATGAACACCTGATCGATGCGGATGTCGCTCATGCGCGTGCCGGGTTTGAGATCCATGTATTCCAGCGAACGCAGCATGGTCTCGCGCTTGAACGCGTCATCCACTGTCGCGGGGTCGGGCACCACGCCGGTGACCGGCACGGCGTTCTCCGGGCTATTGCCCCAGGTCACCATCGGCGCGAGCGTCGCGCCGTCGATGACGACTTCGCGGTCGAACACAGCACCCGCATCGGTGGGCAACGTTTTCCAGTAGGCGATGGCGGCCTCAAGTTGCGCGCCGTCTTGCGGCCCATACGGACGGTTGCGCATGTACTCGCGCGTTTTTGCGTCGGGGCCGATGATTCCCAGACGCGCACCCGCTTCAATCGACATATTGCACACGGTCATGCGCTCCTCGACCGACATCGCGCGGATCACCGCGCCGTCGTATTCAATTGCGTGTTGCAGCGCGCCGCCGTGGCCGAGCTTGGCAATGACGGTGAGTATCACGTCTTTCGCCGACACGCCAAACGGACGCACACCCTCGATGAGCACGCGCATTTTTTTAGGCTTGCGTTGCCAGATGGTTTGCGTGGCGAGCACATGCGCAAGTTCGCCACCGATGCCGAAAGCCATCGCGCCCACCGCGCCCTGCGTGGAGGTATGCGAATCACCGCAGAGGATGATCACACCCGGCTGCGTCAGCCCCTGCTCCGGCCCGAGCAAATGCTGGATGCCGCGCCACGGATCACCAAGGCCAAATAGATGCACGCCGAATTCCCGAGTATTGCGTTCGAGCACCTGCACCATGTTGCGGCGGTCGTCGCCCACCACGTCTTCAATACGCGGCCCCGCGCTGCCGGCGTAATGATCGGCGACACCGAACACCTGTTGCGGGCGGCGCACCGTGGCCCCCTGCTCGCGCAAAATGTTGAAAGCGTGGTTCGACCCCTCGCTGCACAGCACCCAGTCGACGTAGAGCAGCGTCTGGCCGTCGTGCTCGGCGATGGTGTGGCTTTGCCAGATTTTTTCGAAAAGCGTGAGCGGCACTGTCATTACGACTCCAGCCCCACGCGCGATTTCTCATCGACGGCGTAGCGTGCTTCGAGTTCGCGAATTCTTGGCAGGCCCAGCAGATCGTGCCGCTCTTCCCAACCCGACATTTTGTCGAACGCGCCTTCGAGGCTGCCGGTGGATTTGAGTTGCCGCAGCACGCCCTGCGCCGCGTGGATCGCCGCGCGCATGATGAAGTTCGGATAGATCACCAAGCTGAATCCGAGGCGCTCGATTTCGTCCGCCGGCAAAAATGGCGTCTTGCCGCTGCCGCCCATGTTGAAGAGCGCGGGGATTTTGAAGCGGCGCGGCACCTCGGCGAGTTGTTCCACCGTGCGCAATTCCTCGACAAAAATCATGTCAGCACCCGCTTCTTGGTACGCCGCCGCGCGATCCATGGCGCCGTTAAAGCCCTCGACCGAATACGCATCGGTGCGTGCGATGACTATAAAGTCTTTGTCGTGCTTCGCATCCACCGCGGCTTTCAGCTTGCTCACCATCTCCGCCGTGGACACCAGCGTCTTGCCGGCAAAGTGGCCGCAGCGCTTGGGCCATTGCTGGTCTTCGAGGTGTATCGCCGCAACACCCGCACGCTCGTATGCCCGCACGGTGCGCATCACGTTGATCGGCCCGCCGTAGCCGGTGTCGGCGTCCGCGATCAATGGTATGCCCGCGGCCTCGGCGATGCGCTGCGCGTTGTCCACCATTTCGGTCATGGTGAGCAGCCCGATATCCGGCATGCCCAGGCGCACCGAGGCCGTGCCGCTGCCCGTCATGTAAAGCGCGTCGAAGCCTTCGTGCGCGACGATGCGCGCGTTCATGGCATCGGCCACGCCGGGTGCCATGATCAGTTTGCCGGAGGCAAGCAGCTTGCGTAATTGAGTAGTGGCACGTTCCATGGGTCACCTGGATGAATGGCGGGGTTCAGCGGCAACATGCCACAGCGCGCGTGCGTTCGCAAGCCGCCATGATTGCCGCTAGAATTCGCGGACACTCAAGCGGGGAACAACATCATGCGAACGCTTTGCACCACTACGATTCTTCTCTCCACACTTGCCTGCATCACTGGCAGTGCCATCGCGCAAGCCTACCCCACCAAGCCCATACGCTTTATCGTGCCGTTTCCACCGGGCGGCGGCAACGACGTAATGGCGCGCATCATCGGGCAAAAATTTACCGATGCATTCGGCCAACAAGTAGTGATCGACAATCGCGGCGGCGCGGGCGGCAACATAGGCACCGAGACCGCCGCGCGCGCCGCACCCGACGGCTACACGCTGTTTCTCGGCGGCGTGGGCAGCCTCGGCACCAACCCCGGTCTGCATGCGAAGCTGCCGTATGACCCGCTGAATGACTTTGCACCGGTGAGCCAGATCGCATCCGCATCGCTGGTGGTGGTGGCGCACATGGGCTTGCAGGCGAACTCGTCAAGCTCGCGCAGTCGCGCCCAGGGCAGATCAACTATGCATCGTCGGGCACGGGCTCGATCGCGCATCTGTCGGTGGAGCTTTTCAACTCGATGGCGAATATCAAATTGCAGCACGTGCCGTACAAAGGCACGGGCCCCGCGTTGACCGATTTGCTGAGCGGCCAGGTGCAACTGCTGTTCAACAGCGCGCTGTCGATGCTGCCGCAGATACGCGCCAACCGCGTGCGTGCGCTGGCCGTCACCTCTTCCGCGCGCATCACGCCGCTGCCCGACGTGACCACGCTCAATGAAGCCGGCGTTGCGGGTTATGACGCGACCTCATGGTACGGCGTGCTGGCACCCGCGCGCACGCCGCGCGCCATCGTCGACAAACTTCAAGCGGAAGTTGCGCGCGCGGTGCGTGCGCCCGACTTGCGTGACCGGCTGCTCGCCGAAGGCGCGATTCCCGTGGGCAACACGCCGGAACAATTCGCGGCCTTCATCAAGAATGAATTGGCGCGCTGGGCGAAAGTGATCAAGAGCGCCGGGATCAAGGTGGAGTGAAGGGCTGTGTTGAGTGTTGAGTGTTGAGTTGGAACCCGGCGCGCTTCGCGCGCGACACTTTTTAACTCAACACTAAACACTCGAAATTCAACTGTGGAAGTCGGGATTTGCTCTGACAGCCCGTGTCAGAACACGCCTCGGGAGACAGGCTGCTACGGGTCAACTCTCGACGGACAAGGTGGTTTCCGGCCATGACTGCTTATCGGCCTTATGGAAAGCCTTGCTTAAGGCCGATAATCAGTCACGCAGCAATCGCGCCATCTGGCTCAAACAGGCCGGAAGTCTGCATTTAATTTTTTGAAGCTACCGTTCGAATCAAGAAATAGTAATTTTCCGCGCAATTGATTTCGAATGACTGCCGCCGATCGAAGCGATCAGTTACGCTTACCAACGCGGTGAGCAGATTGATATCAATACTTTCAACTGAAATATTTTCTAGTCCACCCGCATACCTGACTCTTTAGCCACCTTCGCCCATTTGTTTATCTCGGATTTTACGAATGCCGACAATTCCTCCGGTGTGCTGGTCGTGAGTTCGATGCCGATGGCGTCGAAGCGTTTTTGCAGATCGCGGCCGGCGGCAATTTTTTTCACAGCGGCGTTGATCTGCTCGATGATTTTCGGCGGCGTGCCCGCCGGCATGAAAAGGCCGTACCAGCCCGTCACTTCGAAGCCGGGTATTCCTGCTTCGGCCATCGTCGGCAGCTCCGGTATTTGCGGCGCCCGTTTTGCGCTGGTTACCGCGAGCACGCGGATTTTTCCCGACTTCATTTGCGTCAGTGCCGGCGAGATACCGGAAAAATACAGTTGTATCTGCGCGGAATACATATCGACGAATATCTGGCTGATGTCCTTGTACGGCACGTGTTCCATCTGGATGCCGCTTGAAACAGAGAGCAGCGCCGCCGACAGATGGCCTGGCGAGGCGATGCCGGTCGATGCGTAGTTCAGCTTTCCGGGCCTGGATTTTGCCAATGTCACGAACTCCTGCACGGTCTTGGGCGAGATCGACGCCGTCACACCCATGACATAAGACGAAGCGGCAAGCATCGTTACGGGCGCCAAATCGCGCACCGGGTCGTAGGGCAGTTTGCGGTACACCGCCGGGGCGACCGCAATCGTGCTGATGTTACCGATTACCAGCGTGTAACCGTTGGCGGATGAAGTCGCTGCGATTTCCATGCCCAGCACGCCGCCGCTTCCGGGCCGGTTGTCCACCACGATCTGCTGTCCGAGTTCGTCGCCGAGGTTTTGCGCGATCGTGCGCGCCGCGATGTCGGCGCCGCCGCCGACGGTGAACGGCACCAGAAAATGGATCGGGCGGTTCGGGTATGAATCTTTTGCTTTTAGTTGCGCGCCGGCCTGTGGTAAAGCCCCACACAAGGCGAGTGCAAATACGGCACGGTTTGTCTTCAGCATGTTCGCTCCAATGTGTGCTTTTGTTGCCCTGCGCAAGAGCCGGTTCTCGCTGGCGGAAGGCAGTTTAACTTGCAATACACATCGTGTCCGGCATTCTGATTTTCGCGGCATCCGCAAATTATGATACAAGCGTTCAATCACATGGAGGAGCAACTCATGCCCAAGCTTCGCGTCGCGCCCGATCTGGAAATGTTTTATCTGATGGATGACTACACGGATCCGTGGACGCAACCCGAAGCTGTGCTGATGCTGCACGGTCTGTGCGAAAGCACGGCGTCGTGGTACGCGTGGGTGCCGGCGCTGGCGCGGCAATTCAAGGTTGTGCGCACGGACATGCGCGGGTTTGGCCAGTCGACGCCGATGCCCGAGGATTATCCGTGGTCGATGGACACCGTCGTCGATGACTTTATCGCGTTGATGGACAAGCTCGGTATCGAGCGCTTTCACCTCGTTGCGGCAAAAATCGGCGGCAACGTTGCGCGCCGCCTTGCCGCGCGTCATCCGAAACGCGTGATCACGCTGACCTTGGCCGGCACGCCGGCGCCGTACCGCGATACGGTCGCCGAGCGTGCCGTCGTCTGGGGCAGGGAAATAAGAAAAGACGGCCTCGAGAGTTGGGCGCGCAGAACCATGGCGGATCGTCTGGGCGATAAATTCCCGCAAGAAGGCGCCGAGTGGTGGGTAAAGCTGATGGGGTGCGCGCCAGTCTCCAGCGTCCTCGGCTGCCTGCTGCCGCTACCGTCCACCGACTTGAGAAACGACCTGCCGAAAATCGTCTGTCCGACACTGGTCATCACAACCGAGGGCAGCCACCTGAGTTCGGTGGACGAAACCAGGGCATGGCAGGAAAAGATACCCGGCTCCACCTTGCTGGTTTTGCCCGGCGGTTCGTATCACGTTGCCGCTAGTGACGCGGAAAGATGCGCGCGCGAAACGCTGGAATTCATCAAATCACATTCGAAAAAATAGCAAGGGTGATCTTCGGCGAAATGGTTTTTGCCTATCGCCAGCGGCCCCATTTGACCGCCGCCACCGTGGCCACGCCATAGGCGACCATGGCTAAGCCGATCACCGCGAAGAGACCCATCAGCGTGCCGTTGAAATAACGCAACACGATGAACCCGCCGAGCACCGCGATCAGAAAGCGTGCGCTGCCCGCGAGCACGGGCCACAACATTTTGCCCGCGCCCTGCGAGGCGAAATAGAGCGCGACCCCTGCGCCGAAGAACGCGTAGCACCAGCCGGCGATGCGCAGATAGGTATACGCCGCGTCGAGCACCGCGGCATCGCTGCTGAACTGGCCCGCCCACAGCGCGGGCCACAGTGCCACGATGACGCCCACGCCGCCTGTAACGCCTGCGGCGAGACCCGCGCCTGTCCATGCGATGCGCCGCGCGCGTTTGACGTTGCCCGCGCCGATGTTGGTGCCCACCATCACCACCACTGCCGCGCCGATGGCGAACACCACGGGGATTTGCAGCAGCTCAAGCCGCACGCCGAGGCCGTAGCCCGCGAGCGCCGCGGTGCCGAACGTGCCCACCATGCCGGTAACGATCACCGCCGCGGCTATCGTTTGCACCGCGTTGAATGACGACAGCAGGCCGACTTTCAGAATATCGGCGAAGAGCCGCGTGCTGAACTTAATCTCACAGCGTCGAACATCAAGCCCCGCGTGCCCCGCCAGCAAATAGGCGGCGAAGAACAATGCCGCCGCGCCGAACGAACACACATAGGCGATGGCAGCACCCGTGATGCCGAGTCGAGGAAACGGCCCCCAGCCCAGCACCAGCGCGCCGCACAGCGGTATTTGCACCAATGCCGCCGCACTCAACACCACGGCGGGCACGATCATGTTACCCGTGCCGCGCACCACGTTGGCGAGAATATTGCAAAGCCACACGGTGAGCGCGCCGCCGAAAACGATGCCCGAGTAATCCAGCGCGTAATTGAGCGCCGCGCCGCTGCCACCTAATGCGCGATACAAGGCAGGGCCGGCGACCATCATGGTCAGCGTGAACAGCAGGCCGAACGCGACGGCGATGGCCGCGGCATGCCACGCCAGCCGCGCGGCGCGTGCCGTATCGCCCGCGCCCAACGCGCGCGCGAGCGCCGAAGACACGCCGCCGCCCATCGCGCCCGCCGACATCATCTGCATCAGGATCATGATCGGGAAAACGAGCGCGACGCCGGCAAGGCCCTCGGTGCCGAGCCGGCCGATGAACCACGCGTCGGCAAAACTCACCAGCGCCTGCATCAGCGCCAGCAACACGTTGGGTGCGGCGAGCGTGATCAGCGTGGGCAGTACCGGGCCGCCAAGCAGGCGCGCGCGGCGGTCAGTGGAGCTACTCACTGGTTTGCACACGCCACCGAAACTGGCGCGCATCCACCGCTGTAATGAAATGTAAAAAGTTGTTTATAAACAATTACTTATAGTGACGCGGCGCTATACCACGCAGCGCTTTTTCAGATCGGCGATCTGCCCGTCCTGATAACCGATCTCACGCAGGATTTCATCGGTGTGCTGGCCGCAATCGGGTGTCACGCTGCGTATCTCGTTTGGCGTGCGCGACAAACGCACCGGCTGATTGACGAGACCGATGTCGCCCAGTTGCGGATGATGTATCGGCGCCGACATCACGTTGTGCTTTACTTGCGGATCGGCGAACACTTCATTCATTTTGTAAATCGGCCCACCGGCCACACCCATCTCCTCGAAACGCGCCGACCAGTGCGCGCTGGTTTGCTTGATCATCGCGTCCTGCAAATCCTTGTTCAGCGCGGCGCGGTTTTTCGAACGCGCCTTGCTGTCGATGTACTCGGGCTTGCTGATCAGATGCTCGATGCCGAGCGCCTTGCACAAGCGGCCATACATCTCGTTGCCGCCAGCGGCGATGTTCATGTAACCATCAGCGGTTTGAAACACGCCGGTCGGAATCGACGTCGGATGATCGTTGCCGGCTTGCTCTGGCACTTCGTGATCGATGGTCCAGCGCGCCGCCTGAAAATCCAGCAGCGCAATCATCGCGTTAAGCAGCGATACTTCAACCCACTGCCCTTCGCCCGACACTTCGCGCTCCAGCAGTGCGGTCAACACACCCAGCGCGCAATACAAACCCGCCGCCGAATCCGACACCGCGCAGCCCGCGCGCATCGGCCCTTGACCCGGCTGCCCGGTGATCGCCATCAGCCCGCCCATGCCCTGCGTCACCTGATCAAAGCCGGGGCGCTTGGCGTAAGGGCCGTCCTGACCGAAGCCCGAGATGCTCGCCAGCACGATTTTTTTGTTGATCTCCTTCAGCGATTCGTAATCGATGCCGAGACGAAATTTCACATCGGGGCGGAAGTTCTCCGCCACCACGTCCGAGCGCTCGACGAGTTGATTGAAGATTTTCAATCCGTCGGGGTCTTTCATATTGAGCGTGAAGCCGCGCTTGTTGCGATGCAGGTTCTGAAAATCAGCACCATTGCGCGAGCCGCCCCACGCGTCGGGCAACCCCAGCCCCGGCGGTGATTCGATCTTGATCACATCAGCACCCCAGTCGGCCAACTGCCGCACGCAAGTGGGGCCGGAGCGCACGCGGGTTAAATCAATGACACGAAAGCGGGCGAGCGGGCCGCGGCGCGGGGTGGTGGTATTCATTGCGTAAATCCTCTGAACGAAAATGGTAAGCCCCAAGTTTCGCATAAAACCGCGCTGTCTCGCGCCAGCATGCTCCGCGCACTCGAACAGCGTGTAGCCCGGAAGCAGCGCGGCGTATTCCGGGAAGGATGTGCCGACGCGCAACGCAATATCCGCACTGGGCACGCCTGTCCCCGGATTTCGCTGCGCTGCATCCGGGCTACGCGACTGTCAAGCGCTGTCATGCTACCTTACACGACAAGCGAAGACGAAAGAGAGAACCCCGTCCATGCCACGCCCAAAATCACCTACCGCGCAGACGCCCGTAAGCAACGCCCCTTTGACCGTGCTGGAATTGCACGTCGCGGTTGAATTCGTATCGGCGGCAGCGACAACCTACATCGATCATAGTTGCAACGATTTTGATCTGCCGGATACACCCACGCGACGCGCACTGGTGCAGGCCGCGATTGATTTTGCCAAGCGCTCGGGTAGCGACGCCGGTCCATTGCATGCGCAAGACGGCGTGATTTACTTTCACGATCACCTGTTGATGCAATATCTGGGGCCGCGTTGGGAGGCCTTGTCCAAGCGCGCAGCATCTGGCCCGATAGCCCCAGCCCTGTGCCGTGACGAACTGGAAACCATGGCCAACGTGCTGGACACGCTGGCAAGCAATGATTACGAGGAATACGCCTCCCTCAGAGAAGCGGCGGACTACGCCCTGCCGCTGACGCCGGAAGGCCAACAGTTGGCGGAAGGCGCCATCCGCCTTGCGGCAGGTAACGCTGACAAGCCTGTCAAGGCAGCGAAATTCGGCTACGACATACACGCCGTCAAGTGCCTGAAGTATCTGGCGGCGCGCTGCCAAGCGTTTTCCGCCGTCAGCCCGGATCAGGGGCTGGCCTTTACCGGAGAAGCCGTGGCATTACCCCGTCGCGCCGATCCGTCCATACCGTCGGGTGGCGCCAACGCGATACCCGTGTTAAAGCGGCCCGATGTAGGCCCAAGCTGGCTTACGGCATGGAAAAAAGAGGTCGCTTCGCAGAAGGGAATAGTCGAAGAAATAGGTGCTAGCAGCCTGTCGGACTTAACGAAAAAGCTTCGCACGATTCGACAGGTGATGCGCGCAATGAATTTCCACACGTCCGTTTGCTCGCTGTTTAATGCGGCGCACACCGGACATTCTGGTACGTTTGAGCACCTTTGTCGGATACCTCAAGAGTGCGGAGTTCTCCCGCGTTTTCCGGCGGCCTCGGCCTGCCGCTCGTGATCATCGATCCACTTATCAGTGAGCCGGTCTAGCTCGTCTAGTTGTTTTTCAGAATAGTCGGACGGTGCATATTCCATCTGCAACCAGCCGATCAGATGCTCTTCGATCAGCTCAGGTGGAAAGTC
>CAMDLH010000114.1 GCA_945901405.1 Bordetella parapertussis | reverse complement strand
AATACGCTGCCCAGACGCACGCAAATGACGTTCAACCCAGTCGACTCGCGCATGCGCATGCACAGGCGTTCACCCGCAAACTTGGTGATCGCATACAAGGTGTCCGGAACGGGCGCCGAGTTGCTTTCCGTAAGCGGGCCAGCGCCCAGCAGGGCTTCGCCGTAGACCGAGCCGGAACTGACATGGATGACTCTTTCGACGCTCGACTCAAGTGCGGCGCGCAGCACGTTTGCCGTGCCCTTGATGTTGACGTCGATCACGCGGTCGAATTCGCGCAACTCACGTTCCCTGCCGCAGGTGATGGCTGCGGCATGTATCACGCGGTCCGGCCGGTTTTGCCTGAATGCCTCCTCGATTGCCGCGCGATCCGACACGTCAGCCTTGATGAAACGCAGTTGGCCCGGCAATTTGCCCAGTGTCGCCAAGGCGTGGGCCGGCGGCGGCTGATAGTCGAGCAGGTAAAGAACGTGCCCCGCGCGCAGCAGCGCTTCGGCAATATTGAGTCCGGCAAAACCGCTGCCGCCGGTGAGCAAGGTCTTCACCGTTGCATGCCCCAATCACGCAGCACTTCGTCAAGATCAGCCCCCGCGGCGCCGATCGCACGGCTTACCTTGGCTGGCCATGGTTGCAGCCTTATCGGGCACGCAAGCAGCGGCCACGATTTGCCGTCGCGCGCGAGCCTTTGCACGATCAATTCTCTGGCCTCTGTTTGCGGATGGGTTGCGACTTGGGATACCGAGTTGACCGGCACACAACGCCGGCCTCGTGCCTCGAAATAATGCACGGCTTCAGCTCTAGTCATGGCGGCGGCAAGCGATGGTTCCACGGGTTCGTCATCGGCAAGGTAGACATGACCATCGCTGCATTGCATGACTCGCCCATCGGAACGTGCATCCGTATCCGCGTTCCAGTAGAGCTGCGTCAGCCACGCCGAGACTTCCTGCATCGACAAATCGATAAACTGCCCGTGGCCGGTGCGATCACGGTATTCGAGTCCGGCCAGCACGGCGAGCAGCGCGAATTGGCCGCCCGATATGTCGGAGATCGAAATGCCCACCTTGCACGGCGTTTCGTTCTGGCGCGTCAGATCCATGATGCCCGCCATGCCTTGAATGGTTGAATCCATCGCGGGGCGGCCCGCGAGCAGCGAACCCGCGCCAAATCCCGACACCGAGCAATACACCAGCGAGGGATTGATGGATGCGATATGTTCGCGGCCCAGACCAAAGCGCTCGAGCGCGCCGGGCTTCATGTTTTCCACGAATACATCGGCTTGCGCCAGCAGTTGTGTAAAGAGCTTTTTTCCGTCGTCCGTCGTCAGATCGACCGCGACACAGCGCTTGTCGCTGTTGCTCAGCGTGCAAAAATAACTTTGTCCGTCAATGTGCGGCGGCGAGGCGCGCGACAGTTCGCCCGAGGGCGGTTCCAGCTTGACCACGTAGGCGCCCATCGCGCCGAGATTTCTTGCGGCCAGCGGGGCGGTTGTATAACTTCCCATTTCCAGTACGCGGATGCCGTCCAGCACGCCGGTGCGCGGTGGCGTGCGCTCCGGTGCCGCAGGCTGTCGGGCGTGGGGTGGCTTGGCGTTGGTACGAGAAGCACGTATCAGCGCACCGGGAACGGTGAGTTGCACGCCGGACGCTGGGTCGCGCACCCGAGCAAATCCGCCGCGCGCGAGTAGATTGGCATCCGCCAGCAGATCACGCATCGTATATACCGGGCCACACGGCACGCCCGCGGCGGTGAATTTTTCCACGCAGTCGTCAACTGCGTGATCGCGTATCCATGGTGCAAGGGCCGCATCCACCTCATCCGCGAATTTCACGCGGCCAGGCATGGTCGCGAACCGTGTGTCGTGGTCGAGATCGCCGCGCTCTATGACGCCGCATACGCGCTTCCACATCTCGTTCGACGCAGAGCACAGCAGCAACCATCCGTCGCGCGCGGGGTAGACGTTCCACGGCGACATCGAGGGATGACGGTTGCCTATGCGCCGCGGTGATGCGCCGGCGAAATGCCCCGGCAGGAATGTGCTCAACATGCTCACGGCGACGTCGAACATCGCGACATCCACCCGCTGCGGCGTTGCTGACATTCTTCTGCCACGCAAGGCGCACAACACGCCTGCGGCGGCAAAAATGGCCGCACCGCTTTCGGTGATCGGCACCTTGCTTGCGGTCGGCGGTCCGTCCAATGAACCTGTCGTGTCCATCAGGCCCGCCAACGCTTGTATCATGGCATCGCTGAAGGCGTCGCCTGTGCATGGCCCGCGATTGCCGAATGCGGTGATATCGCACACCACGGGCGCTTTGTCTAAAATCGCCTTGAGCGACGCCATAAGTGTTGCTTCGCGATCCGACGAGATCAACACCACATCAGCCCGGCCAAGTGCATTCGCAAGAGTTGCAACTTCGTGCGCCGCGCCAAAATTGACTTGCATGATTTGCTTGCCCGCGGTGAGCAGCGAGCGATGCGCCGATTTCGAATCGCGCGCGGGCGCGCTTGAGCCTGACTCCACCGCAAGCACATTCGCGCCCAACCGTTGCAACAAGCCGCCGCACAGTCCCACGCCCAGGCGGCTGCCGAGCTCCACTACCTTGACGTTGTCGAGAAAGGTATCCGCCATTCAGAGTTGCCCGTGCATGCTGTAAGAACCTGGCCGTATCAGCGCGCGGGCGGCGCGTCCCTGAATGCGCCGATGCCGGTGAGTTCGCGGCCATGTATCAAGGCAAGGATTTCATTAGTGCCATCCGGGATGGACAGCATGCGCGCGTCGCGATACAAGCGCTCGACCTTGGCTTCGCGTGAAAGCCCCAGCGCACCAAGGATATTCATCGCTTGCCACACCGCCTGCTCGCAAGTGGTTTGCGCGTGACGTTTGGCCATGGCCGATGCCCCATCGGCCGGCGCGCCCCGGTCGATGGTGGCGAGCGCGTGATAACACAGCAGCCGGCTGGACAGTATCGCGGTTGCCATATCGGAGAGGTTCTTCTGGATGAGCTGATGGCCGGCGATGGGCTTGCCGAAAGCTTTCCTGAGCTTGGCGTAATCAAGCGCCATGTCGAGCGCGGCTTGCGCCAGATGTACGGCCTGCAATCCAACCAACGGCCGGTTGACCGCCCAGCTCTTTTTCAGAATCGCGGTGCCTCCGTCGGGCGACTCGATAAGATTTTCTAGCGGTATCTCGCAGCCTTCGAACAGCGCTTCGCCCAGATAACCCTGCCGCAGCCCGATCATGTCGATCTCGCGCGTTTCAAACCCCGCCATGTTTCTTTCGACCACGGCCTTGATCACGGGCTGCTTGCCCCTGGTATCGCGCGCATCAAGACAGGTGACGATCATGAGGTCGCATACCGACGCATTGGTGATCCACATCTTGCGGCCGTGCAATCGAAGTTTGCCGCCGTCGCGCACCAGACGCGTTTTGATTCCGCGCGGATCGGAACCTGTCTCCGGCTCGGTGGACCCCGTGCATCCAATCTTGCGGCCGGCGATCAGATCGGGCAGGAAGCGTGATTTTTGTTCGGGCGTGCATTCCGCGTGCAGCCTGCCGATGCAGCCTTCGTGCGACAGCAGATTCATGCCGACCGGCGGCGGAAGCTGCTCGAAAATAATGCCGTAATCGAGCATGCTGATGCCGGGGCCGCCGGCTTCTTCCGGCAGGCGCGGCGCGGTCAGGTGCAAGGGCGCGAGAACTTGCAGAATCTGCAAGAACGCGGCCTTGGGCAGCGTTTGTTGCGCGTCGTGGCGTTCGAGTATGGGTGTGAGTTCGCGCTGCACCACGCGGCGCGCGGTGTCGCGCATCGCGGATTGTTCGGGCGTCAGTTCAAAATCCATTGGTCATTTTCCGCTTCACCGATGGTTGTGCTTGCACGTGAGGCAAGCGCGATCAGTTCAACTGAACGTTGCCCGCTTTCGCGACCTTGGCCCAGCGCGCCATCTCCAAGCGCATGTATGCCGCAAACTGTTGCGGTGTCGAGGACATAGGTTCCATGCCCGCGCCGGCGAGCCGGTCGCGATATTCCGCGCTGGCCACGATTTTCGACAGATCGGAACTGAGACGTGAGATCACCGCCTTGGGCGTGCCCAGAGGTGCTGCCAGACCGGCCCACGAGGCTGATTCGACGCCCGGCAGTCCGGCTTCGGAGAAGGTTGGAATGTCCTGCACCAGCGCGGAGCGCTTCGCATCGGCCACCGCCAGCGCCCTGAGCCGCCCGGCTTTCATGTGCGCGACTACCGGCGCAAGATCGTTCACCATCATGTCGATTTCGCCGCCCAGCAGCGCCACCGCGGCCGGGCCGCCGCCCTTGAACGGCACATGCGTCAGGTCGAGCCCGGCCACCAGACGAAACTGTTCACCCGCGAGGTGTACAACGCCGCCCGTGCCGGACGAGGCATAGGTCATTTTCTTGGATTGTTTTTTTGCCAGCGCGATGAGATCGCGCACGGAGTTCGCATTGATGGCGGAATTGATCACCAAAACATGCACGCCTTTTGCAACCAGCGAGATCAGCTCGAAATCCTTCAGCACGTCATAGGATAAACGCTTGAATACCGCCGGGTTCACCGCGAGCGTGCTGGCGGAACCGAGGTACACGGTATAGCCGTCGGAGGTCGCCTTGGCGGCCATTTCAGTGGCGATGGTGCCCGCCGCGCCTGTGCGGTTGTCCACGATCACCTGGCGGCCCAGCGTCTCGGTAAGGCCTTGCGCGACGATGCGGCCCGCGACGTCGGTCGAGCCGCCGACCGCAAACGGAATCAGCATGCGTATCGGCCGTTCCGGATAAGCATCGGCGCGCGCCGATGCGGCAAAAGAACAACCAAGAATCAGTGAAACCAACAAGTATCTGGACATGCCGTGCCCCTAGTCAAGAGTCGCTACAGTTCATGTTGCCACGGGCTACGAATGTATCACAACCGAGGCTGCCGCCTTCTCATCCAGCTTGGCCCAGCGCTCGAATTTCCGTGCGAGCACGTGCTCGATTTCCTCGACGCGCTTGCGATCCATCTTGATCGCCTCCGCGCCCTGTTTGTGATAATCGACGCCGGCCATGCGCGCGGTCAGCGCTTGCTGCTCGCGTTCGAGCGTGTCGATCTCGGCAGGCAGTGTTTCGAGTTCACGTTGTTCCTTGAAGCTCAGTTTTACCTTGGGTTTTTCGCGCGGTAATTCCTTTGCGGGTGCGGGCTTGGAAGATTCCGCGGCTTGCGTTGCGCCGCGCCGCTGCACCAGCCAATCGCTGTAGCCGCCGGCGTATTCTTTCCACACGCCGTTGCCTTCCGCCACCAGGGTTTGCGTGACGACGTTATCGATAAATGCGCGGTCGTGGCTCACCAACAGCAGCGTTCCAGCATAATCCTGCAAGGTGTCTTCGAGCAGTTCGAGCGATTCAATATCGAGGTCGTTGGTCGGCTCATCCAGCACCAGCACGTTGGCGGGGCGCGCGAACAATCTTGCCAGCAGCAGGCGGTTGCGTTCGCCGCCGGATAAAGTTTTCACTGGCGCGTTGGCGCGCTGCGGCGGAAACAAGAAGTCGCTGAGATAACTCATCACGTGTTTGCGCCCGTTCGCTGTCTCCACCCACTCCGAGCCGGGGCTGATGGTGTCGGCGAGCGTGCGTTCGGGGTCGAGTTGTTCACGCATCTGGTCGAAGTAGGCGACCTGCACGTTGCTGCCCAGCCGCACGCCGCCGGAATCCGCCGTTGTCTCGCCGAGGATGATGCGTATCAACGTCGATTTGCCCGCGCCATTCGGCCCCATCAGCGCGATGCGGTCGCCGCGCATGATGCGCAGATCGAGCTTGTCGGCGATGACGGTGTCGCCGAAGTGCTTGGATACCTCCTGCAATTCGGCGACGAGTTTCCCGCTGCGCTCGCCGGCGTCCAGCGCAAGTTTGACGTTGCCCACGCGCTCGCGCCGCGCGGCACGTTCCAGCCGCAACGCTTCGAGCCGCCGCACGCGGCCTTCGTCGCGGGTGCGCCGCGCCTGCACGCCCTTGCGGATCCACACTTCTTCCTGCTGCCAGAATTTATCGAACTTGCGATTCATCACTTCTTCGGTGGCGAGCTGATCCGCCTTGCGCGCGAGGTAGGCGGCGAAATTGCCCGGATACGAGCGCAGCAACCCGCGGTCGAGTTCGACGATGCGCGTGGCCACGCGGTCGAGAAACGCGCGATCGTGGGTGATGATGATCGCGGTGCATGCGCGCGCGCTGATCAGGATGTCCTCAATCTGGGTGATGCCATCGACGTCAAGGTGATTGGTCGGCTCGTCGAGCAACAGCAGATCCGGTTCCAGCGCGAGTGCCAACGCCAGTGCGGCGCGTTTGCGTTCGCCGCCGGATGCGGCCGCCGGCGGACGCGCTTCGTCCAACCCGAAACGATGCAGATATTCCGACAGCCGCGCTTCGGCGCGCCAGCGTGCCCTCTCATCATGCATGTCATGCAAGCCGCCGCGTATCGTCAAACTTTCGCGCAGTGTTTCCGCTTCGGGCAACGCGGACTCCTGTTCAACCATCACCGCGCGAAACGATTCCGCGCGGCGCAGCTCGCCGCCGTCGAGAGCGGCTTTGCCGGCGATGATGTTGAGCAGCGATGATTTACCGGTGCCGTTGCGGCCGATGAGGCCAATGCGTTCGCCCGATTGCACGGTGAGATTGGCGCGGTCGAGTAGCGGCAGCAGGCCGTACGCAAGCTCGGCGTCGGCTATTGTAAGCAGTGACATGAGGGAGACTTTTTCTTGAAGACCAACGAACCACCGTCCGGCGCAGTCTGCGCCAGGCACGGGCGGCGCTATTATAACTTATTGTTTTTATTGAATAATTTTACGAGGGCGACCAGCGTAAATCGAGCGTCAGCGGGAACGCGGGATTCGCCGGTTCGGGCTTTACCAGCATGGGCCCCGGCGTGTGGCCGTGATCCCAGAAGCACGCCATGCGCCGCGCCTCGGCTTCGTTGGCATTGACTGGAAACGTCTCGTAATTGCGTCCGCCCGGATGCGACACATGATAGGTGCAGCCGCCAATCGCGCGCCCGCTCCACGTGTCTACGATGTCGAACACCAGCGGCGTATGCACGCCGATGGTGGGATGCAGCGCCGACGGCGGACTCCATGCGCGGTAGCGCACGCCGGCTATAAATTCACCGGGCGTGCCGGTGGGGCTCAACGGCAGCGCGCGTCCGTTGCAGGTGATGACGTGGCGCGTTTCGGTCAATCCGTTTACCTTGACCTGCATGCGCTCCACCGATGAATCGACGTAGCGCGCGGTGGCGCCGGCGCTGATTTCCTCGCCCAGCACGTTCCACGGCTCGATGGCCTGACGCAATTCGATGCGCACGTTCTCGTAGGTCACCGTGCCGTAGCGCGGAAAGCGAAACTCGATGAACGGCGTGAACCAACTGAAATCATAGGCGTAACCCGCGCGTTGCAGATCGCGCACCACGTCCAGCATGTCGGCGGCGACAAAATGCGGCAGCATGAATCGATCATGCAGCATCGTGTGCCAGCGGATCAGCCGGCCTTCATACGGCGTTTTCCAGAAACGCGCGACCAGCGTGCGCAACAGCAGCATCTGCGCCAAGCTCATCTGCGCGTGCGGCGGCATCTCGAACGCGCGGAATTCGACCAGCCCGAGCCGTCCCGTCGCGCTGTCGGGCGAGTAGAGCTTGTCGATGCAGAATTCAGCGCGATGGGTGTTGCCGGTGAGGTCAATCAACAGATTGCGCAACAAGCGGTCCACCAGCCAGGGTGTGAGCGATTCCTTGCCCGCCCGCTGTCTGGCGGCCATCTGTTGAAAGGCGATTTCGAGTTCGTAGAGATTGTCGTCGCGCGCTTCATCGACGCGTGGCGCTTGACTGGTCGGCCCGATGAATTGCCCCGAAAATAAAAACGACAGCGCCGGATGATTCTGCCAATAGGTGATCAGACTACGCAGCAAATCGGGCCGCCGCAACATCGGGCTGTCGGCGGGCGTGGCGCCGCCCAACGTGACATGGTTGCCGCCGCCGGTACCGGTGTGGCGGCCATCGAGCATGAATTTCTCCGTTCCCAGCCGCGCCTGACGCGCTTCTTCGTAGAGCGCAAATGTATTGGCCGCGAGCTCGTCCCAACTCGCGGCGGGATGGATGTTTACCTCGATCACGCCGGGGTCGGGTGTTACATGCAGCGCGCGGATGCGCGGGTCGATGGGGGGGCCATAACCTTCGAGCCGCACCAGCAGTCCCAACTCTGCCGTGACGTGCTCAATCACGGCAATCAGGTTGAGAAAGTCCTCCGCGCGCTTCAGTGGCGGCAGAAATGTATGCAGCCGCCCGTTGCGCGCCTCGATGCACAATGCCGTGCGCACCACTTCGCGCGGGGTTGCCGCTTTCGGCTTAGTCCGAGTGTCGCGGGCATGGCGTTTCTTTTCGGCGTCGGTGTGCGCGTCGTGCAGGTTGCCGCGTTCGTCGAATGGATCACGCTCGAATTCAGGTTCGATATCTTGCGGCAGGCGCTCGGGCAGCGACGCCAGCGGCAAACGGTTGCCCAGCGCGGAGTCGCCAAATAACAAATACAACCGTTCGCGCTTTAACGGCCACGGCGAACTTTCCCACGTGGTGTCGGAAGCGACACTCGCTTCGCCAGCCTTCAGCGGCAGTATAAAACCGGCGGGCGTGGCCGCGCCGCGTTCGAGCGCGCGGCGCAGGCGCGTGCGTTCGTCGGCGTCCTTGAACGGCACGCTGAGCGGATCGATATTCACCGGCAGTTTGCCTTCGGTGCTCAGCAGCAGCAGCGGGTCTTCGTAGGCATCGATGACGAATTCATCGGCGAGTCCCAGCGCGTGTGCGAGTGCGTGCGCAAATCGCCGCGCGTCGCTCGTGGTGCTGGCGGCTGGCGCTGCATCGGAGGCGATCAGCGCGGGATTTTTCCACAGCGGCTTGCCGTCGCGGCGCCAGTAGATGCCGAGCGCCCAGCGCGGCAGCGGTTCGCCCGGATACCATTTGCCCTGGCCGTAAAACACCGCCGCGCCCGAGGCGTAGCGTTGATTCAGGCGCCACATCAGTTGCTCAGCGAGTTGCCATTTTTTCGGCGACAGCGCGGTGATGTTCCATTCAGCGCCGTCCATGTCGTCGATGGACACGAACGTAGGTTCGCCGCCCTGGGTCAAGCGCACATCGCCCGCCTTGAGTTCGGCGTCAACCTGTTGCGCGAGTTGTTCAATATCCCGCCATTGCACCGGCGTGTACGGCTTGGTGACGCGCGGGTCTTCGTGGATGCGCGTGACCGACATCGCGAAATCGAATCGCGTCTCGCACGGATCGACCGCGCCGATGATGGCCGCGGCGCTGGCCGGCGAGGGCGTGCACGCGAGCGGGATGTGGCCTTCGCCGGCAAGCAAGCCGGAAGTCGGATCAAGGCCGATCCAGCCCGCGCCCGGTATATAGGCTTCGGCCCAGGCATGCAGATCGGTGAAATCATGTTCCGGCCCGGCGGGGCCGTCGAGCGCCTTGACATCGGCGGTGAGCTGAATCAGGTAGCCCGACACAAAGCGCGCCGCCAAGCCGCAGTGGCGCAGTATCTGCACCAGCAGCC
The DNA here is from genome assembly GCA_945901405.1 of Bordetella parapertussis. Lineage (GTDB taxonomy): Bacteria > Pseudomonadota > Gammaproteobacteria > Burkholderiales > SG8-41 > CAMDLH01. The sequence continues at coordinate 10,675 of CAMDLH010000114.1, read as the reverse complement.
AGCCGCTGTCGCGGCACGAGCCGCTGCCAAGCCCAAGCGTTTGCTCGCAGGTCTGCACCCCCGGTTCCATGCGCACCAGATACTTGATGTCGGCGGCGAGACGGCGGTTGACTTCGACCAGAAAATCAATGGTGGCGCCGCCGTTTGTCCAGTGCCGCGCGCGAAAATCCGCAAGCCATTGCTTCAGGCGGTTGCCGTGTTCCTCGATCGCAAGATAGGGCGTCAAGTCGCGCGCGAGCTCGCCGCGATAGGCGAACGGAAAACGATCGGCGTAACTTTCCATGAAAAAATCGAACGGGTTGACCACCGTCATGTCGGCGACCAGATCAACGGTCACTTCGAGTTCAACGGCTTTTTCGGGGAAAACGAAACGCGCGATGTAGTTGCCGAAAATATCCTGCTGCCAGTTGATGAAATGCCGGTCCGGCTTGACGTTAAGCGAATACGACAGCACGGGCGTGCGGCAATGCGGCGCGGGGCGCAGGCGAACTTCGTGCGCGGACAGCGTGACCGGACGCTCGTAGCGGTAGTGCGTGCGGTGATGCAACGCAACCTGAATGCTCATCGCCGCGCCTTGAATGCGGAGTGCAACGCACGGCTATCCCGCATCGGGGATGCCGTCGCCATTCCAGTCGGGATTGGGCAGTTGGGTAAACACGCGGCGCAAGCCCTCGCTCCACTGGGTGTGGATCATGCTGAAGTACGGATCGGATTCCTCGATACGCCGCCGCACGCGCACCGTGAGACTGTCGTTGTCGTAGATCAGGATGTCGATCGGCAGGCCCACCGAGATGTTGCTGCGCATGGTGGAGTCAAATGACACCAGCACGCACTTGGCCGCTTCCATCAATTGCGTGCTGCGCTTGATCACGCGGTCGATCACCGGTTTGGCATATTTGCTCTCGCCAATCTGGAAGTACGGCGTATCCGGCCCCGCCTCGATAAAGTTGCCCTCGCTGTAAATGTTAAAGAGGCGCTGCGGCTCGCCGCGTATTTGCCCGCCAACGATGAACGATGCGCTGGCGTCGACGTTGCTTTTCTGCAAGTACGCTTCGTCGCGGCGGCGCACTTCGCGCAGCGCGTTGCCTACCAGCGTGGCGACTTCGAACATCGACGATGCGTTGTGCACGGTCTTGCTGGAATCGGCGCCGCGCGACTGCTGTTCGAGCAGGTTGATCGCGCCCTGCGTGACCGACAGATTTCCGGAACCCAGAATCGTGATCAGGCGCTCGCCATCTTTCGCGATCACGGTCATCTTGCGGTACTTTGCGATGTGGTCCACCCCGGCATTGGTGCGCGAGTCGGAGGCGAACACCATGCCGGCATCGAGCATTACAGCCACACAATAAGTCATGCAAGCCTCGCTGAAGTCACGATGAAGAAATTGCGTCAGGCGCGAAGCTTAGTGCAATCATCAGGGCTTTACAACCGCGCTCGTGGCCGATTGTGTCTGCTGGCTGGGGTAGACCGGCACCAGAAAATCGCGGTTGATTTCATCGGTGAGCAGGGAGAGCTTGTCGAGAATCGCCATCAGGTATTCGTGCAGCCCGGTGTCGATGATGAGCGCGGTGCGTCCGTAATGCAGTTGAGCATGCAGCTCGCCCGCAAGGCGCTCGGCCTCGCGTGAGGATTCGTCGCACAGCTCCTGCAGAATGCCGTAAATATCGTTCATGCACGCATGCAGCGAGCGCGGCACGTCGTCGCGCAGGATCAGCAGTTCGGCCACTTTCATCGGGGTGATCAGATCACGGTAGACCTTGCGGTAGGCGTCGAACGCGGACAACGAGCGCAGCAGCGCGCCCCACTGGTAATAATCGACCGCGCCGCCGACATCGGCCGCGCTGGGCAGCAGCGTGTGATACTTGACATCGAGCAGGCGCGCGGTGTTATCGGCGCGCTCCATGAAGGTGCCGAGGCGGATAAAGTTGTAGCCCTCGTCGCGTAGCATGGTGCCGAAGGTGACGCCGCGAAACTGGTGCGAGCGCATTTTTACCCAGTCGAAGAACTCGCCCAGTCCGCCGGCGTGCAGCCGGTCGTAATCCTGATTGCGCATTTCCAGCCAGGCCGCGTTGATGTCCTCGTACATCTCGGAAGTGATCGCGCCGCGCACGGTGCGCGCGTTTTCGCGCGCAGCCTGTACGCACGAATACAGGCTCGACGGATTGGCCGGGTCGAGCACCATGAAGCGTAGCACCTGATCCGAGGACAACGTGCCTGGATAGCGTTCGTAATAGGCAGTGGCGAGGCCGCTAATAACGAGGGGGATCGCCCACGGTTCGGCCCACGACTGGCCGGGTTCCAGGATGCGGTAGGGCAGCAGCGACATGCGATAAGTCACGTCGAGCAGCCGCGCGGTGTTTTCCGCGCGCTCGATGTGGCGTGACATCCAGTAAAGGTTGTTGGCGGCTCGGCTTAGCATGCGGTTACGCCTTCTCGTCCTCAAGTACCCAGGTGTCCTTGGTGCCGCCGCCTTGCGAGGAGTTCACCACCAGCGAGCCTTCGCGCAGCGCCACGCGCGTGAGGCCCCCCGGCACCAGCGTCACTGTTTTGCCCGACAGCACATAGGGGCGCAGATCGACGTGGCGCGGCGCGATGCCAGTGCCGCAGAACGTGGGGCAGGCGGATAACGCGAGCGTGGGTTGCGCGATGTAGTTGGCGGGGTTGTGCATGATGCGTTCGCGAAAATCCGCGATCTCTTGCGTGGTTGACGCGGGGCCTACCAGCATGCCGTAGCCGCCCGAACCCTGCACCTCTTTCACCACCAGTTCCGGCAGATGCGCGAGCACGTATTTCAGATCGCTGGCGCGGTCCAGACGCCAGGTCGGCACATTTGGAATGATGGGTTCCTCGCCGAGATAAAACCGAATCATATCGGGCACGTAGATGTAGGTGGATTTGTCGTCGGCGACACCGCTGCCGATGGCATTGGCGAGCGTGACGCGCCCGGCGCGGTAGGCGGCGAACAGGCCCGGCACGCCCAGCGCGGAATCAGGGCGGAACGCCAGCGGGTCGAGATAGTCGTCGTCGATGCGGCGGTAGATCACGTCCACTTTTTGCGCGCCGCGCGTGGTGCGCATGTAGACGATGTCGTTGGCGACGGACAGGTCCTGTCCCTCGACCAGTTCCACGCCCATCTGCTGCGCGAGAAACGCGTGCTCGAAATAGGCGCTGTTGTAGCTGCCGGGCGTGAGCACCACCACCGTGGGATTGGCAACGCCCGCCGGCGCCACCGCGCGCAGGTTGTCGAGCAACACATCGGTGTAGTGATCCACCGGCGCCACCGGCATGCGCGAAAACAATTCCGGAAACAGCCGCATCATCATCTTGCGGTTCTCCAGCATGTACGAAACGCCGGAAGGCGTGCGCAGATTATCTTCGAGCACGTAGAACTGATCCCGCCCGGTCTCGACGATATCGACGCCGGCGACGTGCACGTATACGTCACCGGGCACATTGAAGCCGCGCATTTCCGGGCGAAATAGTTTATTGCCCAGCACCTGCTGCTCTGGGATCAGGCCCGCCTTGATGATCTCCTGACCGTGGTAGATGTCCTTCAGAAACGCGTTGAGCGCACGCACGCGCTGGCATGCGCCCTTGGTGATGATTTTCCACGCGTCCGCGCGCACCACGCGCGGAATGATGTCGAAGGGTATCGACCGTTCGACGCCGCCTTCATCGCCGTACACCGCAAAGGTGATGCCCAGCCGTGTGAACAGGGTGTCCGCTTCGCGCTGCTTTTGCAGCAGGAAATCAAGTGGCTTGTTTTCCAGCCATGCCGCGTACGTCTGGTAATGCGAACGTACGGCACCATCTTCGCCGTACATCTCGTTGTAAATCGCTGACTTGCTCACGGCGTTGCCCCAAGTTTGAGCCAAATTGTCCTCGGCATTTCAGAATAGCAATCAATGTGCCATTGCCGGCCGGCCGTGCGGTGTGCTTATGTATGTTATTGTTATTTAAGATTATTTTTATATTGCCCGCGTCGTTCCTCGGCGGTTTTGGGTGGCGGCTACTGAACTCCGCGGAAAGCCGTACACCATTCTGGCCCGCAATGAGAACAATACACCCTAAAATGGTGCGCAGCCATAGTTCGCGTGGTTGAATCGCCGCGTGGATTGGCGTTTTAACGGACGCATTCCGGCGTCTGGCATAATCGCTTGTGCGCGCACCCGTTCCGAAGGGCGGCGTGATGCGGGTTCCGCACAGAGATCGATCATAAAAAAATTGCTGGCAAAATACCCCGACCCGCAAGGCCGCTACGACGAATTGTTCGAGGCGCCGGCGCAGCCTCGCGCGCACTGGATGCGGGCGATGATGGAACTGGCCGCGACCTCGCCGGTGGATATGCGCCAACGGCTGTCGGCGGCCGAACGGCAGATTCGCGACAGCGGCGTCACCTATAACGTCTATGCTGATCCGCAGGGACTCGACCGCCCGTGGCATCTCGATGTGTTGCCGTTCATCATCGCGCCAGAGGAATGGCGCGAGATCGAGGCCGGCATCATTCAGCGCGCGCAACTGTTCAACCAGGTGTTGTCCGATATCTACGGCAGCCAATCGCTGCTGAAACACGGCCTGCTGCCGCCCGCGCTGATCTTCGGGCAGAGCGGATTTCTGCGCCCGGCCCGCGGTATGAATCTCCCCGGCGGCGTGCATCTGCATGTCTATGCCGCCGACCTTGCGCGCTCGCCCGACGGCCGCTGGTGGGTGATGGCCGACCGCACACAGGCGCCCTCGGGCGCCGGTTACGCGCTCGAAAACCGGCTCATCGTATCGCGCGCGTTTCCCGAGCTGTATCGAGACTTGGGCGTGCAGCATGTGGCGCGTTTTTTTGCGACGCTGCGCGATTCGCTCATGCATTTCGCGCCCAAGGGCGACGGCGCCACGCTGACGGTGCTGCTCACCCCAGGCCCCTACAACGAAACCTATTTCGAGCACGCGCTGCTCGCACGTTATCTCGGATTTCCGCTGGTCGAAGGCGGCGACCTGACGGTGCGCAACGGCTGCGTGTGGCTCAAGACCATAGGGGGGCTTAAGCGTGTGCATGCGATTTTGCGCCGCCAGGATGACGACTATTGCGATCCGCTGGAGCTGCGTAGCGATTCGGTGCTGGGTGTGGCCGGCCTTACCGATTGCGCGCGGCGCGGTTCCGTGCTGATCGCCAACGCGCTGGGTTCCGGCGTCATTGAATCCGGCGCGCTGCTGGGTTTTCTGCCGCGGCTTGCCGAACATCTCACGGGCGCGCCGCTGCGGCTGCCGTCGATTGCGACCTGGTGGTGCGGCGAACCTGCTGCGCTCGCGGATGCGCTGAATCAAACCGCGAATCTGGTGTTTAAATCGGCCGATCCGGTATTCCAGATGAAAGCGGTGTTCGGCCGCGATCTCGACGCCGCCGGGCTCGCCGAACTGCGCAAAAACCTCGCGGCGCATTCCGAGCGCTACGTGGCCCAAGAACTCGTCCACGTGTCGCAGGCACCGGTGCTGGAATCAGGACACTCGGATCACATTTCCGCGCGCGGCATCGGCCTGCGTGTATTCGCTGTTGCATCCCCCGACGGTTATGTCGTCATGCCTGGCGGTCTGACGCGGGTCGCCAGCGGCGAGAACGCGCGCGTGGTGTCGATGCAGCGCGGCGGCGGCTCCAAGGACACGTGGGTGATGTCGGCTGGTCCGGTCGATACGTCATTCACGCTGTTGAAAACCACGGTCACGGCCGCCGACCTGATGCATGTGCCCGCCGGCATCCCGTCGCGCGTGGTCGAGAATCTGTTCTGGTTCGGCCGTTACGAGGAACGCTGCGACGATGCCGCGCGCCTGTTGCGGCTGGCGCTCACTCTGAAGCTTCAGGAAAGCGATGACGACGAGAATTCGATCAAGCCGGTGCTGGCGTTGGCCACCGCGTTCGGCATACTAAAGGAAGACGACGACCCGGATACGATGCTGCTTGCCGCCGCCACGGGAGAGGAGAACGCCTACGGTTTGCCGGCGAATCTGCGCGCGCTCGAGCGCGCCGCGTTCAACCTGCGTGACCGCATGTCGATCGATAATCTGCGCACCATCAACACGTTGATCCGGGACCCGGTAATCAACAGAACCGTTTCGCTGTCGGAGGCGCTGGGTTGGCTCAACCGAACCATCACCAGCATGATGACCTTGTCCGGCTTTGCGTTAGACGGCATGACGCGCGACGACGGATGGCGTTTTTTCTCGATCGGCAGGCGCGTGGAGCGGCTGGCGTTCCATTGCCTGGCGTTGGAAGCAGCCTTTGAGCATCGCGCGCATAGCGGTCTTACCTGGCTGCTGTTGCTCGCCGATTCCTCGGTGACCTATCGTTCGCGTTATATGGCGCGGCCGGAATGGCTGCCGGTGCTCGATCTGCTGGTGCTCGACGCCGATAACCCGCGTTCGCTGATGTTTCAGATCGCGGGTATCCATTCCGCGCTGTTAAAGCTCGAGGCCGCTTATGGCGCATGCGGCAGCGAACTGTTCGGCATGGCCGTGACTACGCTTGAACACCTCGACCCGGCACGCGATCTGCGGCCAGACAACTCGCACTTGCGCGAGACCATCAACACACTGCGCGGCGCGGCGTTTACGCTCAACGACCGCCTCACGCAGCGGTTTTTCAATCACGCGCATACCGCCTCGCGCGCGATGCTTGGAGTGTGAGCGGCCATGGTTGATTCGGTTACCTATCGCGTGGCCCACGAAACCCGTTATGCGTACTCGGATGCGGTGTCGGGCGCGCGCCAGCTCGCGCATCTGAAGCCGCGCACCACGCCGTGGCAGACCGTGCGCACGCATCGTCTGCTGATCGATCCGGAGCCCAGCGAACAGTCGCAAGGCAGCGACTATTTCGGCAACGGCGTGACGCGCTTTGCGGTGGAAACGCCGCACGACGAACTTGTCGTGCGCGCGGAATCGGTGCTTGAGGTGCACAGCCATGCGCCCGCGGCCGGCACGGGGCCGGCATGGGAGCACGCGGTCGCCACGCCGGGTACATGGGGCGCCGACGACGAATTAGATATCGTGCAGTTTCGGCTGGCCTCGCCGATGGTGCCGTTGCTGCCTGAAGCCGCCGGCTATGCGCGCGGCAGTTTTCCCGCCGGCCGTCTCTTTCCCGCCGCCTTGCTCGATCTGACGCGGCGCATCCGCAACGAATTTGTCTATGATCCCAAGGCCACGACGGTCACGACAGAAGTCGCCGAAGTGCTCGCGAAGCGCCGCGGCGTGTGCCAGGATTTCGCGCACTTGATGATCAGTTGCTTGCGCTCGCTCGGACTTGCCGCGCGTTACGTCAGCGGCTACATCGTGAATCGCGTGCCGCCGGGCAAGCAGCGTCTTGCGGGCGCCGATGCCTCGCACGCGTGGGTCGAGGTGCATTGTCCGGGTTTGGGCTGGCTTGCGTTCGACCCCACCAACGGCAAGATCGCGGACATAGAATTCATCACGCTGGGCTGGGGCCGCGAGTTCTCCGACGTGACACCGCTGCGCGGCGTGGTGCTCGGGGCGGCCTCGCAGACGCTTGCGGTCGCCGTCAGTGTGGAGCCGGTGCCGCGCAGGGACTCGATTTGACCTTCCGCTGATTCGCGCCGCAAATTTTACCGGGATGGTTAAAATGTAGCATGCCGGTTTCCGGTGGAAAATCATCTTTATTGCCAATCAAAATGCCTGATACCCAAGTTTCCGCAAAACCAGCAGTGCGCCATGCGCGCAAATCGGTCAACGATGTCGATTACAACGAGGCGATGCGCCGTGCGAGGGCGATGATTCCGTTTTTGAAGGAACGCGCCGCCGCGCAGGAAGCCGCAACGCACATGACCGATGACGTGCTGGAGGCATTTCACGAAAACGGTTTGTTCCGCTACATGCAGCCCAAGTACTGGGGCGGCATGGAGTTGCCGTATGTATCGATGGTGGATCTGAACGACACGCTGGCGCAGGGCGATGCCTCGGCGGCGTGGACGTTTACCAATCTCGGTGGCCATCACCGGCTGCTGACGCTGTGGCCGATGAAATGCCAGGAAGAAATCTGGGGCGAGGATCCCGACATGGGCATCGCCTCGGGCATCGCGTATTTTCAGGGGCGCGGGCGGCGTGTCGATGGCGGGCTGGAATTGTCGGGCAAGTGGGGTTTTTCGTCGGGTGTCGATGTCAGCCAATGGAACATGCTGGCGTGCGTGGTGTACGAAGGCGACAAACCGGTGGATTGGGTGATGAACATGGTGCCCAGAAGCGACTATGAAATCATCGACGACTGGCAGACGCTGGGCATGCGCGGCACCGGCAGCCGCTCTGTGCGATGTGAGAAAGTGTTCGTGCCCGCGCATCGCGTGTGCTCGATGGCGGTGGCGCTGCCGGGGCATGAGTTTCCCGGTTTGAAAGTGCATACCAATCCGATTTACCGCATTCCGCTGTCGGGCTTTGGCGGCTACGGCATCGGTGGCTGCATGATTGGCAACGCGCAAGGCGCGCTCGACGAGACCATCGAGCATGTGAAGGCGCGCAGCACCAGTTACACGGGGGCGAAGATGCGCGATTTTCAGGCGGTGCAGCAGCGTGTGGCGATGGCCGCGGGCAAAATCGATGCGGCGCGCCATTGGCTGCGTCACGATTGCATCGAGGCGAACGAAGTGGTCAACGCGGGCGGCAGTTTCGACGTGCAGACGAAATTGAAGTATCGGCGCAATTCCGCGATGGCGGTGAAGATGGCGACCGAGGCCGTGGACATCCTGCACGAAATGATGGGCGCCAATGGCATATACGATAGCGCGCCCTTGCAACGCCGCTTTCGCGACGCGCACGCGGCGGCGGGGCACATCCATTTCAGCATGGACACACAACTGCCGGCGTGGGGGCTGGTGGCCATGGGCGGCGAATTCAAGAGTCCGACGTTTTGATGTAACTATATGTTTTTATTGAATAAATTGTTAGTGAGTAGTTTCGCGTTGAGTTGTGTCATGCCGTTTGCCGTGCACGCCGCCGACACTTATCCGGTGCGTTCGGTGCGCGTGATCATTCCGTTTCCGCCGGCGGGCGCCGGCGATATTCTAGGGCGCATGTTGTCGGCGCGGCTGACTGAAACCTTCGGGCAGCAATTTGTGAATGACAATCGGCCCGGCGGCGGCAATGTCATCGCGACGGAACTCGCGGCGCGCGCGAATCCCGATGGCCATACGCTATATCTTGCGAGCGCGACGCACGCGATCAACCCGGCCTTGCTGAAGAAGCTGCCGTACGATTCGATTCGGGATTTTGCGTTTATCACGCTGCTGGCGGATTCGCCGCTGCTGTGTGTGGCAACGCAGGCACTGGGCGCGAGTAACCTCAAGGAACTCGTCGCTATTGCAAAGTCGAAACCAGGGCGGCTCAGCTACGCTTCGTCGGGGCCGGGCACCGGTGGCCATCTCGCGGTGGAGTTGATCAAGCACAGCGCCGGCATCGACATGGTGCATGTGCCGTACAAGGGCGCGGGGCCGGCGCTCACCGATGTGATCAGCGGGCAGTTGCAGTTCATGTGCACCAGTCCGCTCGCGGTTTTGCCGCATGTGAAAAGCGGCCGCCTGCGCGCGATGGCGATGACCAGCGCTAAACGTACGCGCGCCGCGCCGGAAATTCCCACCGTGGCGGAGCAGGGGTTTCCCGGCTACCAGGCATCGTTGTGGTACCAGATGCTCGCACCTGCGAATACGCCGGACATGATCGTCAAACGCCTGAACACGGAAATCACGCGTGTGCTGAAGACGCCTGATTTCGTAGAGCAACTCGCGGTGCAGGGCGCCGAGCCGCTCGGCGGCACGCCGCAGGAAGCGCGGCGCCATACGCAAGTGGAAATCGAGCGCTGGTTGAATTTGATCAAGAAGACGAATATTGCGCCGCAGTGATACACAAATAATAATGCCGTCGTTTCCGCGCAGGAGGGAACCCATACAATTTCTCAAGTGGCATTGTGTTATGGGTTCCCGCCTGCGCGGGAACGACAGTGTTGGTTTTTGACTTGCTGTTGCAACACGCATTACATAGGAGCACGCCATGACCGCCAGCATCATCCTCTACGACCCCACCGCGCCGCGCGCGAAAGCGCCGGCGACGGTGGAGATCGCCAAGCCCACGTTGGAATCGCTCGCCGGCAAGGTGGTGGGCTTCATTGACAATGCCAAGCCGAATTTCAATCATCTTGCCGACGACATCGGTGAACTGCTGATGAGCAAATACGGCGTGAAGCAGGTGTTAAAGCGCCGCAAGCGCGCGGCCTCGGTGCCCGCGCCAGAAAACGTTTATCAGGAGTATGCCGAGCAATGCGACCTGATAATCACCGGGTCGGGCGACTGAGGGTCATGCACGTCGTGGAGTATCCACGACAGTGTAGAGATGGCCAAACGCGGCAAGGCAGCGCTCACCATCTGCTCGACCGCGTTCAAGTCGCTGGGCCACGCGCAGGCTGCGGCCCTGGGTAAAAAAGACTTGCCGATAGCCGTGATGCCGCATCCGTTTGGTTTGCGCAAACGCGAGGAAGTGCGCGCGATTGCCGGGCAATGCGCGGACGATATTGTGCGATTGATGACCAAGGTGGGGCGCAATGAGTAGTTCAACTTCTCACCGCAGAGGCGCGGAGACGCAGAGGGCGCGCAGAGAACTTCGACTTGCTTTCCTCTGCGTAACCTCTGCGTCTCCG
>CAMDLH010000113.1 GCA_945901405.1 Bordetella parapertussis | reverse complement strand
CGCTTCACGCAATTTCGCACTTTGCCGTATCGCCACCATGCGCCGGGGCGCGCCCCAAGTGCCTGCCTGGTAGTCAAACTCGCACAACTCCAAACCCGGCTCCAGCGCCCACCAGCCGCGTGCATTCATCAATTGCTTTTGCAGGGGGGCCACGAGCTTGGCCGCCACCACGTAGTCGGTGCCGCTATCCTCAAGGGTCTTGAGAATCTCATCGGCAAAGAAACCCGAGTCCGCACGCAACAAGCCGATGCTCGTGGTGCCCAAATGTTGCCGGGTGGCCTGCAGAAACGACAGCAGGTTGCCTGCACTCGCACAATCCCCCGGACGCAGCCAGAAGTTGGCGATCATGCGGCAATCGGCCACAAATGCGATCAGGGGATGGTGCGAGGCGCGCCCATGGTTGCGCGGGTTGTAGCCCACGCGCGCGCCCTGTTGCTGCTTACCCCAGCGCGTGATCACGCTCGAATCCACGTCCAGAGTGATGCGTTTGATCGACAATTGCGAGAAGAACCAGCCGTAAATCTCTTGCTGCACGCGGCTGCCGCTGGCCAGATCAAAGCGCTCAAACAGTCTGACCACGGCGCGGTGCCCGGCGCCTTTAGTCCAGCCGAACAGGCGGGTAAGCACGTGATCGTGGCGATTGATTTCAAGCTGGGAGAAGCGGTTGGCCCCGCACCACAGGCTGACCAGAAACTGTTCGATGAGCGTGACCGGGGCAAAGCCCCGGTTCGAACCCGGGGGCGGCAGTGACCAGGCCGCTGCCGCGGCGCGAAAACCGATGGCATTGAGCATGCGCTGCATGAGCGCCAAGCCGCCCCACGCGGTGACCGCTCTGTTGCTGAAGTGCAGGGTTGACTCGGTGGCTGTTCGGTTCATGGCGTCATCGCCCCATCAAACATGGAAACCCATTGTATTTCAACAACTTGCCCTAATGGTATTCATTAGAAAATCGTGACAACATCTGGCTGGCTGTTGTGCAAAAATAGCTAATGAATAATCTCGGATCAACCGATGCGCGCGTATTTCGATAGCGAGTTGAAACGCAAGGTTGAAATCGCCACCGCCGCGGATTTTCGTGCGTTCAGCACCGCCACCATGCGTGGCGATTATCAACTGGTGGTTACCGCGGCGAACGTCGGCCGCGTGAATCAGATCGACGGCAAATGGACGCCGCTGGCGATCTACGAACCGGCGATACCCGGCCTGCTGGTCGCTGGCGCCGCGAATACAAATGCATCGGCCGAACAATTGAAGGGCAAGTCGCTGGCACTCGCCAATCCGCAATCGCTGGTGGCGCCGGTCGGGCTGAAATGGCTGCGCGAGCAGGGTTTGCACGCGGATCGCGATTTCAAGATCACGCGCGCCGGCAACGACGACAGCCTCGGCACCTTGATACGCACCGGCGAGGCGCCGCTGGCGATCATGAGCATGGGCGAATTCCGCGCGATAGGCGAAGAGATGCGCAAGCAGATCAAGATCGTCACCGAGTTTGCCAAGGTGCCGGGTTTCTGGGTGATCGCCAATCCGAAGCTGTCCGCCGCCGAACAGCAACGCGTGAAGGCGCTGCTGCTGCAATTCCCCAAGACCGATGACGGCAAGAAGTTTTTTTCGTTGTCCGGTTTTTTTGAATATCCGCGATATCAGCGAGGCTGAACAAAAGCCGCTGGATGAATTTCTGGATCAGACGCGAGTGGGGCTGGGGATGACCAAGTAATTCCATGTGGCAGTGGCTCAGCTTTCGCGGCAAGCTGGTTGCCGCCGGTATTGTTGTACAGCTTGCCGCCATTGCGCTGATCACGTGGAATAGCGCGAACCTGATCGACACTTATTTGCGCGACGAACTGCGCGCGCGCGCCGAGCAGGACGCGCCGCTGTTTAACGCGGCACTTGCCGCGCCAATGCTGCAACGCGATTACGCCACGGTGCAGACCATTGCGCGCGAGAGCCGCGTGAAGCGCGGCGTGTCGTACGTCATCGTGTGCGATGCGGCCGGGCGCGCGGTGGGGCAGGATGGCTGGCCCGCGGACACGCCTAAACCCGATACCAGCCTGCCGCAACCCGTGCGCACCGCCGATGGCGGCTTGCGTTATGACTTCAAGGCGCCGCTCGTTCTCGAAGGACAAAAACTCGGCGTGCTGCATTACGGCTTGTCGGGCGCGTTCATCGAGGAGGCGCGCAATCGATTGTTGTTGCGCACGCTGTTGGTGGGGCTGGCCGTGCTGGTGGTGTTTTCGCTGCTGCTGGCGATGATAGGTGTGGTGCTGACGCGTCCGCTTAAACAATTGACCGATGCCAGCCGCCAACTGCACGCGGGCGATTACAGCATCGACTTGAAGCCTCGGGGCGGCGACGAAATCGGCGTGCTGACGCGCGATTTTCAGCACATGGCGGACGAGGTGAAGCGCAAGATTTCCGAGCTCACGGATAGCGAGGCGCTGCAGCGCAGTTACCTCGCCGATTTGCAGAAAGAGCATGATGCGCTGGAAGTGGCACGCGCGGCGGCCGAGGCCGCGAATCAGGCGAAATCGGATTTCCTGGCGAAGATGAGCCACGAGATACGCACGCCGATGCACGGCATCCTCGGCATGATCGAATTACTCAAGGAAAGCCCGCTCGACGCGAAGCAGCAGGAGCGCATCAATGTCGTGCAGCGATCCGGCGAGGCTCTGCTCGAGGTGGTGAACGACGTGCTCGATTTCTCCAAGATTCAGTCGGGCAGGCTTGATCTGGAGTCGGTGGCGTTCAACCCCGCGGACATCGCGCGCGACACGGTGCATTTGTTTACGCCGCGCGCGTCGGGCAAGGGTGTGGCCATCAACGTCGATATCGCGCCCGGCGTGCCGCCCGCAGTGCGCGGAGACCCGACGCGTGTGCGTCAGATGTTGGGCAATCTGGTCAGCAACGCGGCGCGGTCACGGTGCGCATGCATGGCGCAGGCGGCGCGGGGGACGAGCGGCTGCTGATCGAGGTGCAGGACAGCGGCATCGGTATCCCGCGCGAGGCCATCGAGCGCATATTCGAACCCTTTGCGCAGGCCGATGACTCGACCACGCGGCGTTACGGTGGCACGGGTCTCGGACTCGCGATATCCAGTCAGATACTCAAGCTGATAGGCGGCGTGCTGACCGTGGAGTCAGAACCTGGCAAGGGGTCGGTCTTTCGCGCGGAGCTGCCGGCACCGCCGGTGGCGGCCACGGAAGCCGCAAGGCCCGCCGCCGTGCCTGCGGCAAAATCATTCGACGCAAGCGTGCTGCTCGCCGAGGACAACGCCGTCAACCAGTTGCTCGCGGAAACCATAATCACGCGGCTGGGTTGCAAGACACGAATCGCCGCAACCGGCACGAGTGCCGTGGCGCTGTTTAACGAGGGCGGCTTCGACATCATCCTGATGGATTGCCATATGCCCGAGATGGACGGCTACCAGGCAGTGGCGGCGATACGCGCATTGGAAGCGAAGTCGGGCGCCGCGCGCATGCCGGTCATTGCCTTGACCGCGGACGTGATGACGGGCGAGCGCGAACGCTGCCTCGTGGCCGGCATGGACGATTATGCATCCAAGCCGTTCCGGCTTGCCGATATTGCCGCCGTCTTGGAGAAATGGACCGGGGCCGGGCGCGTGTGATTGCCGGTGGCTGTTAACGCGTCACTTCGGGCGATGGCCTTGCGCGAAACGTTCCAGCATTTCGCACCGTTCGGGAGCGGCGACCGCTTGCTGTAATAATTTTTCCTCGGCCTCGATGCCACTGGCAAGCGGCGTATTCAACGCCTGACGGATTGCTTCTTTCGCCATTGCCACCGCCGTGGACGGGCGTGTGGCGAGTTCGTGCGCAATGGCGCGCGCCGCATTCAGCACGTAATCCGCCGCGACCACGTGCGTGATCAAACCCATGTCGAGCATCTCGCGCGCGGAAATACGATGGCCGTTGAGTATGATCCAGCGCGCGCGCACCGGCCCCACCAGGCGCGGCAGCAGTTGCGTGCCCCAGCCGCCGGGGATGCCGCCCCATTGCACCTCGGGCAGCCAGAATTGCGCCGCGTCGGAGGCGACAACCGCGTCGCCCAGCAACGACAACTCAAACCCGCCGCCCGCCGCGTGACCGTTGACGGCGATCACCAGCGGCTTTGCAAACTGTGCAAGCTCATGCCAGAGCTTGAGCAGCGGCGCGCGAAACTCAGCGTCCTTTCCTGGATGCTCGCGCCGCTCTTTCAAATCAGCGCCGGCGCAAAACACGTCGCCCTCGCCGGTGAGCAACAGCGCGCGCGCCTCATTGTCAGCCGACACCTTCGCCAGCACATCGCGTAATTCCGCGACCAACGTCTTGTTGAGCGCGTTCTTCGCGGCGGCGCGCGCGAGCTTCAGCACCACCACGGCGCCATCGCGGCCGATGGTGATGTGTTGATAGGGTTGGGGTTTGGTCATGTGGCGTCGTGTAAGGAAGCAGCCAAAATTATAGGCGCAAGCGCAGGGCGCGCAAAACGTTACAGTTGAGGTGACGGTTGAGGTTTGACGTTGACCAGTGGCTCGCCTAGACTTCGGCGCTCATTCTTCATTCGGAAATCATCATGACCGTATCGGTGCAGGGCCAGGAACACTGGACCAAGAAAGGCGACGTAAAATTATTTTTGTTCGAGAAGCACTCGGGCAAACCGGGCGGCAAGCCCGCGGTGTTGTTCGTGCACGGCTCGTCGATGGCCTCGCAGCCGACATTTGATCTGAAGGTGCCGGGGCGCCCCGATTCATCGGTGATGGATTGGTTTGTCGAGCGCGGATTCGACTGCTGGTGCGTCGACATGGAGGGCTATGGACGCTCCGACAAGACGCGCAATATCAACTTCGACATCGCCAATGGCGTGGATGATCTGGTGGCCGCCACCGATTACATCTCGAAGACACGCGGCATCAAGAGCTTTTTGACCTACGGCATTTCGTCGGGCGCGCTGCGCGCCGCGCAGTTCGCGCAGCGTTGCCCGGATCGTGTGTCGCGCCTTGCACTCGATGCATTCGTGTGGACGGGCGAGGGCAGCCCCACGCTCGCCGAGCGCAAGAAGAAACTGCCGGAGTTTTCAAAAGTGAATCGCCGCCCGATGGATCGCGCGTTCATGCATTCGATATTCAATCGCGATCACCCCGGATGTGCCGAGGAAAAAGTCGTCGAAGCCTTTGCCGATCAGGTGCTGGCACTCGATGATTCGGTGCCCACCGGCACCTACGTCGATATGTGCTCGAAGCTGCCGGTGGTTGACCCCACGAAGATACACGCGGCGACCATTATCATGCGCGGCCAGTTCGACGGCATCGCGGGTTTTGACGACCTGATCGAATTTTTCAAGCGGTTGCCCAACCCGGACAAACAATTCGCCGTGATGTCGGGCATCTCGCACGCGAGTTTTCAGCAGATCAATTTCAAAACCGTGTATCACATCCTGCACGCGTTTTTTACGCAGCCAGAACCGATCTACAAGGGGTAGAGCATGGCCAAGGCATTGAACGAACTGACCGCGAGCGAAATCGTAGCCGCCATCGCTGCCGGCAAAACCACGGCGGAATCGGTCGCGCGCGCTTGTCTGGATCACATCGCGGCGCGCGAGCCCAAGGTGCAGGCGTGGCACTACCTCGATCCGGACCTGGTGCTAAAGCAGGCACGCGCACTCGACAAGAGCAGCAAGCACGGCCCGCTGCATGGCGTGCCCGTCGGCATGAAGGACATCATCGACACCGCCGACATGCCCACCGAATACGGCACCCCGATACACAAGGGCCACCGTCCGCACATCGACGCGACGGTGGTGGCGCTCACGCGGCGCGCGGGCGGCCTCATCATGGGCAAGACGGTGACCACCGAGTTCGCCAATCGATATCCCGGCAAGACCATGCATCCGTTGGATGCGAAGCGCACGCCGGGCGGATCATCCAGCGGCTCGGCGGCGGCGGTGGGTGGCAGCATGGTTCCACTCGCGCTCGGTTCGCAAACCACGGCATCGACCCTGCGGCCCGCGTCGTTTTGCGGCTGTGTGGGTTATCGTCCGACCTGGGGCGACATACGCTTGACGGGTGTGATGGAGGCGGCGGGGTCGGTCGATACCATCGGCCTGATCGCGCGTTCGGTGGAAGACGTTGCGTTGTATCGTGACGTGCTGCTGGGGGTCGAGCCTCAGCCCCTTGCGGCAAATGTGATGGCACCCCCGCGCATCGGATTCTGCCGCACGCCGATGTGGGATCAAGCCGAACCTGCGACGCAGAAGTTGCTGGAAGATTGTGCGTCTCGCCTTGCCAAGGCGGGTGCCAAGGTGAGTGATGTCACGCTACCCGAAGAATTCAAACGCATCGAAGATGCGCATCGTTGGATTTCGAGTTATGAATTCGCGCGCGCGCATGCGTGGGAAGTCGATAACCGCTGGGAGATGATCAGCGAAACCCTGCGCAACAACCGCTTGAAGGATGGCTTGTCGTGCAGCTTCGAGAAATACCGCGACTCGCGCAGCTACGCCGCACGCGTGCGGCGCATGCTGCACGACGTATTCAACGACTACGACGTGCTGTTGGCGCCCACGGCGGCGGGTGAGGCGCCGGTGGGACTTAACTCCACCGGCAACGCCGCGTTCTGTACGATCTGGACCACCATGCACGTGCCCGCGATCACGCTGCCGCTGTTCACCGGGCCGAACGGTCTGCCCATAGGCGCGCAATTTATCGCGCGGCGTAATAACGACAGGCTGTTATTCGAAGCGGCGCGCTGGGTGATGGCGAACTACGCAGTCTGAGTTGTCAGGTAGTGGCATGTATGTTGCTTCGGGATAAACAGTTTACCCGCAAGACCCAGCAACATTATGAATGACTCTCTGAACATGCCTCTGCCGTACAGCCTTGATTTGACGACGCTCACCGCCGCCTACGTGCGCGGCGCGATGACGCCCAGCGCCGTTGTGCGCGATATTCATGCCGCGATGCCCGGGCTTGCCGGCAATCCGATTTGGATACATCTTCTGCCGCAGGAGGCCGCCGCCAAACGAGCGTGTGATCTCGAGGCGCAGCGCGCTGCCGGAGCGACACTTCCGCTCTATGGCATACCGTTTGCGGTTAAAGACAATATCGATGTCGCGGGCCTGCCCACGACCGCGGCATGCCCGGCGTTTTCGTACGGGGCGCAAGCAACGGCATACGCCGTTCAACGCCTGCTCGATGCCGGTGCGCTGCTGATAGGAAAGACCAACCTCGATCAGTTTGCCACCGGGCTGGTGGGTACCCGCTCGCCGTATGGCGCCTGCCACAACGCGTTTAATCCGGACTATATTTCGGGCGGTTCCAGTTCGGGTTCGGCGGTGGTGGTGGCCGCGGGGCTGGCGAGCTTTGCGCTGGGAACCGATACCGCCGGCTCCGGGCGCGTGCCTGCCGGCTTCAACAATATCGTGGGTCTTAAGCCGACGCCGGGCGAGGTGAGTACGCGCGGCGTGGTGCCGGCGTGCCGCTCGCTCGATTGCGTTTCGGTGTTTGCGCTGACTTGCGAAGATGCGGCGTCGGTGTTTGATGTAATGCGCGGGTTTGACGCCGGTGATATTTACGCGCGCGTCGACACCGATTCGTCATGCGCATTTCCGGCCAAGTCGTTCCGTTGCGGCGTGCCCGCCAAGGCGCAACTTGAGTTTTTTGGCGACGATATGGCGCGTGCCGCATTCGAGCAGTCGCTTCGCACACTGCGTGATACGGGCGCTGAATTCGTGGAGATCGACTTTCGTCCGTTTGCCGAAACCGCGCGGCTGCTCTATGACGGCCCGTGGGTGGCCGAGCGCTATGCCGCGATCAAGGATTTTCTCGAAACGCATCCTGAAGATATTCACCCGGTAACGCGCAAGGTGATTGAGTCGGCGAGGAATTGGAACGCGGCCGATACGTTTGAAGCGTTCTACCGTCTGCGCGAACTGAAGCGCCGCTGTGAAAGCGAGTGGGTAAAGATGGATGTGCTCGCCGTGCCTACCAGCGGCACAATCTACACACATGCTGAGATTGCCGAAGCGCCGGTGGAGCGCAATACCAATCTTGGCTACTACACCAACTTCGTCAATCTGCTGGATCTGTGCGCGCTTGCGGTGCCAGGGGCATTCCGTGCGGACGGGCTGCCCGCAGGGGTGACGTTCATCGGGCGCGCGAATGCCGATCATCACCTGGCAACAATCGGCGCGCGGTTTCATCGCGCGGTGGGCGTGCGGATGGGTGCTACACGGTTTACATTGCCTGATGCCGATCCACATCAGCAGTTGCCGGCAAGTGACGAAGTTGTAATTGCCGTGGCGGGCGCGCATTTGTCGGGCTTGCCGCTTAATCATCAACTCACCACGCGTGGCGCGCGCCTGCGGCAAGCCACCGTCACGGCGCAAAATTACCGGCTTTACGCGCTGCCCGGCACGGTTCCGCCCAAGCCGGGATTGGTGCGTGTCGAGGAGGGCGGTGTGGCGATCGCGGTTGAGTTGTGGGCAATGTCTACCGCCGCGTTTGGATCATTTGTGGCCGAGGTGCCTTCGCCTCTGGCGATTGGTACATTGACGCTCGCAGACGGGCGCACCGTGAAGGGGTTTCTGTGTGAATCCTGCGCGGCGCCGGGTGCGCGGGACATTTCAATGTTTGGCGGTTGGCGTGCCTACCTGGCGGCCGAGGCGGCGCAACAGTGAATCTGTATCGCGGCATGGATCGTGCGGCACTGGATGCCGCTTATGACAACTCGGCGGCCGTGGCGAACAGCGCCGCACTGTTGGCGGATTTTGACGCGCGCAGCGCAAGGCTGCGCGCGAGCCATCCGCGCTATCTTGATCTTTGTTATGGCCCGGCGGAACGCAACCGCATCGACTATTTCGCGGCCAGCGAACCGGGGCCGCTGCTCGTCTTCATTCACGGCGGTTACTGGCAAATGCGCGCCAAGGAGACGTTCAGCTTCCTTGCCGCAGGTCCGCTCGCGCACGGCATTCATGTCGCGCTGCCCGGCTATACGCTAGCGCCGGTGATCACGCTGGATGGAATCGTCAATGAAGTACGAACAGCCATACGCTGGATCGCGCGGCACGCGGCGGAGTATGGCGGAGACCCCGCGCGTATCATAGTCTCGGGGTGGTCGGCGGGCGGGCATCTGACCGCGATGGTGATGGACGAACCTGAAGTACGCGCCGGTCTTGCGATCAGCGGCATTTTCGATCTGGAGCCGATACGCCTGAATTACCTCAACAGCAAACTGGGGCTGGACTCGGATGCGGCGCCGCGGCTCAGCCCATTGCACAATCTGCCCGCACGTTCATCACCGCTGATGCTCGCGTGCGGCGACGGCGAGTTGCCCGAGTTGCAGCGGCAGTCCGCAACCTACGCCGAGGCGCGCGCGCAAGCGGGATTGCCGGGCCGCTTGTCGCGCCTCGCGAATCACAATCATTTCACTATTCTGCAAGAACTCGCACAGCCCGGCGGCGCGCTCACCGCATTGGTGCGTGAGCTCGCCGCGGCGTAGCCCTGCCGCGCGCCGGATTGGTGCGCCAACCTGTGGCATGTTCCAAGCTGGTGCATGGCGCTATCGGGAAAATAACATAACTAATTGTTTTTAAACGATATTTTGTCAGTGGCACGATGGTTGCATTACTCCACGAGAAGACATAGGCAGTGTAATCAAACGCTCGCCTTGCGTAGTTAACCAGGAGATCGCCATGACAAAGTTTCGCAGACAGTTTATTGCCGCAGCCGTTCTGGCTGTGCTCACCCCGCTGGGTATACACAGCGCGCAAGCGCAGGAAAAAGTGATCAAGGTCGGCACGCTGAAATTGATTCACGGGATTACGCCGCACTTCTATCAGCAGTTTGCACCCAAGGGTTACAAGATCGAGGTGATTCCGTTTGAGACGCCGACGGACAGCAAGAATGCGGTAGTCACCGGTTCGGTGGATTTCGCCACCTTTGGAATTGCAGCCGCGATGCTCGGCGCCGCAGCCGGCGAGCCGGTGGTGATCTTCGCGCCTCAATGCAATGGCGGCATGGCCGTGGTGTCGAGTCTGAAGTCCGACATCAAAACGATCAAGGACCTCAAGGGCAAGAGGGTCGCCATTTGGCCGAGTTCCACGCAGGAGGTCGTCATCCTTGAGCGCCTGAAGGCCGAGGGCATGAGCATCAAGGATATACAACCTATCCGCCTGCCGTTCTCCGACATGGCCCCAGCGCTGGCGCGTGGAGACATCGATGCGTACGTGGGCGCCGAGCCCGGCCCGGGCATCAGTCTGGCCAATGGCGTGGGCAGGATCGTCGAATACCCGTATAGCACGGCGATAGGGTCACTCAATATGATATGGGCGACGCGCCAGGAGATGATTGACAAAAACCCGGAGCTGGTGAAGATCATGATGGAGATGCATCGCACGGCGACGGACTATGCCATGTCGAACCCCGCCGAGATGGTGAAAATGACCATGCAGAAGCTGGGTCAGCAACAAAGGTCCATCGAATTGGCCGCGCCCAACGTGCAGCTTACGTGGAAAATCGACGATGAATTCATCAGGCGGGCCAAGGCGTATGGCGCTCTGATGCTGGAGAAAAAGCAGATTCGTGAGTTGCCGAATTTCGACAAATTCATCACCACGAAATTCATGCCTGCCGACGTAGCCGTGAAGAAATAGCCGGTTTTCAGCGCGATCATGTCAGCCATACTGTCCGGTACACCAGCGGGCGCTACTGCAGCCAAGTCCGGCCATGCATGGCTGCCGGATCGCCTGCAGGGGCCGCTGTTGGCCGTGGCTTTTCCGATAGCGCTGGTGTTTCTGTGGCACCAATTGGTGGTTATGACGGGCACCAAACTGGTGCCAACGCCGTATCAGGTCAGTGTGATGATGTGGGATTTTTCCGTCGGCGGCGTACACAACGACGCCTTCAGCGGCACCATATTCACGCATTTATTTGCCTCCATGCAGCGCGTATATGGCGGATTCGCGCTCGCTATTGTCATCGGGATTCCGCTGGGGTTGCTGATCGGCCGGGTCAAGATAGTGCGTCAGATGCTCGATCCCACGTTGTCTTTGCTGCGGCCGATTCCGGTCACGGCGTGGCTGCCGCTATCGATGATCTTTTTCGGGTTAGGGCCGCGCTCCGCGATTTTTCTGGTATTTCTGGGCGCGTTTTATCCCATACTGCTCAATACAATTTTCGGCGTGCGTTCGGTTGATCCGCGCTTGTTCGAGGCGGCTTCAATGCTGGGTTGCGACGGCTCGCGCATGTTTCGCCAAGTGGTGTTGCCGGCGGCGATGCCGGGCATTTTTAATGGCCTGCGTCTGGCGCACGGCTTCGCGTGGATACTGATCGTGGTTGGTGAAATGACCGGTGTGCCGACCGGACTGGGCTCCGTCATCATGGATGGGCGCACGCTGTCGCGCACCGATTTGGTGATTACCGGCATGATGATTATCGGCATGGCCGGCTTTTTGACCGACCGCGTCATCGTAGGCATCAACAACTGGATGCTGCGCTGGAGCCCGCAACATCATGCTTGAGAACGCACACAAGCCGTCGCGGCGGCAATTTCTGGCGATCAATGACGTGACCAAGACGTTCCACATCGGCGCCGATCAAGTGCAAGCGCTACGCAGCGTGAATCTCAGCATCGACAAGGGCGAGTTTGTTTGCCTGATAGGCGCGTCGGGCTGCGGCAAATCCACCTTGCTCAGGATCATCGCCGGGTTCGAGCAACCGAGTTCCGGGCAGATCAGTCTTTACGAAAAAGAGATTACCGGCCCTGGCAGCGGCCGCGGCATGGTGTTCCAGGATTACGCGCTGTTTCCGTGGATGACCGTACGCGAAAACATCAGTTTTGGCCCGCGTCAGAAAAGCATGGCCAAAAAATACGTTGATGAAATCACAAATGAATATCTGAACATGGTCGGGCTGGAGAAATTCGCCGACCGCTTTCCGCATCAACTGTCGGGCGGCATGAAGCAACGTGTGGCCATTGCGCGCGTACTCGCCAATGAGTGCGAAGTGTTGTTGATGGACGAACCCTTCGGCGCGCTGGATGCGCTGACGCGTGAAAGTCTGCAACAGGAGCTGCTGGAAATCTGGGCGCGGACCAAGGTCACGGTGATTTTCGTCACGCATTCGGTGGAAGAGGCGGTACTGTTATCGGACCGCGTGGTGGTGATGACCGCCGGCCCGGGCCGCGTCGAGGCCGATGTCGCGATTGAGCTGGTGCGGCCGCGCGAGGTGTCGGCGATTGATTTCAACCAGGTGCGCCGGGACATCACGCGGCGCCTGACCAGCCACGTGGCGCCGCGGGAACTGAAGGCAGTCGCCTGACCTTGGGCCATGCAAGGCCCAAACTGGATGCCCGCGATGCAGAAAGTCGATGTATACAAGATTCCCACCACGGGACCCGCGGACGTTTCGGGGCTCGTCAAGCTGATTGACGGCGGCGAGCTCGATCCGAACTCGATCATCGCGATCCTGGGCAAGACCGAAGGCAACGGCTGCGTCAACGACTTCACGCGCGAGTACGCAACAGTGGCTCTGGCCGGCGCCCTTGGACAGCGGCTGGCGCTCACGGCGCTTGAAGTCGAACGGCGTATAGCCTTTGTCATGTCGGGCGGCACGGAAGGCGCGCTTTCTCCGCATATCACGGTGTTCGCGCGCCGAGACACCGACGAAATGGTGGGTTCGGATAAGCGGCTCGCGATCGGCATCGCCCACACGCGCGAGTTCTTGCCGGAAGAGCTGGGGCGCCGCGCACAGATTGAAGAAACCTCGAATGCCGTTACAGCCGCCATGGCGGACGCGGGCATTGAACAGGCGGCTGATGTTCACTTCGTGCAGATCAAATGTCCATTGCTCACCGCCGAGCGCATGCGGGCGGCGCACGCACGTGGACGAGCGGTAGTGACCGAAGATGCCTATGCATCGATGGGTTACTCGCGCGGGGCATCCGCGCTCGGCGTCGCGCTTGCCCTGGGAGAACTGAGCGAAATGCCGCCCGACAATGCCGTGCTTTCGGATTGGAGCGCGTTTTCCGCGGTCGCTTCCACCTCGGCCGGCATTGAGCTGATGTGCAACGTCGTGATCCTGATGGGGAATGCCTTGCGCTCCGCGAGCGGCTACGTCATCGGACACGCGGTGATGAAGGACGCGATTGATCTGCATGCGATCATCACCGCGTTTCGCCACGCGGGGCTGGGCGCATACGCGGCCGACACACTCGCGGCCCGCGACAGGTTGGTGAATGTTTTTGCCAAAGCCGAGGCCGCGCCTTCCGGCGAAATACGGGGCGCGCGCCATACCATGCTTGATGATTCGGACATCAACTCCACGCGGCATGCGCGCGCCGCGGTGGGCGGACTGATCGCGGGTTTTGCCGGCACGGGGCTGGTGTATGTGTCCGGCGGCGCCGAACATCAGGGGCCACCGGGCGGCGGACCGATAGCGGTTATCGCACGTGCTGAACTCTAAACCAGCCTAACCCCAAGGGCACGCCAGTGGAATCATTTGACGCCGAGAAGTACGTAGAAGCGGCTGCGTCGGCGCTCGGTATCGCGCTTACGCCGGCCGAGCGCAGCGCGGTGAGCGTGCAGATGACGCGCGTACATGCGTTGGCGCAGATCGTGCTCGATCATCCGTTAACGGTTGAAGACGAGCTTGCGCCGAGGTTTGAGCCATGACGCCTTGCGCGGGGGCGCTCGACATCGCCGCGGCCGTGCGCGGCCGAAGGACGACAGCCGCCGATGTCGCACGCGACACCCTTACACGCATTGCCGCGCTAAACAGCCGCTACAACGCGTTTACCGAAGTGACCGCGGCACGCGCGCTTAGGGAAGCCGCGGCCGTCGATGAGGCCATTGTGGCAGGCCGCGATGCGGGGCCGCTGGCGGGCGTGCCGTTCGCGGTAAAGAACCTCTTCGACGTCGAAGGCCACGTTACGCTGGCTGGATCACGCATCAACGCGGCGAATGAAGCGGCGGTTTCGGATGCAACGATCGTAAGCCGCCTGTGTAGCGCAGGCGCGATACTCGTCGGCATGCTGAATATGGACGAGTATGCGTATGGGTTCACCACGGAAAACACGCACTACGGCGCGGCGCGCAACCCGCATGCGCTGGAGCGGATCGCCGGCGGATCATCGGGCGGCTGCGGCGCGGCGGTCGCCGGTGGTCTTGTGCCGCTTTCCTTGGGCTCGGACACCAATGGCTCTATCCGCGTTCCGAGTGCGCTATGCGGTATCTTTGGATTGAAACCGACCTATGGACGGCTCAGCCGGGCGGGCTCGTTTCCGTTTGTCGACAACCTCGATCATGTTGGGCCGTTTGCGCGAACCGTGGCCGACCTTGCCGCCGCATACGACGCGATGCAGGGGCCGGATGATCGCGACCCGGCGTGTGCCGCGCGAGCGATAGCGCCTGTTTCACCTCAGCTACGGCTCGGCGCCGATGGCCTGCGCATCGGGCTGCTCAAAGGCTATTTCGAGCAGAACACCGATGAAGAAACATGGGAAGCGTTCATTGCCGCCGCACGCTCGCTTGGAGCGACACGTGAAATCGTGCTGCCGCGGGTCGAAAGCGCGCGCGCCGCGGCGTTCATCATCACCGGGGCGGAAGGCGGCCAACTTCATCTGCATAATCTGAGGAATCGCCGTAACGACTTCGATCCGCTGGTGCGGGACCGGCTTACCGCCGGTGCGTTGATACCGGGCGCCTGGTACCTGCGCGCACAGCGGCTGCGCCGCTGGTTCAGCCTGCGCGTGCGCGAGGCATTTCACGAAGTCGATGTACTGCTCGCGCCGGCGACGCCCCGCCCGGCGACCGAGATCGGACAGGAAACGATGCGCATACGCGGGCGCGAAATGCTTGTGCGCCCGAACATGGGATTGCTCACGCAGCCCCTGTCGTTCATTGGATTGCCGGTCGTCGCCGCGCCGCTTGCAGTGAATACTTCAATGCCGATAGGCATGCAGATCATTGCACCGGCATGGCGCGAGGATCTCTGTCTGCGTGTTGCAGCCGCCCTGGAGCAGCGTGGTCTGGCTTATGTGAGAACCCCGGTTATTGAGGAGCCTGCTGCAACATAATCATTGATTTTCCCGATCCCGCGACCGCGATCTGGCCGCCGCCAGCTGCGAGTTCGAGCATGGTGAGTCCGTGACGCTGGGGACGGAAGCCGTATTTATTCAATACGGTGGCAACATCCGCCGGAAGCCGTGCAGTAAAACGACTATCATAAAAAAAGCGTTGCGCAATATCAGGCTGAGCGGATTGATCCATAGTGGCCGCCCTGCTTGCCCATGTGCGCTCGCGGCAAGTCTTGCACCAAGTTGTTCCATCCACGCCACCGAGCGCGGCCATTCGACGAGGTTGTCAATCCATTCTGCCGGTATGCCGGCCTTGCCCACGCGCGCGCCCACGATGGCGCCGACGATGGCGGCAGTGGTATCCGAGTCGCCGCCCAGCCGCACCATCGCCGTCACCGCGGCGCGGTAATCGTGCTGGTGCGCGAGCCACACGTGCAGCACGCACGGCAACGTGTGATACATGTAGCCGCTCACCCCGTTCGCGCAGCCGATGCTGGCGGCGAATGACTCCGCGCTCTCGCCGCGTTCAACACTTGTTGTCACGTTGCGCACGAGTTCGATAAAAGCCGTGTCGTCGATATGCTGTTTCACAAGCTCTAGAAATTCGTTAGGCGCGATGTCGTTTTCACGCGAGGCCGCGAGGTGCGCGGCGTATGCAACAACGAATGTGCCATATTCGGCCTTGGGATCGGTGTGCGTGATGCGCGTGGAGGCACGCACCAGCGCACGCATGCGCGCCGGGTCAGCGCCAAAACACACGCCCATCAGCGCCGCGCGCATCGCAGGGCCGTTGCCGGCAGAAAACACACCGGACTTGTACGCCGGAAACCCCAGCCACAGTTTCAAGATCGCGCGCAGCGTCGCCATGCCGATGCCCGCGGGCAGACCCAGCAGCCAGAAGCGCAAGCGCCACGCGAAGTTGCGGCCGAATTGTTTTTCGAGTGTAGCCAAATCGCCGTGCCCGGTGACGATCAGGCTTTGCGCGAGCATGCAAGTATGCTCGGTGTCATCGGAAGTCATGCCTTTGCCAAAAGCACCAAAGGGCAGCAGCTTATAACTGTCCAGCGTGCGAAACATTTTCGCCTGCCGCCGCCGGCTCAAGCCCTCGCAGGCCAGGCCCAGCGCGTCGCCTGCCGCCGTGCCGAGCAGGCAACCGGTGATTGCCCTTGCCCGAGAGTCGTCCATGATTTTCCTCGTGCGGTATACAAAGAAGGTGACGAAACATAATACGCCAATTCGCGAAAGTCACTGGATTAACGCCGGTCCCGATTGACCTGGGACACTACTCCGCCGTCGCACCCGACACCTTGATCACTTTCGCCCAGCGCACGGCATCGGCGCGTGTAAACGCGGCGAACTGATCGAGTGTGAGTTTGCCTGGTTCCGCGCCTTCGTTGGCGAAGCGCGTGCGCACTTCGGGTGATTCGAGCAGGCGTGTCACTTCGGCATTGAGTCTGACGATGATGTCGCGCGGCAGCGCCGCTGGGCCAAAGAGGGCGAACCATTGTTGTGATTCAAAGCCCGGCACGCCTGCTTCGATCATGGTGGGCATGTCCGGCAGCGCGGGCACGCGTTGCGGCGCGGTCACGGCAAGCGCGCGTATGCGGCCCGCTTTCACCTGCGGCAACGTCAGTGCTATGGTGGAAAACGAAAGATCGATCTGCCCGCCCACCAGCGCGAGGATGCTGGGCGCGGAGCCTTTGAACGGCACATGCGTCATGGTGATGCCGGCAAGCGACTTGAACAATTCAGCGGTGAGATGCGGCGGCGAGCCGTTGCCGCCGGAGCCGTAGCTCAAGCGGTTGGGCTGCGCCTTCGCCAGCGCAACCAGTTCCTTCACTGACTTTGCTGGCACCGATGGATGCGTGACCAGCAACAGCGGCGATGAAGAGATAAACGCAATCGGCGCCAGATCACGCAGCGGGTCGTATGTGAGCCTGGCATACAAACCCGGATTGATGACGATGGGGCCGGCCGACGAAAGCAGCAGCGTGTAGCCATCTGGTGCGGCCTTCACCACCATCTCGGTGCCGATATTGCCCGCCGCGCCGGGGCGATTTTCCACCACCGCGGATTGCTTGAAGACCTCGGTGAAGCGCTGCGCCACCAGCCGCGCCGTGGTGTCGGAAATGCCGCCCGCGCTCTGTCCGACGATGATGCGCATGGGTTTCGTCGGCCAGGTTTGCGCGAGAGCGATGCTCGATGCGCCCGTCAACAATATCGGTATCAGGTATGGAAGTGTTTTCATTCCGCCAAGACCTCCTTCGGGTAGGGCGCCGCTGCATCCCAGCGAAACGGCGCGCTCAACACCGGCACTGCCGCATTCCGCCCAATGTAATGCAGCATGCCACGCCGCGCAACGGCGGTTGCGGCGAGCACTTCATGCACTTCGAGCACGGGCGCTGCGGTCAACCCCGCCGTGCGCAAGCGCGTGGTGAGTGCGTCGCGTGTGAGATTTGCCGCCAGTGATTGATGCTCGCGCAACGCATCGCCGCGCGCCGCGCAGGCCACCCAGCCGTCGGCGCAGCGCAGCAGTGTGGTTGCGGGGTAGTCAGCGCCCCGATCGTGCCACGCAAGCTGCGTTGTCCACGTCAGCGCCGAGAGCATGTTGACATCCAAATGCGTGCCGTCATCGCTAACTTCGCGTTGCTTCAACGCGGCGAGCGTGAGCAGCGGCGCGAGATGCGCGGCGATCAAATCGGCGAGCGAGAAGCCGGCTTTCAGTGGAGTAGCACTTGCGGCCGCGCCGTCGGCGGCTTCGAGATCCATGATGCCGCAACCGGCCTGGATCACGGTGTCGAGCGCGGGCGCCTTCGAGCCGTGCTGGCCATAGCCGGAGATGGAGCAGCAGATCAATTGCGGATGACGCGCGTGCAATTCGTCGTAGCCGAAGCCGAGCCGGGCGAGCGCGCCGGTGCGCAGGTTTTGCAACACGATGTCCGCGTCCGCGATCAACTCGGCGAAGCGCGCCTTGTCGGCGGGCGCTTTCAAATCCAGCCGTATGCCGTGCTTGCCCGCGTTGTAGTTGGCGAAGTATCCGCCGACGCCGTTAAAACGCGGCGGCCACGCGCGCGCCGGTTCGCCTTCGGGCGCTTCGATTTTGATCACATCCGCGCCGAGGTCGGCGAGGAAACGGCCCGCCAGCGGGCCTGCGGTGTAAAGGCTTAATTCGACGACGCGTATTCCCGCGAGCGGTTTTGCCGCGTGCTCGTGTTTGCCAGATGCTGGCGTAGCGCGTGCTGGTAATTGATTAATGAGTAATTCAAAATTGTCAATAAAATCAATAACATATGAATTGCTATCATGTGCCGGAGAAAACAGCGAGGCCGCACATTCCTGCCCCGGCGTAGCGGCGGCGCTGATGGTGCGGCCCGCCGCGCGTTCGCGCGCAATAACTTCCTGCATGTTTTGCACCGGCCCCGCTGGCACGCCCGCCGCCGTGAGCGCCGCCGTGGCGGCTTTAACATCGGTCGCCGTCAACCAAGATTGCACGATGTCATCCACCGCGCCGACGTGTTTCACGCGCGTGGCGGAATCGACGAAGCGCGCATCACCCGCAAGCTCCGCGCGGCCCGAAAGCTCAAGCACTTTCAGCCACTGCTCCTGGCTCGCGGTGCAGATCATCACCCAGCCGCCGCGCGCACGATAAACATTCCACGGCGCGTTGAGCGGATGGCGGCAGCCGTCGCGAAAACGCCGTGCGGCATCGGTGAGCGCGATGGCGTGAAACGTGCCCAGTGCTGCAATCGCGGCATCGTAGACCGCGATATCCAGTAATTGATGTTTCTCGGACTGCAAACGCAGTGCCGCGAGTATCGCGGTCGCGCCATTGATGCCGGCGAAGATTTCCAGCACGGGTGTGCGCACGGCTTGAGGCGCGCCGCTGGCGTCGCCGGTGACCGCCATAAGGCCGCTTTGCGCTTGCAACATCAAGTCGCAAGCGTCATGCGGTTCATTGCATGGTGCATCCGCGCCAAACGCCGAGAACACGCAATCGATGTTCGCGCCGCTAGGCGTAAGCGCTTCATCCGCCGCAAGCGCGCGTATCGCGACATCCGACTTTGCCGCCAATGCGCGCCAGTCTTGCTCCGTGCCCGAAGCCAGCCGCTGCTTCCATCCGTTAATCAGCGGATGCGCGTGCCATGCATCCGGGTCGGTGCGGGGCCGGCCCGCGCCGGGCTCGATGCGAATCACTGTCGCGCCCAATTGCGCGAGCAGCGTGCCGCACACGCCCGATGCAATGCGCCCCGCGCGCTCGGCGACGATCAGGCCTTCCAGCACCTTATGCTGATTACTCATTTCATCAACTTCTTGACCGTCTTGATGCGCGACAGCGAGTCACCCGCAAGATGCGTCCAGATGATTCCGTCGCGCACCAGTTTGCCGGCGGCGGTCAACATCATGCCGCCACCTTTGAGATGAATTTCAAGATTGAGCCGGGTAACGCGCTGGATGATCTCTTGTGAAAACACCATCACCAGCCCGGCGTTGCCGGATTCGCGCAGCGCCTTGTCGCCCGCCACCGCCTGATCGCGCTCCCACACCGTGCGCATGACGTGCGAACGCAGCGCCTCGGTGCGCATGTGCATCTCGTGCAGTTTTAACTGGATCAGCTGATGCTCATTGAGCAGCTTGCCGCCCATGTGCTGCGTGCGCGCGTGCTGCATGGCCATCTCCACCGCCGCGTCACACACGCCTAGCGCATTGCACGCGAGCTCCAGGTCGTTGAATTGCGACGGATCGCTGGTGCGTGACTTCCAGCCGCCGTTGACCTCGCCCACCACGTTGGCGTGCGGCACGCGTGCGTTCTCGAAAATCAACTCTGCGTTTTGATAAAAGCGCCAGCCCGCCTTGTTGTATTTCTTGCCGATGCGAAAACCCGGTGTGTCGATCGGCACCATGAATTCAGTCGAGCCTTCCATCACCGGTACTCTGAAGTTCGAGCGCGCGCTGACGAAAAAAAGTTTGCCCACGCTGCCGTTGGCGATGAAACATTTCTCGCCGTTGAGTATCCACGTGTCGCCCTCGCGTTCCGCCTTCAACCTGAAGCCCGTGGCAGGGTCGTTGTCCGGCGTCATGCGGTGATCCGAGCCGACGTTGGGCTCGGTGCGCGCGCCGCCGAGTAGATACGTATCGTCGGCAAGAAAGGGTTTAAGAAATCGGCTTCGTGACGGGTATTTGTGGGTGGTTTTTCGGGTTTTTGGGGGAGTCACCTCGGCCAAAAGGTTATCCACGGGGGTGCGGCCCGCCGCCTCTTTCAGGCGGGAGGCGAGCACCCCGGTGGGTAACCTGGGATGAGCATGAGGCTTTG
>CAMDLH010000112.1 GCA_945901405.1 Bordetella parapertussis | reverse complement strand
ATGATGGCAATTAAGCTTGCGTTATGATGCCAGCCCGGTTCACGCAGACAAATGGTATGACGTCAGTGTGATAAAACGCGCTCAATCTTACCGAAATCGTGCGACCACAATTCGGCTCAGAATGCGATGGAAGCGGGGTGCGCCACAATACGTGCGCATGTACGCCGAATCAGGCGACACCATGATGGTGTTGCCCTCGGTGCGGTAACGCAGGCTGACTTGCTTGGAGATGCGTTCGAGGATCGCGGGCAGTGTTTCGTTAATCGCATTCAGGCTGACCAGGCCGCTGATGCCTGGATGAATGTCGATGTTTTGTTTGGTGTCGCGCGCCAGTGCGAGCAGCAATTCCTTTACTGGCACCTCGTTCACCACCACGCTGTAGGTCTGCGGCTTGACCGCCGGTTTGGGCGGCGGCACGTAGGTGCTCATGCGCGCGGGCGGCGGGATCGCGGCGTCAGCCTCTGGTTTGGCGGAGGGCGCGGGCGCCGAGATATGGCCTTGCGAGGGCGGAATGTTGGGCTTGAATTGTGATGCGCACCCGCCGGTGAGCACGGCGATTGCCGCCAATGCGGCGAGGCGATGCAATCTTGACAGAGGGCGGTTCAGCGCCGCCGGCGTGAAGCGGTAAATTGGGCGGTAAGAGTAATTCTGCGCGGCGAACAATGCATCCATTCTCATTCTCCTCTCGATCCGCTGGGCGGAGGGCTGAGGCCGGGTAATACGACAACGACGTAGTGCCAAAATCCCAAACGTCTTGCGCGATCAGGGACCCCGGTACTGCCTGATCTCGGCGCGGATGTTTTGCACGGTGCGTACCAGCGGGCGATTGACCTTGAGCGGCGCGGGCAGTTTGGCCAGCGCTTCGGTTGCAGCGCCCATGGTGCTGAAATTCCCGTACAAAAGCGTCAGCGTCGGCTGTCGATTTGCTACGCTACGATACACAAAAATGTCATTGATATCAATGGATTTTACAAGATTATTAAGATGATTCTTTAGCTCTTCTTCGTTGCCCGCGCTGAGCAACTGTATGCTCAACGCCGAATCCGGCGCGCTACTCAGCCAAGCCGTGGTTGCGCCCAGCCGCGCGTCGAGCGGCGGCTTGGTTTGCGCCGCGGGAGGCGCAATGGCGGCGGGCGCTGACAGTGGCGCCGGCGCTGCTTGCACGGGGGCGGGTGCGGGAATCGCCGTTGCGGGCGCCGCGGCCGACTGGCGGCTGTGCTCAAACAGCGCGTAACCGCCCGCGCCCAGTGCCGCGCCCGCAAGCACCGCGGCCGCGATCCACACATAACGCGGCGTGGGCGCTGCCTTCGCATAGCGGCTGAATTCGCTGTCGCGCACGGCGGCTTCGACATGCTTGCGTTTGATCGAATGCGTGTTCTCGGCGAACGCCGCGAGCAGCGCCTTATCCGCAATCAAGTTGATGCGGCGGGTGAGGCCGCCGGAGCCGCGCGCGATCAGTTTTACCACGTCATCGGAAAATAGATCCGGCCCGCGATAACCGGCGGCGCGCATTCTGAACATCAGGTACTCGCGCACCTCGCCCGCCGCCAGCGGCTGCAAATCGAAGGTATGCGCGATGCGTTCGCGCAACTGGCGTATGTTGGTCTCGGCGAGATTGTCGTTAAGCTCCGGCTGGCCAAACATCACGATCTGCAACAGCTTGTCGTTTTTTGTTTCGAGATTCGACAGCAGGCGGATTTCTTCCAGTGTCGCGAGCGGCGCGCTTTGCGATTCCTCGATGAACACCACCACGCGTTTGCCCTCGGCGTGGCGCTGCACCAGAAATGCCTGCAACGCCTGCATCACGTGAAGCCGGCCCGCGCTGCGCTCCACGCCCAATTGCAGCTCGAACGCGATGGCGTGCAAAATTTCATCCGGCGACACGCTGGGGTTGGCGATGTAAACCGTCTCCACGTGTTCGGGCAAACGCTGCTGCAACATATTGCACAGCATGGTCTTGCCGCTGCCGACTTCGCCAGTGACCTTGACGATGCCTTCGCCGTGCGTCACCGCGTAAATCAGCGCTTCAAGGATCGGGCCGCGATTGCCGCCGCTGAAGAAAAACTCCGTGTTCGGCGTGATCTTGAACGGCGCTTGATCGAGACCGAAGTGGGGCTGGTACATAAAACGCGGGTATGTTAAATATCGTTTAAAAACAAATACTTACGATTTATGGTCAATTTCAGCGCCAGTGAAGTTTTGCATGCGGCTATAAAGCGTGGTGCGATTCACGCCGAGCATTTTCGCCGCGCGCGTGAGATTGCCTTGTGTCAGCGCCAGCGCCGCCTCTACGTAACCGCGCTCCCACGCGGCGAGCGTTGCGTCGAGACTGAAGCCGCGCTGAGATTGCAATTGGCGCTTCGCGGTCTCGATGATGCCAGCCGCATCGAGCGTCGCGGCGACACCCGGCAGATCGGCATCAAGGCTTTCCATGTCGAGCTCGGCCTGCAACTGCGCGGCATCCACCGCCTGCCCCGCGTGCTTGGTGGTGAGCCGAATCACGATATTGCGCAGCTCGCGCACGTTGCCCGGAAAGCTGTAGTTAAGCCACAACGCATGCGCGCGCGCGTCCAGCGTGAATGGCGCGGCATTGGTCTGGTGCGCATAAAAGTCACGGAAATGATCGAGCAGCAACACGCGATCGTCCCCCAGATCGCGCAGTGGCGGCACGCCAATGGTGAACACCGACAGCCGGTGATACAGATCGGCGCGAAATCGTCCGCCGCGAATTTCCTGGCGCATGTCGCGATTGGTGGCCGCCACCACGCGCGCGTTCGAGGTGCGGCTTTGCGTTTCGCCGACGCGCTGAAACTCGCCGTTCTCCAGCACGCGCAAAAGCTTCGCCTGCAATTCCAGCGGCAGTTCGCCGATCTCGTCGAGAAACAGCGTCGAATCCTGCGCATCCTCGAAATAACCCGCGCGCGCGGTGACAGCCCCGGTGAAAGCGCCCTTGGCGTAACCGAACAGCGTGGGCTCCACCAGCGTGGGCGAAATAGCCGCGCAGTTCAGCGCAAAAAATGATTTGCCCGCGCGCTGGCTCAAGCGATGCAGCGCGCGCGCGATCAACTCCTTGCCGCTGCCCGATTCACCCTCGATCAGCACCGGGAACGGCGAATGCGCAAAACGCGTGATCTGCTCGCGCAGCTTGTCCATCGGCATGCTCTTGCCGATAAGGCTTACGTCAGCGGCGACGCTCACCTCGGCGCGGCCGACTTCCAGCGCGTCCTTCAACAATTTTTTAAGCGCCTGCGGATCGGCAGGCTTCGCCACGAACTCGATCGCGCCCAGCGTGCGTGCGTGCCGCGCATTCGTCTCGTCGCTCTGCCCGGAGAGCACGATGATTTTCATCTCCGGCGAATACGCGATCAACTCGGTGATGAGCTGAAACCCCTCGTCGGGCCGGTGCGGCGATGGCGGCAAGCCCAGATCGATCAGCGCCAAAGGCGGAGGCGCATCAAGCTGGCGCAACACACTGCGCGCCTGCTGGCGCGAGGCCGCAGCATGCACATTGAAGTCACGGCTCAACACAAAATCAAGCGTGTCAGAGATCAACGGATCGTCATCGACGATCAGCAAAGAGGGCTTGGCGGGTGTGACGGTTGTCGCCACAATTACACGAGTTGCTGATTCATGGGGCTATTGTGCCAGAACGGAGGAGGCCTGCTTTCGGATTGGAAGTTAAATACGAAACTCTCGAAACCGGGGTTATGGGTTATGGGATCATTGCATGGTCGGCAACGCTTGACCGGTGCGCTTCCTTCGTCACCGGCATCACAGTCAGGAAATAACGGCAGTGGAAACAAAAGTGAATGCTACGCCCGCGCCGGTTTGGATTCCCGCGCCGATTCCGCAACAAGCGCCCGCGCAAGAGGGCATGGTTGATGTGCCCGGCTCGCGCCTGTGGTACTGGGACACCGGTGGCGCTGGCCATGCGGTGATTTTGCTGCACGCGGGCACGCAAAGCGCCGCGGGCTGGATTTACCAGCAGCCGGTGTTTGCCGCGGCGGGCTATCGTGTCATTGCGTATTCGCGGCGCGGTTATTACCGATCCGATGCGGGATCCGATGATCCGGGCTATGGCGCGGACGATTTGCATTGTTTGATTGAGCATCTGAAACTCGGCGTGGTCGATCTGGTGTCCGCCGCGCAGGGCGGATTTTTTGCCATTGATTACACGCTGGCGTATCCTGCGCGGGTGCGCAGCCTCGCCGTGATTTCGTCGTACATGGGCATCACCGATGCCGACTACGTTGCGGTGAACGCGCGGCTGCGGCCGCCGTTTTTTGCAACGTTGCCGCATGATTTTCAGGAGTTATCGCCTTCATATCGCGCGGGCAATCCTGAAGGTCATGCCGCTTGGCTTAAGTTGGAACACGAGGCGATTCCCGGCAAGCGCATCACGCCGAAGATGAAACAGCCGCTGACCTGGGCGCGGCTGGAGTCGATCAAGACACCCGCGCTGCTGATGACGGGTGACTCCGACCTATACACGCCGCCGTCGCTGCTGCGCATGCAGGCGCAACACATGCCGCACGCGGAGGTGCACATCGTGCGCGAGGCTGGGCACAGTCCTTATTGGGAACAGCCGGCGGCGTTTAATCAAATCCTGCTGGCGTTTCTGGCGAAGCAGAAGTAACGACGCTCGATCAGGCGTCGATGGAGGCGGTTTTCTTCACTGAATTACGCGCCGAGAATTGTTCCATTCACGCGGCGGTTTTCGGGTGCCATTTGCCCAGCGCGTGACGGCTGAGCGCCGTCAGGCGCGCCTCACCTTCGGGCGGAAACAGCCGCGTGCAAAGCCTGAATGTCTTCGACCGTGCCGCCCGCGGCGGTGGCGCCGATGGCTTGCAGCAGCCGCCCGCGGGAAACGCAACCACGACGCGCACGGCCTTCGACGGATAAATTTGCGCGTGGGCGTGCGTGGAAACGATATGCAGTGCGAATGCCGCCGCCATTTGTCGAGGTTCTCGCCATTGGAATTCCCGCGGAATTCATGCAATTTTGCACGGCGATAAAATAGTCAATAAAAACAATAAGTTACAATTCAGCGCGTGCCCCGGAGGCCTTTATGATGCGCGCGCACTTATCGACTTCGCGCCGCACGAAAGCGCTGAAGGCCTCGGGCGTCATCGCGTCCGGCTCTATGCCTTGATCCATCAAGCGCTGGCGGATGTCAGGCGAGGCGACTGCCTTGTTGATGGTGGCGTTGAGCTTGACGATGATGTCGCGCGGCGTTTTCGCCGGCGCATGCATGCCGTACCAGGCATCGAAGGCGTAACCTTCTACGCCGGATTCCTGCAAGGTCGGCAACTCGGGCATGAACACCGAACGTTTGGCGCTGGTGGTAGCGAGTGCGGTGACGCGCTTGGCCTTGATGAACGGTATCGTGCCCGGCAGCCCGGATAACATGACGTGTGTTTGCCCCGACACCAGATCGGTAAGCGCGGGCGCGGTGCCCTTGTACGGGATATTCGTCAGCCGCGTGCTGGTGGCGAGCATGAAATATTCGGTGGCCAGATGCGAGCCGCCGCCGGGGCCAGTGCTTGCGTAGTTGAGCGCGCCGGGCGCGGCCTTGGCGAGCGCGATAAGTTCCTTGACGTTTTTCGCGGCGACGCCAGGGTGGATGACAAGTGTGAACGTGGTGACGCCCAGATACGCCACTTGGGTGAAATCGCGCACGGTGTCGTAGGGCAGCTTTGCATACAGTGTCTGGTTGATGGCGATGGCGTTATGCGTGACCAGCAGCGTGTAGCCGTCGGGCGCGGCCTTGGCCACGATGTCGGTGCCCAGCGTACTGCCCGCGCCGGGGCGGTTGTCCACCACTGCGGTTTGACCCAGCGCGTCGGTCAGACGTTGTGCGATGAAGCGTGCCGAGACATCAACCCCGCCGCCGGGTGCAAAAGGGGCGACTACGCGTATCGGGCGGGTGGGATAGCCGAAGGCGTTTTGGGGCGGAAGCGTCAAAAACAGGATGCCGGAGAAGG
The DNA here is from genome assembly GCA_945901405.1 of Bordetella parapertussis. GTDB lineage: Bacteria > Pseudomonadota > Gammaproteobacteria > Burkholderiales > SG8-41 > CAMDLH01. Next base: position 14,396 of record CAMDLH010000112.1, on the reverse strand, counting down.
CAATGGCGCAGCGGACGGCGGCAAATGCGGGAGTCGGATACATGCGCAAGTAGACCCCGATCACTGAAATGCTGTCAAGGAAGCGGCGGATAGCTCCGCAACGCCGCAAATAGGCCGTGTTAGCCACATTTGGCCCAAGTGCGTGTGCGTGCATGAGTGGAGGGGCGCTTACAAGCAAAATATCTAATGGCTCGATTAGTAAATCCCCATCAATTCAGATTAAATTTTCTAATGTAATAAATGACAAAATATATACTGCATAGCAACAAAATCAATTGCACTGGGCACCGTGTTTTGGCATAATAAGTGTGTGCTCGACGCCAGTCGAGCCGTTCCTCCAAAACCTCCTCCTTTGGTGGACTTTCAGCGCAGCCCTCTGGGCTGCGTTTTTTTATGTACATCAGCCTGGCGGGATTAACCGTATTCCACATTGTTGCGATGCATTACAAGTTGTGTCATAAGTGTGAAAAGTAATCGGTTCTGGAAAATTTCCTAAGAACTCTTTGATTAGTATTGTTGTGTGAATTGCGCGATCACTGGTGCTTTGCCGAATGCCGCGTCGGTGCGCTTCATTGCGTAAAGCAGCAACAAGTTCCCTAGCGTGCTTTGATATACTCGCCCGTTCGCACGTTGTGGTATCTATTCTTGACCGTGGCAGTTGTTGACTGCGGTCAAGGCCAGCGCAGTGCTGGCGTAATAGATTAGATTCTTCCGATTAACGCGTGCGGTTTCTTCGCGTTGCATTTCCACGGCTTACCTGACGGCCCAACCATGAAAATTCACGAATACCAGGCAAAAGAAGTTCTTAACAAGTACGGCGTCAGGACACTGCGCAACGTGCCGTGTTTTTCGGTCGACGACGCCGTCGCGGCCGGGCAAAAACTCGGCGGCAAGGTGTGGGTGGTGAAGGCGCAAATACACGCCGGCGGCCGCGGCAAGGGCGGCGGCGTCAAGCTCGCGCGATCAATCGAGGAACTGAAACAACACGCCACGGCGATACTTGGCATGCAACTGGTGACGCCGCAAACCGGCCCGCGGGGGCAGAAGGTGCGGCGCCTGTTGATCGAAGAGGGCGCCGACATCAAGAAAGAGTATTACGTAGGCATGGTGGTCGATCGCGGCACCCAGCGCGTGGCGCTGATGGTATCGAGCGAAGGCGGCATGGACATCGAGGAAGTCGCGCACAAGACGCCGGAGAAAATTCACAAGATTTTCATCGATCCCGGCAAGGGGCTGACAGAGGCGGAGGCCGAGGACGCCGCGCGCAAGATCGGCGTGCCGGCGGGGTCTATCGCGCAGGCGCGCGATTTGCTGAAGGCGCTCTACAAGGCGTTCGACGAGACCGATGCCTCGCTGGCGGAGATCAACCCGCTGATATTGACCGGCGACGGTTCGATCATCGCGCTCGATGCCAAAATTAATTTCGACGAGAACGCGATGTTCCGCCATCCGGAGCTGATGGCGTATCGCGATCTGGATGAAGAAAATCCGGTCGAAATCGAGGCCTCGAAATTTGGATTGAGCTACATCGAGCTCGACGGCAATATTGGGTGTCTGGTCAATGGCGCGGGGCTGGCGATGGCGACGATGGATATCTGCAAGCTATATGGCGGCTCGCCAGCGAACTTTCTCGATGTGGGCGGCGGCGCTTCGGCCGAGAAAGTGACCGAGGCGTTCAAGATCATGCTGAAGAATCCGTCGCTGAAGGCGATTCTGGTCAACATCTTCGGCGGCATCATGAAATGCGACGTGATCGCGCAGGGCGTGGTTGAAGCCGCGCGCCAGGTGAAGTTAAGCGTGCCGTTGATCGTGCGGCTCGAAGGTACCAACGTCGAGCTGGGTAAAAAGATACTCGCCGAATCGGGGCTGCCGATTCTGTCAGGAAACAACATGGCGGATGCGGCGCAAAAAGCCGTTGAAGCGGTCAAAAAGGCGGCGTAAAAATGTCCATACTCATCGATAAAAATACGCGCGTCCTGACGCAGGGCATCACCGGCAAGACCGGGCAGTTTCACACCAAGGCCGGCAAGGAATACGCCAACGGCAAGGCGTGTTATGTCGCGGGTGTCACGCCCAAGAAAGGCGGGCAGTCGTACGAAGGCATACCGATATTTGAAACGGTGAAGGAAGCCAAGGCCGCCACCGGCGCGAACGTTTCGGTGATCTACGTGCCGCCGCCTTTTGCCGCCGCGGCGATAGACGAGGCGGTCGAAGCCGACATGGATCTGGTGATTTGCATCACCGACGGCATTCCGGTGCGCGATATGATCCGCACCAAATACAAAATGCTCGGCAAGCGCACGCGGCTGATCGGGCCGAATTGCCCCGGCGTGATCACGCCCGACGAAATCAAAATCGGCATCATGCCCGGCCACATCCACAAACGCGGGCCGATAGGCGTGCTGTCGCGCTCGGGCACGCTCACGTACGAGGCGGTCGGTCAGTTGATGGAAGCGGGCCTCGGCCAATCGTCATGCGTGGGTATCGGCGGCGATCCGGTGAACGGCATGAAGCACATCGACGTGATGAAAATGTTCAACGACGATCCGCAAACCGAAGCGGTGGTGATGGTGGGCGAGATTGGCGGCTCGGACGAAGAAGAATGCGCGCGCTGGGTCAAGGCCAACATGAAAAAACCGGTGATCGGTTTTATCGCAGGCTTGACCGCGCCGCCTGGCAAACGCATGGGTCACGCGGGCGCGATCATTTCCGGCGGCAAGGGCACGGCCACCGAGAAACTGCAGGTGATGGAAGAATGCGGCATCAAGGTCACGCGCAATCCGGCCGAGATGGGCAAGCTGATGAAATCCGTTTTGAAATAGGCGTAACACCGGACCCAAGCATACAGGCCGCAGCGGCACCCCTCCACGGCATAACGGAGAACCGGCGCGTCACATTGACGCGGCGGCGTTATGGCAGGAGCGCTGAAAGACACTGATCAGCGGGCAGGAGGGGTAAACGTTGGAACAAGGCAATATCCAGAAGACAGGCGCGGCGGAGCCGCGCAGAGGCAGGCGCGGTCAACCCAAGGGCCGTTCGGTCGAACAAGGCGCACTCGATGAAGTGCAGGCGCTGCTCGGCAACGAACCACACCGGCGCGATCTGCTGATCGAGCATCTGCACAAGATTCAAGACAAATTCGGCTTTATTTCCGCCGCGCACATCGTCGCACTCGCGCGCGAGATGAAACTTGCGATGACCGAGGTCTACGAGGTCGCGAGTTTTTATCACCACTTCGATATCGTCAAGGAAGGCGGCACGCCTCCGCCCGCGCTGACCGTGCGCGTATGCGATTCATTGTCGTGCGAGATGGGCGGCGCGAATGCGTTGATCACGGAATTGAAACGCGCGCTGGGCGACGGCGTGCGCGTGATCCCCGCGCCGTGCGTGGGGCGCTGCGAACAGGCGCCGGTGGCGGTGGTCGGGCAAAACCCGGTGGCGAACGCCTCGGTCGAGAACGTGAAGGCGCTTGCCGATGCAAGGAAAACTTCCTGTGCGGCTGGTAAATACATCGGTTACGCCGCGTATCGCAAGAAGGGCGGCTACAACATCGCCGCGGAGTGCCTGGCCGGCAAACGCGAAGCCGAGGATTTTATCAAGGCGATGGAGCATTCAGGCCTGCGCGGTCTGGGCGGCGCGGGTTTTCCTGCGGGGCGCAAGTGGCGCATCGTGCGTGGCGAAAAAGGTCCGCGCGTGATGGCGGTTAACATCGACGAGGGCGAGCCGGGCACGTTCAAGGATCGTTATTACCTCGAACGCGATCCGCACCGTTTCCTTGAGGGCGTGATCATCGCCGCGTGGACGGTGCAGATTTCCGAAGTCTATATTTATCTGCGTGACGAGTACGCCGGCGTGCGCGCGATTCTTGAAAAAGAAATCGCGGCGCTGCAAAAAAATCCGCCTTGCCCGCTGCCGCCGATATTCCTGCGGCGCGGTGCGGGCGCTTATATCTGCGGCGAAGAATCCGCGATGATCGAATCCATCGAAGGCAAACGCGGCATGCCTCGCTTGCGTCCGCCGTACGTGGCGCAGGTGGGGTTGTTCGGCTACCCCACGCTTGAGCACAACATGGAGACGCTCTACTGGGTGCGCGAGATACTTGAAAAAGGCGGCGACTGGTTTGCTTCGCACGGACGCAATGGACGTAAAGGTCTGCGTTCGTTTTCGGTATCGGGCCGCGTGGTGAAACCCGGTGTGCATCTTGCGCCGGCGGGCATCACGGTCAAAGAACTCATTGCGGAATACTGCGGCGGCGTGCTGCCGGGGCATGAGTTTTATGCCTATCTGCCGGGCGGCGCGTCGGGCGGTATTTTGCCCGCGAGCATGGGTGATATTCCGCTCGATTTCGATACGCTCAATCAATACGGCTGCTTCATCGGTTCGGCAGCGGTGATTATTTTGTCGGACAAGGACAAGGCCAGCGCCGCCGCGCGCAATATCATGAAGTTCTTCGCCGAGGAATCGTGCGGGCAATGTACTCCGTGCCGCGTGGGTACGGCGAAGGCGCTGAACCTGATGGAAAAGCCGAGTTGGGATCAGGGCCTGCTCGAAGAGCTGTCAGGCGCCATGGCCGATGCTTCGATCTGCGGCCTGGGCCAAGCGGCTCCCAATCCCATCAGATGCGTGATGAAATATTTTCCGAAGGAAATTCAATGACCGCGCACAGCAACGACGAACTGAAGGCCATGCCGGTTGAATTCAAACTCAACGGCAAGGATGTCAGCGCGCACGCGGGCGAAACCATCATTCAAACCGCCAAGCGTTACGGCGTCGACATTCCGCATCTTTGCTACAAGGAAGGCATGCGCCCGGATGGCAACTGCCGTGCGTGCGTGGTCGAGGTCAAGGGAGAGCGCGTGCTGGCTGCATCGTGCTGCCGCGCGCCCGCGAAAGGCATGGAAGTCGCCACTGACAGCGAGCGCGCGGTGAAGTCGCAAAAGATGGTGCTCGAATTACTGCTGTCGGACATGCCGGAGAAGCGTCACACGCTGCATTCAGAACTGGATCAGTGGGCGAACAAGCTCAATGTGGGCAAGCCGCGGTTCGAGGCACGTCATCAGCCGCAGGCGGATTTGTCGCATCACGGCATCGCGGTCAATCTTGATTCATGCATCCAGTGCACGCGCTGTGTGCGTGCGTGCCGCGAGGAGCAGGTTAACGATGTGATCGGCCTCGCGTTCCGTGGCGAGCACGCGAAGATCGTGTTTGATATCGATGACCCGATGGGCGACTCCACGTGCGTGGCGTGCGGCGAGTGCGTGCAGGCGTGCCCCACCGGCGCGCTGATGCCCGCGCGCGAGGCGGGCCTCATCAAGCCTGACAAACAAGTGCATTCGGTGTGCCCGTTCTGCGGCGTGGGTTGCCAGTTGACCTACAACATCAAGGACAACAAGATCGTCAGCGTCGACGGCCGCGATGGCCCGTCGAATCACAATCGCCTGTGTGTGAAGGGCCGTTACGGTTTTGATTATGTTCATCATAAACAAAGACTTACGAAACCGCTCATTCGCAAAGCCGGTGTGCCCAAGCACGCCGACTTCACCATGGATCCGGCGAATCCGCTGGAGTATTTCCGTGAAGCATCTTGGGAAGAAGCGCTTGATCTAGCCGCAGGCAAGCTAAAAGAAATTCGCGACACCAAGGGCAAAACCGCGCTCGCCGGGTTTGGTTCGGCCAAGGGCACGAACGAAGAAGCCTACCTGTTTCAGAAACTCGTGCGCACGGGTTTCGGCAGCAACAACGTCGATCACTGCACGCGCTTGTGTCATGCCTCGTCAGTTGCCGCGTTGATGGAAGGTGTTGCCTCCGGCGCGGTGTCGAATCAGGTGAGCGACGTGCAGCACGCCGAGGTGATTTTCCTCATCGGCGCCAATCCGATTTCGAATCACCCGGTGGCGGCGACGTGGATCAAGAACGCGGTGAAGAAGGGTGCGAAGTTTATCTATGCCGATCCGCGCCGCTCGGAATTGTCGCGTCACGCCACGCACTATCTGCAATTCAAGCCTGATACCGATGTGGCGCTGTTGAATGCCATGATGCACACGATAGTGCATGAAGGGTTGGTGAACGAAGCGTTCATCGCCTCGCGCACCATCGGCTACGAAGATTTGAAGAAAAATGTCGAGGGTTACAGCCCCGAAGCAATGGCACCGTTGTGCGGCATCCCCGCCGAGACCATCAAGGAAGTGGCGCGTCTCTACGCTACCTCAAAAGGCTCGATGATTCTTTGGGGCATGGGCATTTCGCAGCACGTGCATGGCACCGACAATGCGCGCTGCCTGATCGCGCTCACCTTGATGACGGGGCAGATCGGTAAGCCCGGCTCCGGCCTGCATCCGCTGCGTGGGCAAAACAATGTGCAGGGCGCGTCGGATTCCGGTTTGATACCGATGGTGTTCCCGGATTATCAGCGCGTGGATAATCCTGTCGCGCATGCGCGCTTTGAAAAGTTATGGGGAACCACGCTCGACCCGAAGCCGGGCCTGACCGTGGTGGAGATCGTGCACGCCGTGCTCGACGACAAAATCAACGGCATGTACATCATGGGTGAAAACCCGGCGATGTCCGACCCCGACGCGCATCACGCACGCGAGGCGCTGGCCAGGCTCGACATGCTGGTGGTGCAGGAGATTTTCTTGACCGAAACCTGTTACTACGCCGACGTGATTTTGCCCGCCACCGCATGGCCGGAAAAAGACGGCACCGTGACCAACACCGATCGCATGGTTCAACTTGGACGTAAAGCCCTGGATGCACCAGGCGAGGCGAAACCTGATTTATGGATCATTCAGGAACTCGCGCGGCGCATGGGATGCGACTGGAACTACAGCGGCCCGGCGGATGTGTTCAACGAAATGCGCAAAGGCATGAACAGCATAGCCGGCATCACCTATGAGCGGCTGGAGCGCGAAAGCAGCGTCACCTACCCTTGCGAGAACGAAGGCGATCCTGGCCAATCCATTGTTTTTATTGATAAATTTCCAACGCCCACGGGGCGCGCGAAATTCGTGCCGGCGGATATCATCCCCGCCAACGAGCGCCCGGATACCGAGTTTCCGTTCGTGCTGATCACCGGGCGCCAGCTCGAACACTGGCACACGGGTGCGATGACGCGGCGTGCATCGGTGCTTGACGCGATCGAGCCGGAGCCGACCGCGTTGATACATCCGCTTGATCTCGATGCGCTGGGCGCGAAAGCAGGCGACGTTATCAGCGTCGCCTCGCGCCGCGGCATCGTGTCGCTCTACGCGCGCGCCGACGACGGCACGCCGCGCGGCGCTGTGTTCATACCGTTTTGTTTTTATGAAGCGGCGGCGAATCTGCTTACCAACGCGGCGCTTGATCCGGTGGGCAAGATACCCGAGTTCAAGTACTGCGCCGTGAAAGTGACCAAGGGCGGCGAGCTGATGCGCGTGTCGAGCTACGGCGGCGGGCAGGCGATGGCCGCGGTTTAGAAGGAACACCATTCACCGCAGAGGCGCAGAGGCGCGGAGAACCCCGCGCAGAGAAAACCTGGATCTCGTTTTTCTCGGCGTTACCTCCGCGCCTCTGCGGTGAAGATTTTTAAGATTTTCAGTTCAGGAGAGAAGAAATGGCATTGTCCGATATTGAAATTGCACAAGCAGGCAAGATGGTTCGCGTCAACAAGATCGCCGAGAAACTTGGCATCCCCGACGAGCATCTGGTGCCTTATGGCCACTACAAGACCAAGGTATCGCTGGAGTTCGTCGATTCGCTGAAAGACAAAAAAGACGGCAAGCTGATTCTGGTCACCGCGATCAGCCCCACGCCCGCGGGCGAGGGCAAGACCACGACCACCGTCGGCTTGGGTGACGCGCTTAACCATATCGGCAAGAAGGCGGTGATCTGTCTGCGCGAGCCGTCGCTGGGGCCGGTGTTCGGCGTGAAGGGCGGTGCAGCGGGCGGCGGTTACGCGCAGGTGGTGCCGATGGAAGACATCAATCTGCATTTCACCGGCGACTTTGGTGCCATCGGTTTGGCAAACAATCTGCTGTCCGCGATGATCGACAATCACATCGCGCACGGCAACGCGCTGGGCATCGATCCGCGCCGCATCACCTGGAAGCGCGTGATGGACATGAACGACCGCGCGCTGCGCGATATCGTGGTGTCGCTCGGCGGCACGGCGAATGGCTACCCGCGGGAGGATGGCTTCGATATCGTGGTGGCCTCCGAAGTGATGGCGATTTTCTGTCTCGCGACCTCGCTGATGGACTTGAAAAATCGGCTCGGCAACATCGTGTTCGGCTACACCCGCGACGGCAAGCCGCTGTGCGCGCGTGACCTCAAGGCGCATGGCGCGATGACGGTGCTGTTGAAGGATCAACTCGCGCCGAACCTGGTGCAAACGCTGGAAAACAACCCAGCCTTTATTCACGGGGGCCCGTTCGCTAATATCGCGCACGGTTGTAACACCGTGATCGCCACCAAGACCGCGCTGAAACTCGCGGACTACGTGGTGACCGAGGCAGGCTTCGGCGCTGACTTGGGCGCTGAGAAATTCCTCGATATCAAGTGCCGCAAGGCGGGTCTCAAACCGGCGGCGGCGGTGGTTGTCGCAACGGTGCGCGCGTTAAAGCACCACGGCGGCGTGGACAAGACCATGCTCAATGTCGAAAACGTGTCCGCGCTGGAAAAAGGCATCGTCAACCTCGAACGCCATGTCAACAACGTGAAGAACGTCTACAGCATTCCGTGCGTGGTTTCGATCAACCGCTTCACCGCCGACACCGAGGCCGAGATGAAGCTGCTGACCGAACGCGTGGCCAAGCTGGGCGTGAAAGTGGTGGTCGCCAATCACTGGGCCGAAGGCGGCAAGGGTGCTGCCGATCTCGCGCGCATCGTGGTCGAGTTGTGCGAGCAGAAATCAAGCCCGACGTTTGTCTACGAAGACCGCGATTCGTTGTGGGACAAGATGAAAAAGATCGCCACCAAGGTCTACGGCGCGGGCGAGATCACCGCCGACACCAAGGTGCGCGCGCGCATCAAGGAATTGCAGGAAAACTACGGCCACTACCCGGTATGCGTGGCGAAAACCCAGTCGTCGTTTTCAACCGACCCCACCGTGCGCGGCGCGCCGTCGGGCCACACCGTCAACATCCGTGAAGTGCGGCTGTCGGCGGGGGCGGAATTCGTGGTGATGATCTGCGGCGACATCATGACCATGCCTGGTTTGCCGAAGGTTCCGTCAGCGGAGAAGATCGATCTCACCGATGACGGCAAGGTGGTCGGGCTGTTTTAGACCGTATCTAGGTCGGTGGTTGTTGCACAGGGCATGACAACGCGAGTATCGGCGCGTGTGAGCAGGGTGTTGACTCGATGGAAATGGATGTGGTAAAACTCGCCCCGCGTTGCCGGATAGATTTTTCCGGAATGCCCCTCAAAGGGGAGTAGCTAAGGCGGTGCTGTCTGCTGGAGGCGCCGTTTCGGTTGGGTCGTCAAGACGGGACAGCGGATGCTATCTGCTTCCCCGGTCCACCGGCAAAAGTAGATTTTGCAAGCGAGACCTTTGTCCAGAAATGGGCAAAGGTCTTTTTTTTGCTTAACAAACCGAGGATCGGAGTTTCGGTCTCAGGAATTAAATTTCGGCCCCTAACCTGAGGGTCAACGGAGATAAAATGGTTATCGATTTTAGCAATCCGCAGTTCTGGATTGCGGTAATGCAGATTATCGCGATTGATATCGTTCTGGGCGGCGACAATGCCGTGGTGATCGCGCTCGCCTGCCGGCACCTGCCGGAGCGGCAACGCAATCTGGGGATCATGTGGGGCGTGGTCGGCGCGATCGGCTTGCGCGTCGTGCTGATTTTCTTCGCTTTGTCCCTGCTCGCAGTTCCGTTTCTCAAGGTGATAGGAGCCGTGCTCCTTCTGTGGATCGGGATCAAAATGCTCCAGCCCGAATCCGAAGGGGAAGGCGGTCACACCGTCGACGCCAGTACCACGCTGCTTGGCGCCATCAAAACCGTGATCGTCGCCGATGCGGTGATGAGTCTGGACAACGTTATCGCAATCGCCGGGGCCGCCAAAGGCAGCCTTGGGTTGGTGGTGTTCGGACTGGTGGTTAGCGTGCCGATCATCGTATGGGGAAGCAAGCTGGTGATGCGGCTCATGGACCGCTTCCCGATCGTGGTCGTATTAGGGGGCGCGCTGCTCGGCTGGATCGCGGGCGACATGACCGTCACCGATGTCGCGTTAAAAGAATGGATGCAAGCGAACGTGCCGGCGTCGGCGTGGCTCGGTCCGCTTGCTGGTACCGCACTGGTGGTCGCAACCGGCAAGTGGCTCGCAGCCCGGGCGGTAGCAAGGCGGCCTGTACTTTCTGAATTGGGCACACCTATCCCCGCTATTCCCTCTGTCAGCGCCGCGCCGGCTGCGGCGCTCCCGAGCATGGTCAACCGGGTTTTGCTTCCCGTGGACGCCTCGGACAATTCCGTGCGTGCAGTGGAATACGTGCTTGCGATGCGGCGGCACCACCCCGCTCCCGAAACCATGGACATCCACTTGTTAAATGTGCAGCGGGAGGTATCGGGAGATGTGAGTCATTTCGTCTCGAAGGAGTCGCTGAACGACTATCATCGCGAGAATAGCGTTAAAGCGCTGGAGCCGGCGCGCAAGCTGCTGGACGATGCCGGTGCGAAGTACAGCGTTCAAACGCTTGTCGGCAGGCCGTGGGAGGTGATCAGCGAATATGCCAGGGCGAATCACTGCGATCAAATCGTGATGGGCACGCGTGGATTGGGGGAATACACTGGCGCGTTGCTTGGCTCGGTCGCGCAAGGCGTGGCACGGCACAGTTCGGTGCCCGTTCTACTGGTGAAATAATAGACCCGCGATGCGCCGGCGAAACGCGCGCCGAGTTCGTGGTCATGATATGCGGCGACGTGATGACCATGCTGGGTTTGCCCAAAGTGCCGTCCGCAGAGAAGCTTGATCTTGCCGATGAAGGCAAGGTGATGGGGCTGTTCTGATTCGTGTTCGAGTCTAAATAGCAGATGCAAAAAAGGGCGGATTCTCCGCCCTTTCTTTTATGTGCTGTAAGCTGCGTCATCGCTTGTGTGCGTGCAATCCGGAACTGAGCGGCAGCAGGACGCTGAATGTTTTTTCCCATGATAGTCAGCGTAATCACGCGTACCGTCGGGCAATACGCGCCAGCGCTTTGAAACCCAGCGATAACCCACCGGGGGTTCAGGTTGCGCTGGTTCAGCGGCCGGCGCCGCGGTTTTTTTGGTGTTGGCGGCATTTTCGAAAATCAATATGCCGGCGTCGTGGGTGAGGGCGTTGCTCATTTATTCACCAGCGCCTTTCCCCTCAACCGCAGGGCTTTCTCCGAATGAAGCCTCGGTTTTGGATGTTTGGAAGGTCGTGATCCACTTGCCCATGGCCACAACAAACAGGGCGCCGAACGCGGGAGCAATGGTGTGCAGCCAATGTGCCTGGTTGTCCACCCATCCGCTGACAACGGGATCAGATCATCGTTTATTATGAATTTGACTGACGAGGCAATTACAAAAATACATCGTTGTGATGACATTAAACCCACGTAATCATTACGCAATGCTTACCAATGACTGGAAAATTCCAGTCATTGTGGCGTCGCTCGCGGTTCACGTGGCAAGATTGCAAATCGTATTCATCGCAAACGGAAATATTCATAACTATATGAAACACATATATTTTTTGTGAAAAACAGGAGTGTTATTCGCAATGCCAATTTATTATCGAATTTGATGGTTTCCATTACGCTTGACGCACTGTAAATGGCCATGTTAAAAACCTTTCGTGCATCTGGTTAATTCGAGGTGCGCCCTTCAAAGGGGAGTAGCTACGGCGTCATTGAGGAGTGGCGCTGCGGCAGGGCCGTCAACACGGGCTGCGGAAGTTTGTCGTTGCTCCGGCCCTGTCGGCAATCTCGGTTTTTGTCTGCGAGACCTTTGACTGCATACGTACCGGTGCATAAGACGCCGGACAGTGTAAGGTCCGTGGCGATGTACGCGCTGTCGCGCGTAAGGCATGCGGTCCGGTTTCTTTGAGACAAGAGGGGGGGCGCATGCGTTTTTCAGTTCAGACTGTTTGTTCAGTGGCCGCGCTGATGGCTGTGCCGGCGCTGGCGCACGCCGCGGGGGAACTGCCCGCGGTGTTCGGGATACCGATCGATTTCATTTTGTTCGCGCTGACGCTGCTGGGCGTGGCGCTGTTTCATGGTCACACGCTGCGCGTGGCGCTGATCGGGCTGGTGACCATTGTCACGTACAAGCTTATTTTCACCGGCTTCAAGACCGGCGACGGCATCGCAGGCTTCGGCCTGCACATGGTGCATGAGTGGGTGATACTCACCAATCTGCTCGGTCTGCTGCTCGGCTTCGCCATTCTCTCCAAACACTTCGAAGAAAGCAAAATTCCCGCGTGGCTGCCGAAGCTCCTGCCCAATGACTGGAAGGGCGGCTTCGTGCTGCTGGTGATGATTTTTGTGCTGTCGAGCTTTCTCGACAACATCGCTGCCGCGATGATCGGCGGCACCATCGCCATGACGGTGTTTCGCGGCAAGGTGCATATCGGCTATCTCGCGGCGATAGTCGCTGCGTCGAACGCCGGCGGTTCCGGCAGCGTGGTGGGCGACACCACGACGACGATGATGTGGATCGACGGCGTGAGTCCGGTCGCGGTGTTGACGGCCTACGTGGCGGCGACTTTGGCGCTGGTGATTTTCGGCATACCTGCCGCGTTTCAACAACATAAGTACTCGCCGATTACCAAGGAGGCGCCGGTAGGCATCGTGATCGACTGGGCGCGCGTGGGCATCGTGGCGTTCATCCTCGCCGCCGCTATCACTGCCAACGTGATCGCGAATACGAAGCTGGGACATCTGAGCGACAAGTTTCCGTTCATCGGCGTGGCGGTGTGGATCGCCATTCTTGTAGCAGCGCCCGTACGCAAACCGGATTGGGGCCTGCTGCCGGAAGCTTTCAAGGGCAGCGTGTTTCTGCTGTCGCTGATTTTATGCGCGTCGTTGATGCCGGTGGAAAAACTGCCCATCGCGTCGTGGCAGACGGCCTTCGGTCTTGGTTTCGTGTCGGCGGTTTTCGACAACATTCCGCTAACCGCGCTGGCGCTGAAACAGGGCGGCTACGACTGGGGTATGCTGGCCTACACCGTGGGCTTCGGCGGCTCGATGATCTGGTTCGGCTCATCAGCGGGCGTTGCGCTGTCGAATATGTTCCCTGAAGCGCGATCCGTCGGGCAGTGGATACGGCACGGCTGGCATGTGGCGCTGGCCTATGTCATCGGATTTTTCTTCATGTTGATGATTACCGGCTGGCAACCGACCGAGAAGGTCAAAGGCGGTGCACCGGTGCCAGCAACCGCCGCGACACAATCCAAATAGATTTTGGCTTAATTTACATAAGTAATTGTTTTTAAAGGAAAATTATGGAACCCATGCAGTGGTTTACCCTGATCTTATTCGTACTCACCATTGTGGTGGTCATTACCAACTGGATCGACAGCACGCTCGCGGCGCTGATCGGCGTCTCCATCATGTGCTGGGCCGGCGTGATGACCGAGGTCGAAGCCTTCAAGTACGTGGACTGGAACGTGATGGCGATATTGATCGGCATCTGGATCATCGCCGGCTATTTCGGCAAGTCCGGCGTGCCCAGTTGGCTGTCGATACAGGCGTTGAAGCTGTCGGGCGGGCGACCGGGCTTGCTGGTGATTATTCTCACCTTCCTCGCCGGCTTCATTTCGATGTTCGTCGATAACGTGGTGACGATTCTGATGATGGCGCCGGTGGCGCTGCCGCTGTGCCGCGCACTGAAGCTGCCGGCGGTGCCGGTGGTGCTGATGATCGGTTTCGGCGCCAACTTCATGGGCACCGCGCTGATCATCGGCGACCTGCCGCCGCAGATGTTGCACAGCGTGGCGGGCGCCGAATTCTTCGACTTCATCTGGCATAAGGGCCGGCCCTCGTCCTTCCCGATCCTGATGGTGACATTCCTGATCACGCTCGGCGCGATGTTTGCTTATGGTTTTCGCGGACACCGGCGCGTGGCCGACCTCGCCAGCCTCGGCTTGGAGGCGAAGATACCGAATCCCCTGTTTGCCAGCGTCGTCGTGTTCTGGTTTCTCGGCACGGTCGTCGCCATGTCGATGCGCGAACATATCGGCGTGCAGCTCGGATTCATCGCCATGACCGGGGCGGTTTCGCTGGTGCTGGTGCTCACCTTGCTCGGTGACCGCGTCAAGGAGGCGTCGAGTTTCGAGGAGTGCGTGCAGGAACTCGACTGGCGCGCGATTTTTTTCTATATCGCGCTATTCGCGCTGGTCGGCGGCCTGGAGAAAAGCCATATCCTCGACCTGCTGGCGCAACAGATCAAACCG
>CAMDLH010000111.1 GCA_945901405.1 Bordetella parapertussis | reverse complement strand
AACGGCGGTCTGTTCAAGAACAAGGGTGTTCAACCACGGTGCAATGCGCGCGCTGTGGTGGAGCGCCCTTTTTTATTTTGCTCAGCTAACAGTAAGGTGGAGAACAGCATGGATCGCAACAACGATATTCCTGGGCCCGCGGCGGTGTGGGCGGCGGCGGTGAATATTTTTTCCGATCCGTTCTATCAGAAAGGGCCAAACGACCAGGGCATCGGCTGGAATGTGCTGTTGTCTCTAAAGCGCGTGGGCATCGGCTTTGGCATGGCCGCACTGGTGGGCATTCCACTGGGCTTTATCATCGGACGCTTCAAGTTTCTGTCCGACATGGCGGCGCCGGTTATTTCGTTGTTGCGTCCGGTGTCGCCGCTCGCGTGGCTGCCGATCGGGCTGCTTTTGTTCAAGGCGGCGAACCCGGCGGCGATATACGTGATCTTCATTTGCAGCCTGTGGCCGATGATTATCAACACCGCGGTGGGCGTGCAGCAGGTGCCGCAGGACTATCTGAATGTCGCCCGCGTGCTGAAACTCTCGGAGTGGAAAGTGTTCACCACCATTCTGTTTCCGGCGGCGCTGCCGTTCATGATTACCGGCATACGGCTGTCGATTGGCGTGGCGTGGCTGGTGATCGTTGCCGCCGAGATGCTTACCGGCGGCGTCGGCATCGGCTTCTGGGTGTGGGACGAATGGAACAACCTGAAGGTCGAACACATCATCATCGCCATCATCACCATCGGCTGTGTCGGTCTGGTGCTTGAGCAGGCGCTGGTGCTGCTGGCGCGTAGATTCAGTTATTCATCCGAGGTGAAGTAATGGAAAAGTTTCTGCAAATCGATGCGATTGAAATGACTTTCGATACTCGAAAAGGCCCGTTCGTGGCGCTCGCCAGTATCGACCTTGCGGTACGCAAGGGCGAATTCGTGTCGCTGATCGGCCACTCGGGCTGCGGCAAATCCACGCTGCTCAATCTGGTGGCAGGGTTGCTTACGCCCACCGCGGGCAGCATGATTCTCGCGCAACGCGAGATCGCCGGACCGGGGCCGGATCGCGGCGTGGTGTTCCAGAATCATTCGCTGCTGCCGTGGTTGAGCTGCTTTGGCAATGTTTACCTGGCGGTGGAACGCGTTTTCGGCTCGACGGAATCAAAATCGCGACTGAAGGAACGCACGCACGCCGCGCTCAAAATGGTTGGCCTCGCCCACGCCATCGACAAGATGCCGCAGGAGCTGTCGGGCGGCATGAAGCAGCGCGTCGGCATCGCGCGTGCGCTGGCGATAGAGCCCAAGGTGTTGTTGCTCGATGAGCCTTTTGGCGCGCTCGACGCACTCACGCGCGCCACCTTGCAGGACGAGTTGATTCGTATCGTCGCCGACACCCAGGCCACGGTGCTGATGGTGACGCACGACGTGGATGAGGCGGTGCTGCTCTCTGACCGCGTGGTGATGATGACCAACGGCCCGGCCGCCACCATCGGCGAAATACTCGAAGTGGATTTGCCGCGGCCGCGCGCGCGTCTCGCGCTGGCGACCAACGCGCGCTACATACATTTGCGCGCGCGCGTGCTGGAGTTTTTGTATCAGAAGCAATTCAAGGCCGCGGCCTGATGCATGCCCGGGGCGCTTTGGGATTGCGTTTGACTAACCGTGAGGGAGGCGATCATGAATCAATTGTCCACGCCGTTGTACGATGTTGCGCGCCAGTTGCTCGTCCAGATCGGAGGTATGAATGACTACGTGCGCAAGCCAGTCACCATGCAGTCAACAGACCGTGTCCCTGAGTGCATGCAGCATTTTCAGCGCCTGCTGCGGGTGACCATGCGCGATTGGCGGCTGTCATCCGGCTCAGGCGATCTGCCCGCTTGAACAAGCGCCTTTATGCGTTTGCCGGTGGTGACACCGGCAATTGGCGTGTCACGAAAAGCAGCGCGATCATCGGCGAGCCGCTGGCGACCGTGTCAAGGCTGGATGTTGTTTCTGAAGCGGAAACCGGGTCTCGTGCGGCGAACGCGGGCGGGTGGGTGCTGCGTGGTATCACCAGCAATGAACGCTATGTGGTTCGCGAAGAAAAGGACCAGCTCCTTGCCAGGCAACAGGAGCTTGGCCGTGCCGAGGCCACATGTGCCGCGCTGATACCGCTTCGCAAAAACGCGGCGTGGTGGGCGCTGACGCAAGATGAGCGCAGAAGCATATTTGAAGAGCAGTCCCATCACACCGCAATCGGACTGCGGTATCAAATGGCGGAAGTCACCGCGCGCCATCTTACTGGCGAAACCGAAGCGCGCTTTCCCGGTGCGGATATGAGCACCAAGTTAAAGCTGCTGGGCGTGGATGTGGCCTCCATAGGCGATGCACATGGCGTCGCGCCGGATGCGCTGAATTACGTGTTCACCGACGAGGCGTCGGGCATTTACAAAAAACTGGTGGTGTCGGGCGACCGCAAGCGCCTGCTCGGCGCGGTGCTGGTGGGTGAAGCCGATGACTACGGCAGCTTGCTGCAACTCACGCTGAATGCGATACCGCTGCAGGAGCATCCTGAAGACCTGATATTGCCCGCGCGCGAAGGCGGCGCAGCCAAAGGCATGGGTGTAGATGCGTTGCCGGACTCGGCGTTGATTTGTTCCTGCAACAACGTATCCAAGGGTGCGCTGTGCTGCGCCGTCGTGGATGGCGCAACCAGCCTTGGTGCGCTGAAAAAAACCACCAAGGCCGCAACCACCTGCGGCGGCTGCGGCCCGCTGGTGAAACAGATACTCGATGCGCAACTCAAGAAGCAAGGCGTCGATGTCAAAAACTATTTGTGCGAGCACTTCGATTACTCGCGCCAGGAATTATTTCATCTCACGCGCATCGGCGGGCTGAAAACCTTCGATCAGATCATCTCCAAACACGGCAAGGGTCGCGGCTGCGATATCTGCAAACCGGCGACGGCTTCGATACTCGCTGCCTGCTGGAATGATTTTATCCTCAAGCCCAAGCACGCACCGTTGCAGGACACCAACGATTACTACCTCGCCAATATGCAAAAGGACGGCACGTATTCGATCGTGCCGCGCGTGCCGGGCGGGGAAATCACGCCCGAAAAATTGATCGTGATGGGCGAGGTGGCGAAGAAATTCGGCCTGTATACCAAAATCACCGGGGCGCAACGCATCGATTTGTTCGGCGCGCGCGTCGAGCAATTGCCGCTGATCTGGAAAGACCTGGTGGACGCGGGCTTCGAATCCGGCCACGCCTACGCTGGGGCTGGGCGCCGAACTCGAAGCCGACATGCAACGCTTCGTGGATACCTATGAGTGCGAATGGAAAAAGGCGATCAACGACCCCGAGACCTTGAAGCGCTTCCGCCATTTCATCAACAGCGACGCGCCGGACAGCAACGTGGTGTTCGTCGCCGAGCGCGGACAGATACGCCCGGCGAGAGAAGATGAACGAGATGAACGTGAAGCCACGCTGGAGCCCGTGGCATGACCGCGCGTCCCAAGATACTGGCGCGCGAAGATTGGGAGGCCGTGTGCAAGCTTGCCGACATCGTGCCGGACACCGGCGTGTGCGCGCTGCTGCGCGGGCGGCAGGTAGCTGTATTTCGCCTTGCCGACGACAGTGTTTACGCCATCGACAATTTCGACCCGTTCTCGAAGGCGAACGTGCTGTCGCGCGGCATCGTCGGCGATCTGAAGGGCGAAATGGTGGTGGCGTCTCCCATCTACAAGCAGCATTTCAATCTCGTCACCGGACAGTGCCTGGAAGAATCTGACGTGCGCATCGCGGTGTTTGCGGCGCGGGCCGAAGGCGGCCAAGTGCTTGTCAAAATTACTCATTAAAAACAATAACTTATAAACAATCGGGATTGACATGAATTCGTCGTTCCTGAAATCCGGCCACACGCCCACGCTGTTCGCGGCGTTTTTGTATTTCGATCCGAGCTTCATGGTGTAGGTGCTGCTGGGGCCGCTGGCGGTGCAGATCGCGCAAGACCTGCAACTCACCGCCGCGCAAAAAGGATTGATGGTGGCCACACCCGTGCTCTCCGGTGCGCTGCTGCGCATGGTGATGGGCATACTCGTCGATCACCTCAAACCGAAAATGACCGGACTGATCGGCCAGTTGATCGTGATCGCGGCGCTGCTCGCGCCCGGGCTGGCGGCGGCATATGGCTGGGGCAATGTGTTCGGCCTCGCGGCGATTCCGCTGATCATCGCGCTGGTGAGCTTCGGCGTGCGCGAGGCGTGGATGGCGCTGGCGCTGTTCGTGTGCGCCATGCTGGCGCTGGTCGCGCTGACCGGATTGACCGCGGTGAAAAGCCGCTGGCGCACCACCTGGGGCGCGGCGCATTTGTCGGTGGCAAAGGTGTGAATGCGTGCGGGGTATGGAGTGCGCTGCAAAGAAACACTCGGCACCAAAACTCCCATGAATCCGTGCCGCTAACGCGCTTGCGCGCGGGGCTTTTTTCCCATGGCAGCAGCGTCCCCTTTGCCGGCAACGCCAAACACTTCGCGCGCCGCGGCTTGACTGACTGCAATCGTCGCCGGATGCTGGATACGCCGCTCCGTAGTTATGGCATACAGATCTTCAACCACGGCCTTGATGCGCCCGATGGTTACAACACTATATTGCCCGCATACGTAGTCGCTGATCGCGGCTGGCGCCACAAATAATCCTGCGCCGCCTTGCCCAAAGGCCTTCATCAGCGCGCCGTCGTCGAATTCGCCGACGATACGGGGCCGCACATGCTGTGATTCAAACCACTGCTCAAGCAATGGCCGTATCGTTGCGCTTTCACCCGGCAACAGAAACGGGGCATTGTGCAGCGATGCTGGAAACGTCCCTTTAAGGGTGCGTGTCACGCTGGCTGCGCCAAACACACTCAATTCACTTGATCCCAGCCGATGGTTGTAGGCTCGCACATTGATGTCCGTGGGCATTGGCCGGTCGGCGATCACCATGTCCAGGCGATGCACGGCAAGTTCCGCCAATAGAGACACCAACCGTCCTTCCCGGCAGATCAAACGCACGGGCTCCGCCATGTGCAACACCGGCTCCACCACACGATAAGTCACCGATTTAGGCACTGAGTCGGCAATGCCTATACGAAACGGCAGCGCGGCTGATGCATTTTTATCGCGCGCCACCTCCAGCAACTCATCGCCGAGCGTAAAAATTTCTTCGGCGTACCCAAGGATACGGCGGCCCGTATCGGTAACCGCAAGACCGCGCCCCGCTCGCTGAAACAGCTTGGCGCCCAGTGATGCTTCCAGCTCGCTCAGTTGCCCGCTGATCGACTGCGGCGTCACATGCAGTTGCGCGCTGGCGCGAGCGATGCTGCCTGATTTGGCAACCGCCCAAAAATAACGCAGATGCTTGAAATTCAGATTTGCCATGGTTTTAATTCATCGAAAAAACCGCACATTCAGTAAATTATATTCGATTTGTTGGATGCATTTACATTATCTAAGATTCGCCTTGCTCGCCGGCAATTCAACTTCAAAGGAGAACTATCGTGCAGATCGATACGCAGGCTTTCCTGAAAGAGCCCTTGACTACGATAGAGGTGCTAAGACGCAACATCACTGCATTGGCCTGTGTCGAGGAAACCGATGCCGCTTTCGTGAGCTGCTATCTCAACCTTGAACAGAGTAGCGCCGGCTATCTCAAGATACTCGAAGAACGCGCCCTGGCTCTGCGTAGAACGCTTGACGAAAACGAGCAGGCGGCGTTCAACGATTCGATCCATCAGATCGAAGCCTATCTGGCCACAAATCTGCGGCCCGATGCGAAGGGCGCGGCCTTGTTCGCCCGTTCGTTTCGCGGTGGCGCCTTTTTCCTGCCGATGCAGTTCGCGGCGCCATTGCCCGACTGGATTGCCCTCGGCGCCAAACCGAATCTATTCCATCTCATGGCACTGAAGGATACTTATCACCGCTACGTCGTGATGCTCATAACCCAGGCGTCAGTGCGCATTCTCGAAGTCAATCTGGGCGCCACCACCGTTCAGGCGTGGACCGAACAGCCGAAATTGCGCGAGCGCGTGGGCAGGGAATGGACCAAGGAACATTACGAGAGCCATCGCCGCGAACGTACCGCGCGCTTTCTCAAAGAACAGATCGAATTGCTCTCACGCCTCATGATGACGGGCAAACATACGCACCTCATTCTGGCGGGGGATCCGCACCTGACGGGCCATATTCGGCGCGCAATGCCAAAATCGGTAGCGTCCAAATTGATAGACACCATCCCGGCCGCAAGCCGCGACGCACAGTCGGACGTCGTGACCGCCACCCTGTCGGCCTTTGTCGATTGGGAAGAGCAGGAATCCCAGGCCGTTGCGGCCCGATTCATAAAAGGTATTCGCACACAGTCGCGGGCGGTGGCAGGCGCCGCCGCTTGCCTGGAAGCGTTCCGCCAGCGGCGAGCCGATGTTCTGCTGCTCGCGCGAGATACCACGCCCCAGCCGGGATGGGTCTGCGCGTCTTGCGGCGCGATGCGCGTCGAGCACATCACACCAGGCGCCTGCCCGGAGTGCGGCAAAAAGGCGGTGCGCACGATGGATGCACTCGAAGAACTGGCAAGGCTTGCAGGACAACAAGATTGCCCCATGGAAGTCGTGGAGCATTGCGACCCGCTGATGGCCATGGGCGGCGTTGGCTGCCTGACGCGCTTCTAGCGCGGGAACATTTTCAATCCACATTAAGGGAGATTCACCATGCAGATCGGCATCCAGGCCAGAGGTTTCGAACTTACCGAGAGTCTGCGCAATCACTGCGAGCGCAGGTTGCTGTTCGCACTGGGCTCCGCCGGCAGCAAGGTACGCGGCGTGTCCATTCGACTGAGCGATGAGAACGGCCCGCGCGGCGGTAGCGATAAACGCTGCACCATCCGCGCCATTTTGCACGGCTCGCCACCCGCGGTAGTCGTGCAGGACGGTGCCGACCTGTATGTTGCCATCAATCACGCCGCCAATCGCCTCGCGCGCACGATATCCCGCCGCACGGAACGAACGCGGTCTGTTCGGCGAACGCCAGCGACAATGCCGACGCCCATGGTCGGCGACGACGTTGAATCAAGCAGCGAGTCATAACCATGGACTCCATCGGGACTTGGTACTACCTGATCGAGAAATCTCTGGCCGTTGACAACGTATTTGTGTGGCTGATGCTGTTCTCGTTCTTTGCCATACCGATGGAACTGCAAAAGCGCGTGCTGATCTACGGCGTCATCGGCGCGATTGTGATGCGCACCATCATGATCTTCGCGGGCGTCTGGCTGATCGCCAAGTTTCACTGGCTGCTCTATGTGTTCGGCGCCTTCCTGCTGATTACCGGCATCAAGATGTGGATTTTCGCCGAACACAAGCCTGATCTGGCCAACAATCCCATCGTCAAATGGATACGCGGTCACATGAATGTCACTGATGAACTGAATGGCGAACGCTTTTTCGTCATGAAGGAAGAAGGCGGCAAGTGGGTGCGTTACGCGACGCCTTTGTTCCTGGTGCTGGTATTGGTTGAGATAACCGATCTGATCTTCGCGGTTGACTCGATTCCGGCCATCTTTGCGATCACCACCGACCCGTTCATTGTGCTGACCTCCAACGTTTTCGCCATTCTGGGCCTGCGCGCGATGTATTTTCTGCTCGCCGACATGGCGGACCGATTCTCATTGCTCAAGTACGGACTGGCGATCGTGCTGATGTTCGTTGGCGTCAAGATGATGCTGATTGATCTATTCAAAATCCCCGTGTTTATTTCGCTCGGCGTCGTCACCGCGATCATTGCAACGTCGATCGTCCTGTCGCTGCGCAAGGACACAAAACAACGTGCGGCCATGGCAACAGCCGGCGCAGATACGCCACGCCCGGAGTGATGGCCACGGAACTCACCCTGCCCCGCGCCAAGCCTTGGCGTCAACGTCTGATTGCCCGGCTGGAAACCCCGCTGATCCAGAACTGTCTGATCGCACCGATCCGCACGGTCAGGATGGAGATTGCCGAGAACACCGGGCCTTCGGCAGACGCAGCGGGCAAGCCTGCTGTGCCGGGGCGTTCGCCGTGAGCAACGAAGCGCACGCGAAACAGCCTGCGCAGTCCCGGACCGGACCGCAGGACATCTATTCGACGGGCGGCGGACTGCAACACGCCGCTCCTCAAGGCGTCACGTCGCCGTCCAAGGCGTTGCTGCCGGCGCTGTTTCTCGGTGGATTGGCGCTGGCGGCGTGGACTGTCGTGGCGCCTTTTGTCGCCGCGCTGGCGTGGGCCGTCATGATCGCCTATGCATCATGGCCGCTTTATGCCGCGCTGCGGCGCGCGCTCGGCGGACGCGAAGTCCTGGCTGCCGGCATTATGACGCTGCTGTGCGCAGCCGTGTTGTTCGCGCCGCTGGTATCTGGTCGGGACTGCGCTTTGCCGCACTCTATGATTTCAGCGTCGCCTATAAGCTCGTGCTTTCGGTGGTGCTGCTTGTCGCCGCGTTCTGGCTGCGTCAATGGCTTGATGTGCTGCTGATCCTGTTGGCGACCGCACTCGTGCTGATCGCCGAAATGCTCAATAGCGCGGTTGAGGCCCTGTGCGACTTCATCGAAGTGCAGCACAATGAAAAAATACGGGTTATCAAAGACATCGCGGCAGCCGCGGCCGGCATCAGCATAGCGGCCTGGGCGGTGATTGCCGTGGTCGAGGCCGCGCGGCTTTGGCCACTGATTGCTGGATGAGGCAGGACGTCTCCAGAGAAACTTGGCTGGCGCCGAAGCAACGAGCGGCTTCGTCTGAGTGGTCGCAAAATCACCGGCAACACTGTCCCCGTACAGCACTACGTCCGCCCGGCCGCCCGAACAGAAGCTAGAAGTTGGTCTGTGATGTGCATGTGAATTCCTCCGGAGTGGTTGATGACGCGTTGCAGAACTTTCTGCGATGCATCTGACGGAGCGGATCATGAACCACGCCACGCGAATGCTAGAGGAGAACTACCTGAGTTTTTCGTGGCATGGCTTCATGGTTGCGCGACTACGCAAATAAATGCCCTGCACCAACAACATCCCGGTGTGATTATGCTGCGCACCATAAGAGGGCGCACGGCTTGAGGATATATATGTAACTAATTGTTTTTAAACATATTTTTTTTGGCATGGCGATTGCTATGACAGGGTATGGGCTGACTGCGCCCGCACAGGAATCGAACCATGCTCTTCGGGCGCCATACCAAGAACCCGATCAAGATCGCCGATAAAGGCGTGGTTGATTGGAAATACACCACCTGCGGCTACTGCTCCACCGGCTGCTCGATCGAGGTTGGACTGGACGCCGGCGGCAAGGCCGTGGCCGCGCGCGGCGTCGCCGATGCGCCGGTGAATCAGGGCAAGCTGTGCATCAAGGGCATTTTCGAACACGAGTTGTTCAACTCCGCCAATCGCGGCAAAACGCCGTTGATGCGCGAGAAGGCGATTGATGCTTATGCCGAAGTGAGCTGGGACGCGGCGCTGGATCGCACAGCCGCCGAATTCAAACGTATTCAAGAGAAATACGGCCGCGATTCGGTGGCGATTGTTTCAACCGGGCAGATACTCACCGAGGAGTTTTACACGCTGGGCAAATTGACGCGCGGCGTCATCGGCACCAACAACTACGACGGCAACACCACGCTGTGCATGGCCTCCGCGGTGTCCGGTTACAAACGCTCGTTCGGCTCGGATGGCCCGCCGGGTTGCTACGAGGATTTTGAACATACGGAATGTCTGCTGGCGTTCGGCTCCAATCTGCCGGAGCAGCATCCGATTATTTACTGGCGTCTGAAAATGGCGCTGGAGAAACGCAAGTTCCCGGTGATCGTGGTCGATCCGCGCGTCACCATGTTCGCGCAGATGGCGGATATTCATCTGCCGGTCACGCCCGGCACTGATCTCGTGCTGCTCAACAGCCTGGCGCACGTGATCCTGAAAGAAAATCTGCACGACCGCGCCTACATCGAGGCGCACACCAGTGGTTACGAGGAGTTTGCCGCGCTCGTGGCGCAGTACGATCCGGTGACGGCGGCGCCGATCTGCGGCATCGATGAAGACACCATCCGCCACGTCGCGCGCCTGTATGCAAAGGCCGGTGCGGCGATGTCGATCTGGACCATGGGCATCAATCAAAGCACGCACGGCTCGGATGGCGTGGCGGCGATCAACAGTCTGAATCTCATCACCGGCAATATCGGTAAGCCCGGCGGCACCAGCCTGTCGATCACCGGCCAGTGCAATGCGATGGGCACGCGCGAATGGTCGTCGTGCTCGGGCCTGCCCGGCTATCGCGCGCTGGAAAAAGAAAAGGATCGCGAGACCATCGGTAAATTCTGGGGCGTGGATCCGGAGTTTTTCCCCAAGCAGCGCGGCCTCTTTATGACGGATATTTTTCCGGCGATTGAAACCGGCCAGATCAAGGCGCTGTGGCTGGTCGCCACCAATCCGATGACCTCGATGCCGAATGCGCCGCGCATCAAGAAGACGCTGCAAAACCTCGAATTCATGGTGGTGCAGGATGCCTACGCCGACGTGGAGACCACGAAATACGCGCACGTTTATTCGCGCTGCTGGCACTGGAGACGGCGGCACTCGCGATCTCCACCGCGCATCTGGGCAAGCCGCATCGTTTTTATCGCGCGTTCAATAATCTGCGCCATTCGCCAGTGAGCCGCGAAGTCGCCGGCATCGCGGTGTTCTTCAACGCGCTGGGGTTGTATGCGGTGTTGACCACGATGCCGGGGCTTGTTTCGTGGCTGTTGCCGCAAACAGGGATCGACACGCTGCGCATGCTCTGCGGCTGGGTGGCGGGGGTGGCGGGGCCATTGGCGATCTACGCGATGAACCGCATCTACCGCATCAGGGCGCGCCCGTTCTGGGATCACTGGCAGGTGCTCACCACGTTCTACGGCTCGATGCTGACCTTGGGCGCGCTGGCGGTGGGCGTGGTTTACGCGGTGGCGCTGGCAGCACTTGGGCACTCGTACTCCAGCTTGTTGTCGGTGCTGGCATGGCCGATGGCGCTGGGGCTTATGATCGAAGCGGCGGGCCTGGTGATGCATGCACGTGATCTAGTGGCGCGCGGCGGCGAAGCGGCGGCCTCGCACATGGAACAATGCACCACGTTCGGCAACACCTACTGGTTGCGCAATATCGGTTTGGCAATTGGCATCGTCGCGCTGCTGGCCTTGGGCATGGCGGCACCGGATGGCGCCGCCGGAGCGGCACTGTGGGTGTGCGCCGCCGCGGTGGTGGTCGCCACCGCCGCTATCGGCCGCGCGCTGTTTTATGTGCTGGTGATACCGACCACCATGCCGGGCGCGTTCTTCTGGCGCAACAAGGGCTTCGAGGAACATGCGCGCGCGACCGGGCTGGCGAACATGCCGCAGGTTGGCGTGTTGCCGCTGACGCATTGAGATGCTCATGCCTCGCGGCAAAGTCTATCTGGTTGGCGCGGGCCCCGGTGATCCGGAACTGCTCACGCTAAAAGCGGTGCGCGTGCTGGGTTTGGCGGATGTGGCACTGGTGGATGACCTGGTGAACCCGGCGGTGCTCGAACATCTGCGTGCGGGCGCGCGCGTGGTGCACGTGGGCAAGCGCGGCGGCTGTAAATCAACGCCGCAGGCATTCATTGAAAAACTGCTGGTGGCCGAGGCTAAGCGTGGATTGACCGTGGTACGCCTGAAGGGCGGAGACCCGTTCATGTTCGGGCGTGGCGGCGAAGAATGCGCCGCACTCGCGGCAGCGGGCGTGGACTGCGAAGTCATCAACGGCATTACCTCGGGCATCGCAGCACCGGCGGCGCTGGGCATCCCGGTAACACATCGCGAGGCGGGGCGCGGCGTTGCATTCATCACCGGCCACGCGCGCAACGGTGAAAACGTCGATTGGGCCGCGCTCGCAAAATCAGGGGTGACGCTGGTGATCTACATGGGCGTGGCGCAGTGCGAGCACATCGTCGATGCATTGATCGCCGGCGGCATGCGCGCGGACATGCCGGCGGCGGTGATACAGAATGCCACGCTGCCGAATCAGCGTAGCGTCACCACCATCTTGAGCGCGCTGGCCGCCGGCGTGCGCACTCGCATTATCGGCAGCCCGGCGATACTGGTGATCGGCGAGGTTGCCGGCCTGGCGCAAGAAGAACAATTGCCGCTGTTCGCGGCCAACGGATAAGGAGGCTTCGATGAATTCAACGACCGTAACGCGGCCGCCGTTGCCGCCATTCACCCGCGGCACCGCCGCGCAAAAAGTGCGCATGGCCGAAGACGGATGGAACACGCGCGATGCCGGGCGCGTGTCGCTGGCCTACACCGCTGACAGCAAGTGGCGCAACCGCGCCGAGTTTTTTGTGGGCCGCGAGGCGATCGTACAATTTCTTCAACGCAAGTGGGCGCGGGAACTCGACTATCGTTTGATAAAAGAATTGTGGGCGTTCGACGGTGCACGCATCGCGGTACGCTTTGCCTATGAGTGGCACGATGATTCGGGCAACTGGTTTCGCTCCTACGGCAACGAGAATTGGGAGTTCGACGAACATGGCCTCATGCGCCGGCGCATCGCCAGCATCAACGACCATCCGATCAAGGAAGCAGAGCGCAAATATCACTGGCCGCTGGGACGCAGGCCTGATGAGCATCCGGGATTGTCTGAACTGGGGCTATAACGTCATCGATTTCCAGTTGCCGTTCTGACTCGGGCCGGAATGACGGAGCGGTGGCGTCCATGCGATCATAGGCGCATGGACAAACCGGCACTAATCAAGATCATCAAGGAAATCGGCCGCGGCAAAAACGCAGCGCGTGATCTCAATAGCGACGACGCACGCGCGCTGTTCGCGGCGATGCTCGCGGGCGAAGTGCCCGATCTGCAACTGGGCGCGGTGCTGATCGCGCTCAGAGTGAAAGGCGAGTCGCTGGAAGAACTCGCGGGCTTTCTCGATGCGTGCGAGGCGAGTTACCCGCATCTCGCCGCGCCCGCTGGTACAACGCCGCTGGTGATCCCCGCCTACAACGGCGCACGGCAGTTGCCGAACCTGACGCCGCTGCTGGCGCATTTGGTGGCGCGAGAGGGCGTGCCGGTGCTGGTGCAAGGCGTCACACGCGATGCGGGGCGGGTATCCACCTGCGAGGTGTTCGAGGCGATGGGTATCACGCCCGCGCGTACGCACGAAGAGGCGCAGGAGCAACTTGCCGCGCGCAAGCTCGCATTTATTCCGCTCGACGTGATCGCGCCATCACTCGCGCGCGTGCTGGCGTTGCGCCGTGAAATCGGCGTGCGCAGTTCGGGTCACACGTTGGCGAAGATGTTGCAACCGTTTACCACGAAGGCTGTGCGGCTGGTGAGCGTGACGCACCCGGATTACCTCACGCGCATGCGCGAATTTTTTACGCGACATTCCGGCGGCGCGCTCTTGTTGCGCGGAGCGGAAGGCGAGGCTGTCGCGCATCCGCGGCGCGAACCGATTATCGAATATTGCGATGGCAAATCCGCATACACATGGAGAGCGGGCGCGGAAGAAAATCCCGCGCTGCCGGAGAGCCGCGATGCCGCGGTGACAGCGGCGTGGATCGCCGAAGTGTTGGCGGGCAGTCGCGCGGCGCCCGCTGCGATTGTGCATCAGGTAGAGTGCTGTCTGCGTGCCGTGCGCTCATAAAAAAATGAATAAAAACAATATGTTACGTTTTTCCAACAAGTTCGTATGTTTCATGTTTCTGTGGAGTTGTGGCGCCGCCTTTGCGCAAGGCGCCGCGATCCCGCGCCACGCGCCGCACCCTGGCGGCGTCGCCGTGGTCAAGATCGGCGAGGCGGATTCGCAGGTGAAAGAGGTGGTGTACAACGGCAAGCGCGTGCTCACGGTGCGGCGTAGTGACGGGCTGCTTGCCATCGTCGGCGTGCCGCTGGATGCGGCGCCGGGCAGGCAAATGTTGCAGATCAAGGCCGGCGAAGGCGCGCTCAATCTCGCCTACGAAACCACCTTTGACCTCAAGGCGAAATCGTATCCCGCGCAGCATCTGAAAATCAGCTCGCGCTTCATGCAGCCGGCGGCGGAAGACCTCGCGCGCAACGAACGCGATCAAATCGCCATCGCGCGCGCGAAAAGTCACTGGAGCGAGGAAGCGCCCGCCAATCTATTGCTCGATCTGCCCGCGCAGGGGCCGCTCACCGCGCGCTTCGGCCTGCGCCGCGTATTAAACGGCAAGGAAGGCCAGCAGCATAACGGCCTTGACGTGGGTGTGGGCACCGGCACGCCACTGCGCGCGGCGGCCCCGGGCCGCGTCATCGCCACCGGCGATTATTTTTTCTCGGGCAAGTCCGTCTTCGTCGATCACGGCCAGGGCTTCATCACGCTCTACATCCACATGAGCCGCATCGATGCGAAAGAAGGCGACGCGGTGGAGCGCGGCGGCGTGCTCGGATTGTCGGGCGCGACCGGACGCGTCACCGGGCCGCATCTGCATTGGGCGGTGTTGCTCAATGGGACTTATGTTGATCCGGAGTTGTTTTTGAGGACTGCGAAGAATTAGATCCGGTTCGCCGGCACGCAGGTGTGATTCGTATGAATGCGGGTTCTACGGAATCTCACGCTGCCAGCTTCAATTGCGGATGCAGCCCCGCACGCGTAGCCAGGCGCACCAGCAAGTCGAGGCTAAATTGATTGATCTTGCCATGCTTCAGGTCTGATACACGTGCTTGCGTGACGCCAAGCACCTTGGCGGCTTCGGTTTGTGTCATGCCGGAATCTTCGAGCCAGCGTCCCAACCCGATCAGCAGAATGGAGCGCATTTCCATTTCAGCCGCCTGGTCTTCGGGAAAGAGATCGTAAAAAACGCTGCGGACTTTCTTTTTCGCCATGATGTTTACCTCGGAATGTTTCTTAATCGTTGCTGGGCCAGGTTGATGTCGCGTTTTGTGGTTTGCTGCGTTTTCTTTTGAAAGCAATGCAATACGTATACAGCGTCCGGACGCGTCGCCAAGTAAACCGTTCGATAAATTCCGCCGGCGTCGCGAACACGAATTTCTTTTACGCCAATACCGACCGTGGCGAGCGGCTTCCAGTCATGCGGCTCAATGTCACATTGCACCAAAAACAACTGGTGCACCATGTCGTCCATCACGGCAGCGGGAAACGCTTTCAAGTCGGCCTTGCTGCTGCCCAACCAGGTGACTTTTTCCATTGACGTGAATTATGCGATATTTCGCATAATTGCACAATCCCTGCGTAAAGCCTCACAGGGACTTCGCTAGCAACTAACCCATCCGCAGCCCTTCCCCCACCCACGCCCAATAAGGCAGCGCGATAAACAACACCACCGCGAACGCGACCAACGTCATCCATACGCCAAAGCGGAATATCTCGGGCGCGGTGAGGTAGCCGCGCTCATACACCGCGAGTGAGGATGCGCTTTGCGCGGGGTAATACAGCACGGCGTCGCCGGCGATCATCACGGCGAGGCCGCAGATCAGCGGGTTGACGCCGGCTGCCGCGCCGATGGACATGGCGATGGGGATGGTAGTGGCGAGAAAGCCGGTGATGTTGGGGATCAGCAATCGCACCGGCACCGAGGCCGCCAGTAGCACCGCGATCACCACCACGGGTTCGCTGCCGAATTGCGGCATGCTCTGCACGATGAGCTTGGCGATCCATGCGCTGGCGCCGCTGTCGATGAGTGCGCGTGCGAGTGACAGTGACGAGGCGAGCACGAAAAAGTTGGTCCAGCCGATGCTGCGCTCGAATTCGCTCCAGGTGAGCACGCCGATGCGCGGGCTTACCAGCAGTATCCACGCCACCAGCGCCGGCACCACCGGATGAAATTGATGTATCGAGTCGGTCAGCCACAGGATAGATGCGCCCGCGGTGATGGCGATGGTGCGAATCTCCTTGCTTGAAAAAGGCCGCGCCTTGCCGTGCGCCAGCGGCGGCAACTTGAGCGTGAAGCCTTTACGGAAGATGAAATAGATCAGCGCCGAGCCGATCAACAGCAGCGCGATGTACGGCACGCTCATCAGGAGCAGCCATTGGCTCCAGTAAATGCCGCCGATCAGCGCCGCCGATACCATGGGCGTGATGCCGCCGGTGAGCAGCACGGTGGAGGCGAGGCGGTTGATTGAATTGAGAGCCATCATGATCGCGCCCGAGAGCGGATGGCGGCGCGGCACCTGGCCCAGTTCAAGCGCTTCTTCGTAGACGTGCACCAGTATGCCGGTGCGCGTGGTGGCGGAGGGCAGGATGAAAGTGAGCAGCGGAAACGCCAGCAGCAACTGAAAATAAAGCGAGCGCGCGCTTCCTTTCGAACGGTGCAAGAAGAATCCCGCGACGCGCTCCGCAAGGCCGCTGCGCTGAACGGCCAAGCCGATGGTGAGCACGCCGATCAGAAAGTACGCCACCGGATCAGAGAATCCAGCGAGCGCCTGCGGAATGCCGGGCGTAGCACCCGTCAGCGCAAGCGCCACGACGAGGATCAAACTGGTGATCGCGGCAGCCAGCGCCTCCGTGCACCACAACATGATGACCAGCACCGCGACAGCGATGGCGCGTTTACCGGCTTCGGGCAGGCCCTCCGGCGAGGGCGCGACTATCAGTGCCGCGCACAGTGCAACCGCCGCGCCAATGGTCCATGCCATGCGCGCGCCTGATTTTGCTTCGGGCGCGGCGGCGCTTGCGGGTGCGCCATCACGCGATGGCGGCTGTGGCTTTTGCGGCGTCAATCGAGTAGCGGTTTGCTGGAGTCGATTGCCGAGTATAGCCGGGGTTGCGGCGCGGGATGTTTCGCTCCACGCCGCAACGTTTTGCTGACAGCTTGTCGCGTTACAACCCGCTCAGATCCTGTATCGCGTCGATCACCATGCCGGTGCCGATGGCGATGAGCAGTATGTCCGCGGCCACGCGTACGTAGCGATGGTTCAGCGGTGGCGGGCCGATTTCCTGCACCAGCCGGGGTGGCAGGTCATAGTAGATCACGTCGCGCGGCAGCGGCTGTCCGACGTGCCATTTCTTCGCGTGGCCTGGCGGCATGCAGCCGTTGTTCTTTTTGGCAAGGCCGGGCGGGCAATGTCCGCGGCGATGCGTATCGGCGTAGTAATTGCGCACGTGGGTGCGGTGCTTGTCGACGAAGTGCGCGCCTTCGCGCGGGGTGATTCTGGCGTGGTCGCGACCGCGGCGATCGTGGTCGCCGTCGTGACGCTGCTCGACGCGTTCTTCACGATCGTGACCCTTGCCTTTGCCCTTACCCTTGCCCTCGGGCTTGTCCGCCAGGGCCGGGCCGGCCATTAATGCGGCGCTGATGATGAGCGCGAACGTGCGCGCGGCCCATTTTGATGGATGCGTGGTCTTGCTCATGATTCATGTCCTTACGGTGAGTGACGCTATTGGTTAACGCTTTGACCGCCCTGTAAGGTTGACCTCCCGCCTCGATTAAACGTTCCCCGTGGTCAAATACTGTATTCGCGCGCGCCTGCTTCGGGCGTTGAACTGAGCGCCCGTTCAATAGTGGCGCGCGTCAGCGTCGGCGCAAACAGTTCAATAAAATCGTAGCAATACGAGCGTAGCTCCACGCCGCGGCGGATCGCAAGGCGCGTGACGTTGCTCGCGAAGAGGTGCGATGCATCGAGCGCGCGCAGGTCGCTATCCATGCGCTCGTCGAACGCCATCGCGGCGATGATGCCGATGCCAAGGCCCTCGCGTACGTAGGTCTTGATCACGTCGGAGTCGAGCGCGGTGAGCACGATGTCGGGTGTGATGCCGGCGCGCGCAAATGCTTCGTCGATGTGCGGGCGGCCGGTGAAGATGACTTCGTAGGTGACGATGGGGTAGCTCGCCACGTCTTCGAGCGTGGGCCGCGGCACGCGCGACAGCGGATGGTCCGCGGGTGTGACAACGACGTGGCTCCACGTGTAGCACGGAAAACTCAACAAATCTGTGGCGCGCGCCAGCGATTCGGTGGCGATGCCGATGTCGGCCTCGCCGCTGCGCACGGTGTCGACGATGCGCTGCGGCTCGGCTTGATGGAACGCGAGTTTCACGCGCGGAAATTTCTTGCGGAACTGCGCCACCACGCGCGGCAGCGCATAACGCGCCTGCGTGTGCGTGGTGGCGACCACCAGCTCGCCTTCGTCGCGTTGTTTGAAATCCGCCGCGGTGGTGCGCAGATTGGCCTGCTCTTGCAGCAGCCGCTCGACGATGGGCGCGATGCCGCGGCCGGCGGCAGTGTGGCCGGTGAGCCGCTTGCCGCTGCGCGCAAAAATCTCAATGCCGAGCTCGTCTTCAAGCTCGCGTATCTGGCGGCTGATCGCGGGTTGCGTGGTGTGCAACGCCGCCGCCACCAGCGTCAGGTTGAATTGGTGGCGCGCGGTCTCGTGCACGGCTTTCAGTTGCTGCAAATTCATATATGAAAAACGTATATATTTGTAAATAAATATTCGTTTACATCATATATGGCTTGAGTGATCATCACAACCCGGCCAGAAGTGACTCAGGGCGGCTCGCAGCATCGCATTAAAAAATCGTTAAATAACAATGAGTTATGATTATGTATCGATACGACGACATAGACCAGCGCATCGTGGCGGAACGGGTGGAGCAGTTTCGCGATCAGACGCGGCGCTTTCTCGCCGGCCAGTTGGGCGAAGATGAATTCAAGCCGCTGCGTCTGCAAAATGGCCTTTATATTCAAAAGCATGCGCCAATGCTGCGCGTGGCGGTGCCGTATGGCCTGCTGGCCTCCGCGCAGGTGCGCACCTTCGCGCACATCGCGCGCAAATACGACCGCGGCTACGGGCACTTCAGCACGCGTCAGAACATTCAATTCAACTGGCCCAAGCTGGCCGAAGTGCCGGACATCCTCGCCGAGTTGGCGAAGGTGGAGATGCACGCCATTCAAACCAGCGGCAATTGCATACGCAACATCACCGCCGATCACTTTGCCGGTATCGCGCCCGATGAGATTGTGAACCCGCTGGTGTGGGCCGAAGTGTTGCGGCAGTGGTCTACGTTTCATCCGGAGTTTGCGTTTTTGCCGCGCAAATTCAAAATCGCGGTGTCGGGCGCCACGCAGGATCGCGCCGCGACGCAGGTACACGACATCGGCCTTCAAGCCGTGC
Organism: Bordetella parapertussis; assembly: GCA_945901405.1. Taxonomy (GTDB): domain Bacteria; phylum Pseudomonadota; class Gammaproteobacteria; order Burkholderiales; family SG8-41; genus CAMDLH01. Next base: position 1,448 of record CAMDLH010000111.1, on the reverse strand, counting down.
GCAACGCCAAAGGTGAAGTCGGTTTCAAGGTTCTTGTCGGTGGCGGTCTCGGACGCACACCGATTGTCGGCCAGGTGATCCGCGAGTTTTTGCCGTGGCGGCATTTGATTACCTATCTTGAAGCCGTGCTGCGCGTGTATAACCGCCATGGCCGCCGCGACAATCTCTACAAGGCGCGCATCAAGATTTTGGTGAAAGAACGCACGCTCGCGGTGTATCGCGATGAAGTCGAAGCCGAATGGGCGCAACTCGTCGATGGGCCTGCCACGCTGACGAAAGAAGTCGTCGATGGCATTGCCGCGCGCTTCACGCAGCCCGCATATCGCCATTTGCCCAAACACGACTCTGAGTTGCAAACATTTCTTGATGCCGAGGCGGCGTTCGCGCGCTGGCACGGCCGCAACGTGCACGCGCACAAGGTGCCCGGCTACGCGGCGGTAACGCTGTCGTTAAAACGCCCCGGCGTGCCGCCCGGCGACGTGACTGCTGATCAACTCGACGCCATCGCCGAGCTTGCGGATCGTTACAGCTTTGGCGAACTGAGAGTGACGCACGAGCAAAACCTCGTGCTGCCCGATGTCGAGCAGCGTCAACTGCACGCGCTGTGGCGCGAAGCCAAGGCGCTCGGCATCGCCGTGCCCAACATCGGCTTGATCACCAACATCATCGCTTGCCCCGGTGGTGATTTCTGCTCGCTGGCGAATGCGGCGTCGATCCCGGTGGCGCTGGCGATCGACGAGCGTTTCAACGATCTTGATTACGTGCACGACATCGGCGAACTTGATCTGAATATCAGCGGTTGCATGAATTCGTGCGGCCATCATCACATCGGACACATTGGCATCCTCGGCGTCGATAAAGGCGGCGAGGAGTGGTACCAGATTTCCATCGGCGGCCAGCAAGGCAACCACGCATCGCTCGGCAAAGTCATCGGCCCCTCGTTCGCGCGCGCCGACGTGCCCGACGTGATCGAAGAACTGATCGAGTATTACCTGCAACATCGCGATTCATCCGAAGAACGTTTCATCGACGTGGTGCAACGTCTCGGCGTCGAACCTTTCAAGAAACATGTATATGGCAAATCTGATAAAAAACAAGCGCATAACGCCCGACAACTGGCGGAAGTTTGAGCCTGCCGCGGATGGCGGGCTGCCAGGAATTCCGCTAACCGGCGACTGGATCGTGCCATTTGCGTTGTGGCGCGAACAACGTGAGCAACTTTCGCGGCGCGAGGGCAAGAACGGCGTGGTGTTGGAAAACACCGGCGAACCGCGCGTGCTCGTGGCGGATTTCGACAAGCTCGCGTTGATTGCGGTGCGCTTTCCGAAATTCACCGATGGGCGCGGTTACTCGATCGCGCGCCTGCTGCGCCGCTTGGGCTGGAAAGGCGAATTGCGCGCGGTTGGTGACGTACTGCGCGACCAATTGTTCGCGATGACGCGCTGCGG
>CAMDLH010000110.1 GCA_945901405.1 Bordetella parapertussis | reverse complement strand
TGCCAGCATGCCAAATAGGGCGCACCGTAACCCCCTGTTTTGCAAAGGGAAATCTTGGTCAAGTTTCGTGATGGCGTTCTCCCCACAAACCTCGTCTAATTTGACCAAAAATCGCGTAATTTCCATCAAGATCGGTGACCGTGCTCACTTACGCTGGATGAAATCGCCAAGCGCCTGAATGTCTGCACGACCACCGTCAAGCTCTGGCGCCGCGCCGGGCGGATCAAGGCGCACAAATATGACGACAAGGGTGAATATCTGTTCGATACACCGAGCTCCGACGCGCCGAAGAAGTTTCAGCATCAAGGCAAAACGGCTTCAAAATCATCATTATCATTGGCAAGTTCTCTTTCAACTAACGTATGAGGTGCAATATGCGGGGCATTCCTTCAAGTTCGGGCTGTGCGCCGGCAGTGCCAAGGGTTTGACCTTTCCGGCTTCAACGATGGCGCGAAAGGACGCCGTATACTTCGTATCCCGGTCATGCAGCAGATACCTGCAATGAGCGAGAAACCCTACCTGATCCATCGTCACGTTTCTCGCCATCTGCTGCATCCACGGCTCGCGCGGATGCGGCGTGATTCCGGTAATCTGCACCTTGCGGCTTTCCAAATGGATGAAGAACAACACATAGTAAGTCACCAGACCGCGCAGGGTCAGCACCTCCACACTGAAGAAATCCGTGCCCGCCATCACCGCCAGGTGCGAACGGATGAACTGCGCCCAGGTCGTCATGTGTTTACGCTCTGGTGCGGGTACTACCCCGTGCCGTTTCAGAACATTGCCCACGGTCTGATCCGACACCGGGTAACCCAGGTTGGCCAAGGCACCGGCGATGCGGTCATAGCCCCAGCCGGGATTGTCCCGCGCCATTTGCAGGATCAGTGCTTTGATGGATTCATCAATCCGGGGCCTGCCTGACTTGCGCACAGGGGAACTATCGAACTTGCGGGCGACGAGTTTGCGAAACCAGCCCAGGATGGTGTCCGGGCGTGCCACGTTGGCGACTTCCTCAAGCGCCTTGTGGCCCAGCCTATAGGCGATCTCGGCCAGGGTTGTCCGCTCGGCATTGGTGAGCGTCAGCCGATTCTTGATCTGCGCCATCAGAATGCGGTTCTCGGCAACCAGATACTCGTTACGCAGCAGCAGTTCTTGATCCACCGTGCCAGTGATGTAGGCGAGGATGCGGGGCCATTGCATGATGTTCCTTTTACTGTCGTCACTTGGAACTACGAGTAGGTCGCCCATGCGCGTCATTCCAACGTTTTCGCATGGTGAGGTGAAGCTCAGCCTCTGAAATACCCAAAAATGAAGAGACCAGCCTACGGTGCGCTACTGCCATGATGGTGCCACCACTTTCCCAGCTTGACCATGTTCCCGGGTCGATGCCTAACGTTTTCGCTGCCCGTAGCTGGGTCCAACCCAGTTCCCGGCGCTTGGCGGCGAGTCGCTCGGGCACAGAATTGCCGCTCGGAATCGCGTCATAGCCCAAAAACTGGATAATAGCGGGCATGTACTGAATTTCGGGGAAGGTGATGTTATGTTCCCAATTGAATGCCGTGGTTGAATTTACGCTAAGGAACCCGGCTACCTCTGGTTGCGTGAGTCCAAGCATGAGTCGCTTTTTCCGCAGGTGGTCGCCAAGGCTTTTCGGTTCAAAATCAAAAGGTTGCTTCATGATATGCGATAGTCTCACTCGCACCCATGGCAAAAAGGCAACGCCTCTCTGCCCCTGCGGCTACCTGGGCCACCATTCAGGAAAATGCCGCTGTACGCCAGATCAAGTCGCGCGTTATCGCTCGCGCATTTCAGGCCCGCTGCTGGATCGCATCGATCTGCAGATTGAAGTGCCCGCTTTGCCGCAGGAAGATTTAACCCGCCACGCCCAGGGCGACACGTCGGCGCCCGTACGCGAACGCGTCACCGCCGCACGCGAACGCGCGCTCGCGCGGCAAGACAAACCCAACAACATGCTCGCCACGCGCGAAATCGACAAACATTGCGCCGCCGACGAAAAAAGGCGGGACGTTGTTAAAGCAGGCGATCAGCAGCATGGGCCTGTCGGCTCGCGCCTACCATCGCATTCTGAAAGTCGCGCGCACCATTGCCGATCTTGCTGCAATAGATAAAATTTCAGCCGCGCATATCGCCGAGGCCATTCAATACCGGCGTTTTGAACGTGCGAATGGCTGATTAAAAAACACTTCAAAACAAATACTTACAGGATTCACTATGACAGCCAAACTCGACGAAACCCACGACGCCAAACGCAAGAGCTGGGTTGCCAGCGCGAATGGTCACGCGAATTTTCCGATTCAGAATTTGCCGCTGGGCGTGTTTAGCGTGGGCGGTGACACGCCGCGCGGCGGTGTCGCCATTGGCGATGAAGTGTTCGATCTCAAGGCCGCTTGCGAAGCGGGCTTGTTCAGCGGCGACGCGGACAAAGCCGCGCGCGCGGCGAGCGCTGCGACATTGAATGACTTGATGGCGATGGGCGCCGGTCCGCGCGCGGCGTTGCGCAAACAACTATCCGCGTTGTTGGCTGAAGGCACAAGTGAATCGTCGCGTGCGCAACCGCTAGCCGCGAAGCTGCTGCACAAATCCGCGGATTGCACACTGCAACTGCCGGCGAAGATCGGCGCGTTCACGGATTTCTTCGCGGGGATCACGCACGCGGAAAACGGCGGCAAGCGACGCGGTGCCAATCCGCCGTTAAGCCCCAATTACAAATACGTGCCGGTGGCGTACCACAGCCGCGCCTCCACCGTGCGCCCAACCGGTGTGCCGGTGCGCCGCCCGAATGGCCAGCGCGTCGTCGATGGCGACAAACTGCCGACGTTCGGCCCGTGTCTGAAAATGGATTTCGAACTCGAATTCGGCATCTGGGTTGGTAACGGCAATGCATGGGGCGAGCCGATACCCACCGGCAAAGCCGCCGAGCATATCTATGGCTACTGCATGCTCAACGACTGGTCGGCGCGCGACATCCAGCGCTGGGAATCGCAGCCGCTGGGGCCGTTCCTGTCGAAAAATTTCGGTACCACCATCTCGCCGTGGATGGTAACGCCCGAGGCGCTGGCGCCGTTTCAGATCGCACAGCCCGCGCGTCCGGAGGGCGACCCGAAACCGCTGCCGTACTTGTGGGACGACAACGATCAACGCGAAGGCCAGTTCGATCTCGAAATCGAAGTGCTGATCCACACCGAAGGCATGCGCGCAAAAGGCATGCCGCCGCAGCGCATCGCGGTGAGCAACACCAAGCATCTTTACTGGACCGTGGCGCAAATGGTCGCGCATCACACCTGCGGCGGCTGTGCGCTGGAGCCGGGCGACATCTTCGGCTCCGGCACCATCAGCGGCCCCACGCCGGAGAACTACGGCAGCATCGCCGAGCTGTCGTTCGACGGCACGCGCGACATCACATTGAACTCAGGCGAGATTCGCCGCTGGGTGCAGGATGGCGATGATATTTATTTGCGTGCGTTTGGCAAGCGGGCGGGTTATGCGGCGATTGGGTTTGGGGATTGTTGTGCGCGGATGGTGGCGGGGAAGGGGGTGTAGCGTGCGAGATATGCGATTCCTTCGTCGCCGCATACCACTTGCTGCCACGATTGCCGCTATTTAGCGACTCGCAGAATGTTTGTAATCGACGATGAAAAGCACGCGGAACCACAAGCGGGGGAATATGCAACGCTTGCCGAAGCGATAGCTGAGCTAAATCGTCGTGCCACGTTGCCGTGGGACAAACCTCCCAATGTTGCGCCGTGTACCAACTGGCAAGAATGCGGCAAAAATTACGATGTTGTTGAATACGACGTAACTTCCATGCCTTGGCGAGAATTGACGCGCATTCGGGTTTTGGAAGTTACTGCTGCCGGGGTCAAGTGGTTCTATTAATTGACGAAATAAATCATGGCGTCCGTAGGGCGTAATCGCCGAAGGCATTGCGCCGATCCTTGTTTGGCACGCCGCGAAATTAACCCCAAGTGCGCCGGGGGCAGCCCGGCGGCTGGTCACTTTCTTTAGTACGGCCAAAAGAAAGTAACCAAAGAAAAGCGCCCCGGACACGGTGTCGCGAAGCGTGGTGCGGGCAGGGGCGCAGGCGGCTGCGGAACTCGCCCTCGCAATACCCCCGCGAGGACTCAGACAGTCCTCGCCGACTTCCCCCGGCGCGGCTGCGCTGCTCGGCGGCTCACAGGGGGATTTTCTTTCCACACCTTCGCCAGCACGAGCATCGGAATTCTTTCACGCAGCACCTCGATAGTCAGGTGCGCGTTGCGCACGCAGAACGCTATTTCCCCTCCCCCGGCTTCACCGCCGCTTGTTGCTCAATCAGCGTAAACACCACGCTGGTGTCTTTCTCCCCCAACCCCGCCGCCAGTGCGGTTTGTTGATAACGCTGTGCCGCAGTGGAAAACGTAACCGGCACGTGCAGTATTTTGGCGATGGTATTGAAGGTTTCGAGGTCCTTGTTCATCAGCGCCACCTTGAAGCCGGGTTCGAAGTTGCGTGGGATGAGTGCACGCTCCACGCGCGCCAATGCATTGCTGTTGCCGCTGCTTTGCGTGATGACATTCGCCATGGTCTGCAAATCAAGCCCGGCTTTGAGGCCCAGCACCAGGCCTTCCATCATGGCGCAGGCGTTGACGTTGGACATCATGTTGTTGATGGCTTTCAACGTGTTCGCGGAACCCGCCGCGCCGATGTGGTGAATATTCGGGCCTATGCATTTCAATATCGCGCGCACCGATTCCAGCGTCGCCGCGTCGCCGCCGGTCATGATGGCGAGTGTCGCCGCGCGCGCGCCGGTGACGCCGCCACTCACGGGCGCTTCGAGAAAGCGGAGGCCCTTCGCCTTGGCGGCGGCTTCGAGTTTGCGTGGCGTTGAGGGCAGCACGCTGCTTAAATCGATCAAGGTCGTGCCTGGCTTGGCGGCTTCGATCAGCCCGCCCGCGCCGAAGTAAACGCTTTCCACCTCCGGCGTGCCGGGCAGGCTGGTGAACACTACATCCGCATGTTTCATTACTTCGCTGGCCGATGCCGCGGCCTTGGCGCCCGCGGCGATGAGGTTTTCCGCGGTCTTCGGGTTCATGTCGAACACCGTCATGGCGTAGCCGCCCTTCAGCACGTTGAGCGCCATCGGGTTGCCCATATTGCCGAGGCCGATAAATCCTGTTGAAACTGTCATGGTTTGCTCCAAAGTTAATAGTCGAAGAATACGGTTTCGCCGTTGCCCTGCAAGAACACATTCCACTCCATCACACCTGCGGATACGTTGCGCGCGATCAGCGTGTCGCGCCGGCCGGCGGGCACGAGCTTCAGTATGGCGTCGTCGGCGTTGGCGGCATCGCCGGGAAAATATATGCGCGTGTGCAGATGCTTCAACAACCCGCGCATGAAGATGACGGCCACGAGGTGCGGCGCTTGCATCGCGCCGTCTGGTCCCGGCACGCGGCCGGGTTTTATCGTGGTGATTTGAAATGCGCCGTTGTTGTCGGTGAGTGAACGTGCAAAACCCCTGAACGCCGGATCGAGCGGCACGTCACGCGTATCGTCCGGGTGTGCGTAGCGGCCATGCGCGTTGGCTTGCCAGGTTTCGACGCAGGCATCGATCACGGGATTGCCGTCGCCATCGACGATGCGCCCGCGTATGGTGATGCGTTCGCCCGCAACGCTTTCGACCGCGAGGTTGTCGGTTTTTTGTTGTGCGAAGCCGATGGAGACGAACGGTCCCACGGTTTGAGATGCAGTGGTTAGCAGGCTCATGTTATTTCTCCATCGGGGTCGCGTCGCGCCCGCGCAGCACGATGTCGAATTTGTAACCAATCGCCGTCTCGGGAATGGTGTGCGCCCAATCGAAAGTCGCGATCAGCTTCTCGCGCGCTTTTTCATCGGGCACGCTGAAATACATGGGGTCATACGGCAGCAGCGGATCACCGGGGAAATACATCTGCGTCACCAGCCGTTGCACGAAGCCGCGCCCGAACAGCGAGAAATGAATGTGCGCCGGACGCCACGCGTTGTAGTGGTTACGCCATGGATACGCGCCGGGCTTGATGGTGGTGAATTGATAGCGCCCCTCGGCATCGGTCAGCGCGCGGCCAAAGCCGGTGAAGTTCGGATCGAGCGGCGCGTCGTGATTATCCACCGGATGGCGGTAGCGCCCGCACGCGTTGGCCTGCCAGATTTCCACCAGCGCATTGGGCACGGGCCGCGCGTTTTCATCCAGAACGCGCCCGGCGACGATCATGCGCTCGCCGATGGGCTCGCCCGCGTGCTGGCGCGTGAGGTCGTTGTCTCCCACGTTGACATCGCTCATGCCGAACACCGGGCCGGTAATTTCGGACAGCGTTTGCGGCGGCATCACCAGCGGCTGGGTGGGCGCGCGCTTCGCTGTGGATTTGTACGGCGGGAAATTGTATTCGGGTTGGGTGTTGAAATAGGGCCTGCGGTAGGGGGCAGGGTCGGTCATTGGGGATTCTCCAGGACTGTGGGCGAGGGATGCGCCCCTCACCCTAGCCCTCTCCCCGCAAGCGGGGCGAGGGAATGTTTGTAGAGGCAAGCGCACTCGCGCCCGCAAGCCGCCGTATCGCCTCGATCATCGCGCGCGGGCTGGCTTTGTTTTTGCCTGCGATGTCGTGCGCGCTGCCGTGCGCCACCGACGAAAATAAAATCGGCGTGCCTATGGTCAATCCCGCCGTGCGGTCGATGGCGAGCGACTTCGCCGCGACGTGGCCTTGATCGTGCGTCATCACCACGCACGCGTCGTAACCGGGTTTGTGAAAAATCGTGTCCGCGCCGAAGGGGCCGTCAGCGGCGATGCCTCGCGCCTTGGCGTCGCTGATCGCCGGTTCGATAATCAAACGCTCGTCGTCGCCGAACATTCCACCTTCGCTTGCGTGGGGATTAAGGCCGGACACGGCTATGCGCGGCGCCGCGATACCGATGCGTTTTAACGCCGTATCCGCCGCGCGTATGCTGTGCAATACACGTTCGCGTGTAATGAGCTCGATTGCTCGGCGCAAGCTTACGTGCAGCGTGGTGTGCACGATGCGCAGCTCGCGGTCGTCTCGTTCAAAACAGATCATCAGAAATGCATCTTCGACCGGCGTGCCCGTGCAACGCGCGACGAAAGTCGGATAGCCATCGAATTCGACACCCGCTAATTTGATCGAGGTTTCGGTCATCGGCGCGGCCACAACCGCTTCAACCTCGCCCGCGAGGGTGGCGTTGATGGCGGCGCGCGCCGAATCCAGTGAGGATTTTCCATTTGCCGCATTGATCGCGCCCATTGAAAATGCACCGGGCGCAAATTGTGCACGCTCGACCAGGGTTACGTCGTCTTCGTGCCACGTTGCCTTCGAGGGCCGTGCCACCGTGGTGATGCGCGGGTTCAATCCGCATGCGGCCGCGTGAGTAGCGAGCACCATGCCGTCGCCAAACAGCAATGGCCGGCACATCGCGCGCACCGCGGGATCGAGCGCTGCCTTCAGGGCGATCTCCGGGCCGATGCCGGCGGGGTCGCCCAGCGCGATTGCAATTCGGGGTAAGGGTCCGCCGGACATGATGTCTTGTGCAAAAAGGAAGCGCGTACTGTAGCGCGAATCGGGCGCACGGGTAATGCCCTGCCGCGCATGTCATCCGGTAAAATGTGTTGCATCGTCATGGATACACCGCATACATCATGCTGACCAACGAACAAAACGACACACTCACCAAAACCGGACCCTGCACGCTGCTGGGTGATTTGTTTCGCCGCTACTGGATGCCCGCGCTGCACGATTGGGAATTGCCCGAACCCGACTGCGCGCCGGTTAAAGTACAACTGCTGGGTGAAAAACTCATCGCATTTCGCGACACACAAAACCGCCTCGGGCTGATCGATGAATTCTGCGCGCATCGCGGCGTATCTTTGTGGTTTGGCCGCAATGAGGAATCCGGCCTGCGCTGCCCGTATCACGGCTGGAAGTACGATGTCACTGGTCAATGCACCGAGCTGCCCTCCGAAGGCCTGGGCGCAGATGGTGGTAAGGGGCCCATGTGCAAACGTATCAAGTTGAAATCTTATCCGTGCATCGAAGCCGGCGGCGTGATCTGGACTTACATGGGGCCGCCGGAATTAAAACCCGCGCCGCCCGCGCTGGAGTGGACGCAGGTGTCGCCGCGCCAGCGTTATGTTTCCAAACGCTTGCAGGAATGTAATTATTTGCAGGCCATCGAGGGCGGTATTGATTCCTCGCACGTGAGTTTTCTGCATTCGGGAGCGCTCAAAACCGATCCGCTGTTCGTCGGCAGCAAGGGTAATGAGTACAACGAGCGGGACCGCATGCCGCATTTCGAGGTTGCGGATTTTGACGGCGGCTTGCTGATCGGCGCGCGCCGCAACGCCGACAATGATCAATACTACTGGCGCATCACGCCTTACACCATGCCCATGCACACCATCATTCCGCCGCGCGCGGGGCATCCGCTGGGCGGCCACATGTGGGTGCCGATCGACGATCACAACTGCTGGGCGTGGAGCATCAACTACCATCCGAAGCGCGATTTGAAAGAATCGGAAATTAATGCGATGAAGGACGGCAGGGGCATCCATGTCAAATACGTGCCGGGTACGTTCATTCCGCTCGCCAACAAAACCAACGATTACCTGATGGATCGCGCCGCGCAGAAAACCGGCGTGCATTACTCCGGCGTTGAAGGCATTGCGATGCAGGATGCGTCGTTGCAGGAATCGATGGGGCCGATTCAGGATCGTACGAAAGAAAATCTTTGCCCCACCGACCGCGGCGTGGTGATGATGCGGCGCTTGCTGCAACAATCGGCGGAAGACAACCGCGCGGGCAAACACTTGCGCGGACTTGATCCGATAGAACAGCACGTGCGCTCGTGTTCGTTGTTGCTGCCCAAGGCGCAGGAATTCAAGGAACACGCACGGCACGGATTGTTTCCGCCGCTCGGAACCGACCCTATAACTGTTTGATTTAAAGAGATATATTGTTGCTATTGGATGCGCGAATCAAAGCAAGGTCAACGCGCCCCCGCCCGGCAATCGGTAGCGCGAAAAGTCCTTTACGTCGATAGTCATGAGTTCGCGCAAGCCGGTTTCGTGCGCTAGCCAGAGCAGCGAGGCGTCGGCGAGATCCATGTCGCGTTTGAACTTCTCGGTGTAGCGGCGCATCCACGGTAGCATCACCTTGAGGTGGGACGGGTCGAATGGAAACACCTGCACCCCGCCGCGCTCCACCCATTCGAGCAATTCAAACCGGTGTGGAGCATCGAGTATATAGGCTGCCTCGACAACGCATGGCCACGTGGTCACCAGGCGCAGGCCGTCGGCGGCAAACTCCGAAATCATGCCGTCGTAACGGGCGTGGTGTCTGTCGTCCGTCGCAAACAGCGCAACCAGCGGGCCTGCGTCAATCAGGACGTTTCGCACGCAGCCGCGCTTTCATCGTTGCCGATACAGTGGCCGAGGCGCCGGGCCGCCCCATCTTGCCGCCGCGGCGAACCTGACGCAGCAGGACAGCCGGGTTCTGCAGACCTAGAACGCGCTCGATGGCGTCCTTGATGAATTCCGACTTTGATATGCCGAGCAGGGCTGCCTGCTGTTCGAGCTTGGCTTCGATAACGGGGTCCAAGCGTACGGAGACTGCCATGGTAACTCCTTCTGTATTGATGTATTACAACAATACCACTCGATACCCATTTTGACAAATTCCGGTAACCGATTGATTGTATTGAATATGTTATTGTTCACTCATCCTCCCGAATACCACTTCGAGCACTCCACGTAAATGTCCAAACTCCGCCTTTCCCTCTCCTGCTGGAACTACGACCGCATGCGGGCACTCGCCGACGGGCGCGTGCAAGCCGGCGGTATCGATCTTAATTTTCTCGATCACATCGTCGAGGAAACTTTTTTTCGCATGCTGCGCTACCAGGAGTTTGATGTCGCGGAGTTGTCCCTTTCGTCGTACACCGTGTCGTTGTTTCGCGATCCGCAACCGTTCATCGCGATACCGGTGTTTCCGTCGCGCATGTTTCGCCATTCGTGCACGTTTATTTCAGCGGCCAGCGGCATCCGTGAGCCAAAAGATTTGATCGGCAAAAAAGTCGCCTCGCCGGAATACCAGATGACCGCCCCCGTGTGGAGCCGCGGCATCATGCAGGACGAGTACGGCGTCAAAATCAGCGACTGCGAATACTGGACCGGCGGACAAGAAACACCAGGCCGCGACGAAAAGCTCAAACTCGATCTGCCGCCGCACGTCAAATTGAATGCAATCCCCGCCGGCAAAACGCTGTCGCAAATGCTCGCCACGGGCGAGATCGACGCGCTGCACAGCCCGCGCATGCCCTCCACGCTGCACACGCAGCCAGATAAAGTTAAGCGCCTGTTTGAGGATTACGTCGACGTCGAGCGTGATTACTACAAGAAAACGAAGCTGTTTCCGATCATGCACACCATCGCCATCCGCCGCGAGGTGTATGAGAAAAACCGCTGGATCGCGATGGAGCTTTACAAAGCGTTCGCCGAGGCGCAGCGTATTTGCTACGAAGAAATGTTCGAGACCGCGGCGTTGCGCAACATGCTGCCATGGATGATCGCCGAGATCGAATGGTTGAAACGCAACATGGGGGATGATTGGTGGCCGTACGGTTATGAGGCCAACCGCGCCACGCTCGATACCTTTTTGCGCTATCACCACGAGCAGGGGTTGTCGAATCGCCGCTTGCAGCCGCACGAGCTGTTTGCGCCAGAGACGCTGGAGGCGTTCAAGATTTAGCACTGTGGTTTGGTGGCAAGTTAATTCATGTTGCGGCTGGCTAAACGTATCGGCCATACCAGACCCGTCGTTCCAGCTTGCGCTGGAATGACGGTGGTGGTTTGCCATCCAGGTTTATCCGTGGCGAAGAGAGTTTTTCCTTTGCGCTGTAACCGCCCGGCAATTTCAGACACCAAATAGAAATGCAATGCCCGAAACGCCACGCCACCACCGTCTGCTGCCGCTGCTGATCGCCGGCCTTGCCACCATCGGCCCATTCGCGGTGGATACCTATCTGCCGTCGTTTCCTTCGATAGCCGCCGACTTGGGCGCCTCCGACGTGGCCTTGCAGCAAACGTTGACCGCGTATCTCATTCCGTTCGCGTTCATGATGTTGTTCCATGGCGCGATTTCGGACGCAGTGGGGCGCAGGCCGGTGATACTGACCGGCATTGCGGGCTTCGTGCTCGCCTCCATCGGCTGCGCGCTCGCCACCAGCATGACGATGCTGCTCGTTTGCCGCGCGCTGCAAGGATTGGTGGCCGGCGCGGGTACCGCCATCAGCCGCGCGGTGATACGCGACACTTATCAAGGCCACGAAGCGCAGCGCCAGATGTCGCGCGTGATGCTGATATTTTCCATCGCGCCCGCGATCGCGCCCATCATCGGCGGCGCGCTGCAAACGTGGTTCGGCTGGCGCGCGGTGTTCTGGTTCCTGGTGTTGTTCTCGGTCACGCTATTTGCGGCGTGCGCGCGTTACCTGCCCGAAACGCTTCCGCCGCAGGCGCGCCAGCGGTTCTCGCCCGTGCCGCTGTTTGCCGCATACAAACATGTCGGCTTCAATTCACGCTTTCTGCTGCTGGCGGGCGCATCGGCGCTGAACTTCGCGGGGTTTTTTCTCTACGTGTTGTCCGCGCCCGCGTTCATCTACAAACATCTCGGCCTTGGCGCGCACGACTTCGCGTGGTTGTTCATGGCGGGCGTGATCGGCATGATGGCCGGCGCGTTTCTGTCGGGCCGGCTCGCGGGCAAGGTCACACCCATGCGCACCGTGTGGCTGGGCTACGCCATCATGGCCGCGTCCTCGCTCTACAACGTGATTTACTACCTGTGGTTCACTCCGCAAATACCATGGTCGGTGCTGCATCAGGTGGCCTACGCGGTGGGCATGGCGCTATCGATGCCTTCGCTCACGCTGATGGTGCTCGACTTGTTTCCCAAAAACCGCGGCATGGCGGCCTCGCTGCAGGCGTTTATTCAATCACTGATCATCGGCCTGGTCGCGGGCATCGCCTCGCCGATATTTGCGGTGTCCGCGCCCATGCTGGCAGTGGGTGCGATGGGATTTCTGATTACGGGCTTTTTACTGTGGATGATTCACATCACCACGATGAAAACTCAAAACTAAGCACTCATAACTTGCCTAACACTGCTCCCACGGCAGGCCTTCGTGCCGCCAGCCGGTCTTCTCGTTGCGGTGATGGTTTTCGTCGAGCTCGCCCTCAAAGCCGTGCAGCACGTTGTAGACCTGGGTGAAACCGGATTCTTCAAGCAGGTGGCCGGCTTCGAGCGAGCGGTTGCCGCTGCGGCAGATAAGCACGATGGGGCGATCGACGCTCGCGGCTTTTCTCACGTGCGGCACGAAGCTCGGATTCACTTCCCAGTTTGGGCCGTCGTTCCACGCCACGTGTATCGCGCCCTTGGGGTGGCCGACGAACAGGAACTCCATCTCGCTGCGGCAATCGATGAAAATCGCGTTCGGGTTTTTGTTCAGGAACTCGTAGGCTTCTTTTGGCTCGAAATGCTTCATTGCGGTTCTTCCCATTGTCCAAAGTGGGGATTATAGTCCGCGGCCGGACGCTGGATAAGGCGCGGTTCTGGTATACTGCGCGCCCTGCCGAGGAGCGTTGCGACGAGGCGTTGCGGGTTGGTCTTGAGGGACTACCCGGCGCGCCCGCCAGGCTCGGCGATTTACCCTGCAACGGCGCTCACGAACTTTTTTCGATATGAAAGGAGGACGTGATGAACGCCAAACACGATCCCAAAAGAGAACGTATCGACGCCTTACACAAGGCGTTGGCCTCGCGCATCCTGATTTTGGATGGTGCGATGGGCACAATGATCCAGACCTACAAGCTTGACGAGGCCGGCTACCGCGGCGAACGCCTGAAGGATTTCGTCCACGATCTGAAGGGTAATAATGACCTGCTCACGTTGACGCAGCCGCACATCATTCGCGAGATACACGCACAAAATCTCGCGGCGGGCGCGGACATCATCGAGACCAATACGTTTAACTCGACGTCTATCGCGCAGTCCGATTACCACCTTGAGTCGCTGGTGCACGAGCTGAATTTCGAGGCGGCAAGACTCGCGCGCGCGGTGGCGGACGAGTTCGAGGCGAAGGACCCGTCGCGTCCGCGTTACGTGGCCGGCGCCATCGGCCCCACCAATCGCACGGCATCGATTTCGCCCGATGTGAACGACCCGGGCTTTCGCAACACTTCATATGATCTGCTGGTCACGGCCTATACCGAGGCCATACACGGCCTAGTCGAAGGCGGCGTTGATCTGCTGCTGGTCGAAACCATCTTCGATACGTTGAACGCCAAGGCCGCGTTGTTCGCGATCGATCAGTATTTCGAGCAACATAACGTGCGTTTGCCGATCATGATTTCGGGCACCATCACCGATGCCTCGGGCCGCACGCTGACCGGGCAGACACCGGAGGCATTCTGGAATTCGGTGCGCCACGCGCGGCCGCTTACCATCGGGTTGAATTGCGCGCTGGGTGCGAAACTCATGCGTCCGTACATCGAGGAAATCTCGAACGTCGCGGACACGTATGTGTGCGCTTACCCGAACGCGGGCCTGCCCAATCCGCTGGCGCCCACGGGCTACGACGAATCGCCCGAGCAAACCGCATCCTATGTGCTGGATTTCGCCAAGAGCGGCTTCGTCAACATCGTCGGCGGCTGCTGCGGCACCACGCCCGACCACATACGCGCCATCGCCGAGGCGGTGCGTGCGGTCAAGCCACGCGCCGTGCCGGTGATAGAAAAACGCACGCGTCTGTCGGGCCTTGAGCCGCAGAACATCGGCGACGATTCGTTGTTCGTCAACGTCGGCGAGCGCACCAACGTTACCGGCTCACGCGCGTTCGCCAAGCTGATACTCAACGGTAGTTACACCGAGGCGCTGGCGGTGGCGCGCCAGCAGGTGGAGAACGGCGCGCAGATCATCGACATCAACATGGACGAGGCGATGCTCGACTCCAAGCTGGCGATGACCACGTTTCTGAACTTGATCGCGTCCGAGCCGGATATCTCGCGCGTGCCGGTGATGATCGACTCCTCGAAGTGGGAGGTGATCGAGGCTGGCCTCAAATGCGTGCAGGGTAAGTGCGTGGTTAACTCGATCAGCATGAAGGAGGGCGTCGAGCCGTTTATTCGGCAGGCAAAGCTCGCGCGGCGCTACGGGGCGGCGGTGGTGGTAATGGCGTTCGACGAGAAAGGCCAGGCCGATACGCTGGCGCGGCGGCGTGAAATATCGAAAACGGCTTACGACATTCTGGTTAACGATGTCGGCTTTCCGCCGGAAGACGTGATCATCGATCCGAATATTTTCGCCATTGCCACGGGTATTGAAGAGCACAGCAACTACGGCATTGATTTCATCGAGGCCACGCGCTGGATACGCGCCAATCTGCCGTATGCGCGGGTGAGCGGCGGGCTGTCGAACATTTCGTTTTCGTTTCGTGGCAACGACCCGGTGCGCGAGGCAATCCACACGGCGTTTTTGTATCACGCGATCAAGGCCGGGCTGACAATGGCCATCGTCAACGCCGGGCAGATCGGCGTCTACGACGACATCCCCAAGGATTTGCTCGAACACGTCGAGGACATCATTTTCAACCGCCGCCCCGACGCCGCCGAGCGCATGGTGACGTTCGCCGAGTCTGTCAAGGGCAAGGGCCGCGTGCAGGTCGAAGACCTCGAATGGCGCAAGGGCGCGGTGGAAGCGCGGCTCACGCATGCGCTGGTGCGCGGTATCAACAATTGGATCGTCGAAGACACCGAGGAGATGCGCGTCAAGATAAATGACGCCGGCGGCCGCCCGATACAGGTGATCGAAGGCCCGCTGATGGACGGCATGAATGTCGTTGGTGACTTGTTCGGCGCGGGCAAGATGTTTTTGCCGCAGGTGGTGAAATCGGCGCGCGTGATGAAGCAGGCGGTGGCGCATCTGGTGCCGTACATCGAAGAAGAAAAAAAGCGTTTGGGTGACTCCAAGCCCAAGGGCAAGATCGTGCTTGCCACGGTGAAGGGCGACGTGCACGACATCGGCAAGAACATCGTCGCGGTGGTGCTCCAGTGCAACAACTACGAGGTGGTGAACCTCGGGGTGATGGTGCCGTGGAAAACCATTTCCGAAGTCGCGCGTAAGGAAAACGCCGACATCATCGGTTTGTCCGGTTTGATCACGCCCTCGCTCGAAGAAATGGCGCACAATGCGCGTGAGATGAAACGCGAGGGTTACAACATACCGTTGCTGGTGGGTGGCGCCACGACTTCGCGCGTGCATACGGCGGTGAAAATCGCGCCGCACTATGATTTCCCCGTGGTGTGGGTGCCCGATGCCTCGCGCGCGGTAGGCGTATGCAGCGCCTTATTGTCGGACGATTTGCGCGAAGGGTATCTCAAGGAGCACGCCGCCGAGTACGACCGCGTGCGTGCGCAACACGAGGGCAAAAAAGGCCCGGAACTGATTTCGCTCGCGGCGGCGCGCGCCAATGCCTTCAAGTTCGACTGGGCGAGCTACACGCCTCCCAAGCCGGAGATGAGCGGCGTGCGCTTGCTGAAGAATTACGATCTGGCGGAGATCGCCGAATGCATCGACTGGGGGCCGTTTTTCCAGACCTGGGAATTGTCCGGGCCGTATCCGGCGATATTGCAGGATGAAGTCGTGGGTGATGCCGCGCGCAAGGTGTTTGCCGAAGGCAAAGCCATGCTGAAAAAAATCATCGAGGGCCGCTGGCTCACCGCGAGTGGCGTGTTCGGCTTGTTCCCGTCGAATCGTGTGGATGGCGAGGATATCGAAATTTACGCCGATGAGTCGCGGGCAAAGCCGCTGATGACCTGGCACAACCTGCGCCAGCAGAATCAGAAACCCACGGGCAACCCGAATCTGTCGCTGGCGGATTTTGTCGCGCCCAAGGATTCAGGTATCAAGGATTACCTCGGCGCGTTCGCCGTCACCGCGGGCATCGGCATCGAGAAAAAGCTCACCGAGTTCGAGAAAACGCACGACGACTACAACTCGATCATGCTGAAAGCCCTGGCGGATCGGCTGGCCGAAGCGTTCGCCGAGTTGCTGCACAAGCGCGTGCGGCGTGAGTTTTGGGGTTACGCCAAGGATGAGGTGCTCGGCAACGAGGCAATGATCGCTGAGAAATATCGCGGCATCCGCCCCGCGCCCGGCTACCCGGCGTGCCCGGAGCACACCGAAAAGGGCGGCCTCTTCGAACTACTTGACGCGCCGCGCGCGGGCATCACGTTGACTGAAAGCTACGCCATGTGGCCGGCCTCGTCGGTCAGCGGATTTTACTTCTCGCATCCGCAGTCGCAGTACTTTGCCGTTGGCAAGGTCGCCAAGGATCAGGCCGCCGGCTACGCGCGGCGCAAGAACATGCCGCTGGATGAAGCGGAGCGCTGGCTCGCGCCTGCGTTGGGGTATGACCGCTAACGCAGGTTTCACCGGCGCCGAAATCGCGCAGTTCACGCGCGACGGCTACGTAATCGCGCGCGCGCTTGCACCCGCCGGTCAGGTCATACGCATGCGCGAAGCCGCGCTCGCGCATCTGGCCGAACCGCGCCTGCCCGTTGAGTACGAAGCCGACACCCAATACCCCGGCGCGCCGGCGTCGCTGGATGCGCCCGGCGGACGCACGGTGCGCCGTTTGTTGCAGGCGTACGCGCGCGACGCGGCGTTTCGCGAGTGGTCAACCTCGCCGTTGCTCGCATCGCGGCTCAAGCAATTGCTTGGCACGCGCGTCGAGCTGTCGCAGGCGCATCACAATTGCGTGATGACCAAGGACCCGGCCTACAGCAGCATCACCAGTTGGCATCGCGACATACGCTACTGGTCGTTCCAGCAACCTGAACTGGTGTCAGTGTGGCTGGCGCTTGGCGAGGAGCATTACAAGAACGGTTGTCTCTTGTTGCTGCCCGGCTCGCACCGCATGGAGTTCAGTCCCGATCAACTCGACGCGGCGCAATTCCTGCGCACCGAGCCGGACGAAAATCGTGAGTTGTTGCGCACGCAAATTGCCGCCGAGTTGCACGCGGGCGACGTGCTGTTTTTTCATTGCCGGCTGTTTCATGCGGCGGGGCACAACCAGACCGCCGACACCAAACTGTCGGTGGTGCATACTTATCACGCAGCCGCGAATCACCCGCTGCCGGGCACGCGCTCGGCGTCGTCGCCCGACATTGCGATCTGATCGTTAGACCATAAGTATTTGTTTTTATTACGTTTTTTATTTTTGCATGCCATGTAATGAATGGCCGCATCCAGCGACATAATTACTGCGTAGTCTCGTATGTGCATGTTCATTGAATTCAACTGTAAAAGGGGAACCTCATGACCAAATTCGGAAGGTCGGCAAAAGCGGTGGCAGGGTTGGTGGCGGGTGTGGCGGCGATCACGGGCGGCATCATGCTCGCGCATAGTCAGGCGATGCCCGACAAAATCAGTTTTCCGGAAGGTTTTGAGAAAGGCGTGATCTATACGACAGTCAATCGCGCCGATATCAAACAGTTTCGCGAACTCTTCACCTCGGCGGAGTCGGTGAAATCCGTGCGTGAGGGCAAGGGCATACCGAGCGGCACGGTGTTGACGCTGGTGCAATACGCCGCCAAGACCGACGACAAGGGCAATCCGGTGCGCGACGCCAAGGGTAATTTCTCGAAAGGCGCCATCGTCGCTTACGTCGTGATGGAAAAACGCAAGGGCTGGGGCGCGAACATTCCCGCCGAGTGGCGCAATGGCGAGTGGGAATACGCCGCGTTCACCGCCGACAAGAAACCCAATGCCAAGGCCAACGCCGGCATCAAGGCGTGCTTCGAGTGTCACAAACCGCACGAGAAGCAAGACTTCGTGATTTCCCTCGCGGGTCTCGCGGGCACGGCGGGGGGTGCTGCGCAACGTCCGTCCGGTCCTGGCACCGTGGCCATTGCTGAATTCCTGTTCGGCCCGGAAAAAATCACCGTGAAAGCCGGCCAGTCAATCACCTGGACCAACGTGGACGATTCACCGCATCAGGTCACCGTGCAGGGCGAGAGCACGTTGCGCACGCCGGTGATCCTCAAGGGTCAGACCACCGCGTTGCAGTTCAACGACGCGGGCACTTACGGCTATATCTGCGGCCTGCATCCGGCGATGAAGGGCACGATCGAGGTGACGAAGTAGTTTTTTTCGTGAGCGGTGAGGCGCGGGTAATGCACCTGTTCTCTGCTCCTTACGCCTAACTCCTCACGCTCCACCCCTCACTCAACCCGTATATTTGCCGCCCGTATCACCACGGCGTAACGCTCCACTTCGGCCTTGAAGTAAGCCGCGAATTCCTGCGGCGTGCTGCCCACCGGGTCCGCGCCTTCCTTTAACATGAAGTCGCGCATCTCCCGGGATTTGATTGCCGAGGCAATCTCCGCGCCCAGCTTGTTGACGGTGGCTGCGGGTGTCGCCGCAGGCGCGAAGATCGCATACCAGTTCACCGACTCGAAGCCCGGATAAAGCGACGCCAGCGTCGGCAAAGTGGGTGCGAGGCGCGATGGCGCGGGCGAAGTCACGGCGAGCGCCTTGACCTTGCCCGAACGCAGATGCGGGATCATGCTGATCGCGCCGGCGAAACTGAAATCGACCTCGCCGCTCATCAGCGCGATGGTCGCGGGGCCGGAGCCTTTATACGGAATGTGCGTCGCCTGAAAACCCGCGCGCTGCTTGAACATTTCAAGCACCAGGTGATTCGCGGTGCCCGTGCCGCCCGAGGCGGCGTTCAATTTGCCCGCCTGCTTTTTTGCCAGCGCGATGAAATCCTTCAGCGACGCCGCTGGCAAGCTCGGATGCGCAATCAGAAACTGGGTGTTCATAATCAGACTCACGGGAATCAGGTCGCGTTGCAGATCAAACGACAGGTTCTTGTAGAGCGTCACCGCGCTGGCGAGCGAAGCCGTGCCGCACAGCAGCGTGTAACCGTCGGGCGCGGATTTCGCCACATACTCCGTGCCGATCATGCTGCCCGCGCCAGGCCGGTTTTCGACCACCACGGATTGACCCATGCTCTCCTGAAACTTCCTGCCCAAGAGACGCGCTTGAGGATCAAGCCCGCCGCCGGGCTGCACCGGCACGATGATGCGTATGGGTTTGATCGGATAAGTTTGCGCCGCCACCAATGCAGGCGCGCATAGCGCCGCGGCAGTCGCGATCAAACCGAATTTCAACATGTCGCGATTCACGAACCGATGTCACCGCCATCGGCCTTGGTAATCGCCACTACCGAGGGCCGCGGCGGCATGTCGGGTTTGAAATCCGGCCAGCGTGTTGACGGTTTGTCGAAAGTCGAGCCTTTTTCATCGCCCGGATGCTGAATCGCGAGAAACAATGTTTTTCCGTCGGGTGTAAACGCGGGCCCGCATATTTCTGCACCGCGCGGCGAGGCAAAAAACGCACGCGTGACACCACGCTGCGGCCCGCTGGTCTCGGCGGCGTAAGTCGTGTCGGCGACACCCATGGAATCTTCCTGACCGTCGGTGACGATCCAGATTCTGCCCTTGGGATCAAACGCGACATTGTCGGGTGCTGCAATCCAGCCGTTTTCCGTCACGGCGCTGTTACCGTTACCATAACGCGCGCCATGCTCCGGTTTCTTGGGATCGCCGCCGAGGATAAAAAACTCCCAGGTGCAATCGGTGGCCGTGTGATCGGGCTTGCCATTGACCATCGGCGGCACGATCTCAATAATATGTCCATGCCGGTTCGGCCCGCGCGGATTCGCCACATTCACCTGTTCCGGTTTGCGCTGCTCGTTGTAGGTGAGCACGACGTAGACGCGCCCCGTTTCGGGATGCGCTTCCACGTCCTCGGGCCGGTCCATCGGTGTCGCGCCCAGCAAATCAGCGGCGCGGCGCATCTCGATCATGACGTCGCCCTGATTCTCGAAGCCGTTGGCCTTGGACAACGGCCCTTGACCGAAGACAATGGGCAGCCAGCGCATCTTTCCGTCAGCCTCGAAACGAGCAACGTATAGCGTGCCGTTGTCGAGCAGGTCGCGATTCGCCGTCGGCGTGTCCGCGTTGTAGCGCTCGCGCGTGACAAACTTGTAGACGTAATCCATGCGCTCATCGTCGCCCGAATAAACGGCGACGCGCCCGTCGTGACTCACCGCCGTGGTGGCGCACTCGTGTTTGCAGCGGCCGAGTGCCGTGCGTTTGACCGGCATCGATTTCGGATCGTAGGGATCGATCTCAACCACCCAGCCAAAACGATTCGGTTCGTTCGGCTCCTTGTTCAAATCGAAGCGGTCGAAATGCCGGCCCCACAAATAACGCCCACGGCCGTTGATTCCGTAACGCTTCCAGGCAGCGGCCTCCCGTCCCTTGCCGGCATCGCCGATGAAATAGTTTTGCAGATTTTCCTCGGCGGTGAGTATCGTGCCCCACGGTGTAACACCGCCAGCACAGTTGTTTAACGTGCCGATCACGCGCGTGCCTGTCACGTCGGCACGTGTGCTCATGCGCGGGTGCCCTGCCGCCGGGCCAGAAACGCGCATTGCCGTGCCGCGCGTGGAGATGCGCCGGTTGTAAGGGCTGCCGCGCACCACGCGCCACGCGTTGCCCTCGCGCGCGACCTCGACGATGGAGTGGCCCTGCGAGGCCATTTCGGTTTCGCATTGCTCGCGCGTCATGATCTTGGCGTAGTTCTGCGGCGTCATGCCCGGCCACATCAATTGTGGTTGATTAAGTTCGTGGTTCACGCACAGCAGACCGCGTGTGTCCTTGCAGCAAGCGTGAATGAAATTGATTGACGCCTCTGTTAACTTCATCAGCGGGTTCAATCTGATGAGGAGCAGAGGCGATGGGCAAGATGACGGACATTACGCCAGTGATGGCGCAAGGCGGGAGCCTGCAAGAAATCTC
>CAMDLH010000109.1 GCA_945901405.1 Bordetella parapertussis | reverse complement strand
CGGAAGCTGCTAAGGTCATGGGTTGCTCCGAGGGGAGTGTCAAGACTCACTGCTCGCGTGCGACCCATGCGCTCGCCGCTACGCTGAAGAAACTTGGAATCACATTATGAAACCGCAATTTGACAACGATCACGATGATCGCAATGGGCACGACGTGCTCGGCGGCAAGATCGGCCGGCTGCTGAATCAAGGTGTCGACGATCTGGACGCGGAAATCGCCGCAAAGCTGCTAAATGCGCGCAAGGAAGCCCTCGGCCGCTATAAAGAGCAATCCGCACCCGCCTGGGCACCGGTGTTGGCGGGCGGCGCGGCGGCGCGGGTAATTGGGCCGTACCGCTTTAATTTCCGCATGGCAGCGCTCACCGTTGCATTTATTGCAGCATTCGCGTGCGCGCTGGCGTGGCAGTCATATAGCCAGGGCGGCAGCGAGCTGGCTGATGTTGATGCGGGCTTGCTGACCGATGACCTGCCGATTAACGCTTATCTCGACCGGGGATTCGACTCTTGGCTAAAGCGGCACGCACCCTGATCGTTGGACTGTTGCTGGCGTGCATGGTCATTCCCGTGACCATGGCACAAGGTACACCAGGCAGGCCTGCGTCTAAATCGTCCTCGGCCAAGCCGCAGTGGTCGGAGCTTTCGCCGCGGCAACAACACGTACTGGCGCCGCTGGCGCCGGAGTGGGAAAACCTCGACACCACGCGCCGCAAGAAATGGGTGGAAATCGCCAATCGCTACCCGAGAATGAATCCCGACGAACAAATTCGCCTGCAAAAACGCATGCAGGACTGGGCCAAACTGTCGCCGGATCAACGCCGGGTCGCGCGCGAAAAATATCAGTCCCTGAAAAAACTGCCGCCCGAGCGGCGTCAGGATGTGCAGCAAAAATGGCAGCAGTACCAGCAAACGCTGTCGCCGCAGACCACCTCGGATCCCGCGACGCTGGAACCCGCCGCGGCGGTGGAAACCTCCGCCCCGGATGTGCCGGCCAGTAAGTGAGCGGTAGTACCGCGCAATCGCAATCCACGG
Source organism: Bordetella parapertussis (assembly GCA_945901405.1). Lineage (GTDB taxonomy): Bacteria > Pseudomonadota > Gammaproteobacteria > Burkholderiales > SG8-41 > CAMDLH01. The sequence goes on along the minus strand of CAMDLH010000109.1, from coordinate 19,953 downwards.
TCGCGCCAGCGAAACTGCGACGCCGTTTGTTGAGCCTGCTCTACGAATCCGTACTGCTCACGGCGTTGATCATGGCCGCGGCCTTGCCCGTGGTGATACTCACCGCGGGCTGGCGCCCCATCATAGCGCGCACCACGCTGCAAGCGATTCTCATCGCGATTTGCGGCTTTTATTTCGTCTGGCAATGGACGCGCGCCGGCCAAACGCTGGCGATGAAAACCTGGCGTCTGAAACTCGTTACAAATAACGGCGGCGTGCCGGCACCGGCACGCGCTTGCATTCGTTATTTACTGGCGCTGGCCGGCACGCTGTTGTGCGGATTCGGATTTCTATGGGCGCTGGCGGATCGGGAGCAAAAATTCCTGCATGACAGGCTTGCGGGAACCACCATCATCGATGCCGAGAACTGACGGCCGCGGTTAGCGGCGCTCCTGCCAAGGCGTTAAAGAATAGAGATTAGGATTGATTTATATACGTTTTCTATCGCCACCTGTCGAAAGGCCATGGGGGCGCGTGCAGTCAGCATAATCCTCTCTGGGTATGGTCGCGACGGTAGCGAGGGATGCAGGCACATCAAGGAAAAGGGGGGAAGTACTTTTGCCCAGGACATGTCTGCCGACGTACGCGACATGCCACTCAGTGCAGACCCACGGCCACGATCGACATCAAGTCTACCGTCGTTGAGAACAGCAATTCCCGTGTGTATTGCCGTTCACGGTGTTGCTCAAACAGTTCATCGATCCACTGCGCATCCAGCGCCCGTCCCAGCGCCAGACGCGCCATGACCGTGACGGGGCTGTGTCGGTGGCGGTTTTACCGAGCTTTCGCGCTTTATTCCATTCGCGGGGGTTGGGGTTGCGGCGCTTCGGGCAGCGTTGATTTCGTTCTGCCGCCTGGAAAGATCCCGGCTGAACTACGAAGATTGGCAAGCACGTCTAAGAATTGAAGTGCCGCCGGTGAGGCGAAAAGTACGTTTACAGCCAGCTCGGCAAAGCATTGTACGAGTCTGACAGCTTACAGGAACCGCAATACGAGCTAAATTCTAGCCCCAGATCGTCACGCTGCCTTCTTTGCCCGGCCCTCCACGGGCTTGATAGAAAGCCGCAGTCCGGCGCCCGCAAGCAAAGCCGTGAAACTGCGCAGTTCAGGATTGCCGTCCGCAGAGAGCATGCGATAGGTTGCCTCTCGGCTAAGGTGTGACCGGCGTGCGATCTTCGCGACGCCGCCTTGTGCCTGGGCTACGTGGCGCAAGGCCATCATCAGCGCGCCTTGGTCGCCATCCTCGATGGCAGCTTCAAGGTAGGCCGCTGCCATCTTCGGGTTTTTCAAGCGCTCAACCAGCCACGGCTCATGGGGAACGCTTGGGGGCAGCGGCTTCTTTGCTGCGCTTCTGGTAGTCCTGTAGGTAGGCTTTGGCATCTTCAATGTCCTTCGATTGTGATTTCTTGTCGCCGCCGCAGAGCAGGAGTACGACCACTTTGCCCACGCGGGCGGCATATACCCGATATCCCGGCCCCCAATCAATCCGCAGTTCAAACACGCCGCCGTCCAGCGCCCGGTAATCGCCGAAGTTGCCAAGCGCGAGCCGGTTGATGCGCGCCAGTACCTTTCCCGCTGCCTTCTGGTCACGCAGGCTGTCGATCCAGCCCTCAAATAAGTCCACCCCAGCGGCGGTAATGTAGTGGTCAATCTGGAGCATAGTGTAACTTATTGGTTACTTATCCGCAATGGTTGAAACAGGCTGCCCAAACCCTACGACTTTTTCACGCTGCCGCGCGCCTGATCGGGACAACCTTTCCACCCGCCGCCCACTGCTCAACCATCCCGGCCCACGTGTTCATAAGCTCGCGGCGCTCTGCGAAATATTGATACTGGTTATACGCGGCCTTGGTCGTGTTGCGTTCCTTGTGTGCAAGCGAAAGCTCTATCAGGTGTTCAGGATAACCAAATTCGTGCAGCAGGCTTGTCGCCGTGGCTCTGAATCCGTGCGCACTGAATTTAAGGTGATACCCCAAGAGGTCTAGGGCTTTATTTAGCGTTGTCTCAGCCATGCAAGCATCTGGTCTGCGCGCGTTGGGGAACAGATATTTGCGTTCGCCGTTCAGGCTGTGAAGCTCGCGCAGCAGCACAACCGCCTGCGGAGGCAAGGGAACTACGTGTAGCTCGCGCTTTTTCATGCGCTCAGCAGGAATGCGCCACTCGCAGCCCTCCATGTCAAATTCGCTCCACTCGGCTTGCCGCAACTCGCTGGGACGCACAAACAAAAGCATCAGCAGGTGTAGCGCCGTCCGTGTCCCATGCGTAAGCGTGCTTTGGTAAAGCTGGCGGATAAGCTGCGGAATCTGATCCTTGGTTAAAGGATTCTTGTGCTTTACCTCAGGGCGTTTGACTGCGCCCTTTAGCACGGTCGTCGGATCAACAGCCGCTCGCAGGTTGCGCACGCCGTAACAGAAAACCGCGCTGCACCACTGGCGGAGGCTGATTGCCTTGACCGGCGCGTACTTCTCTACCCGTTTCATAATACCGAGGATCGCCGCCGCAAATACCTCCGCCTCGGAGCGGATCGGCAGCGCACCGATATCGGGAAATACCTCCCCTTCCAAAGCGCGCTTGATCGTATCTGTGTGGCCGGGTGTCCAACGCTTCGCGTTCTCTGCCAGCCAGTCCCGCGCTACCGATTCAAAGGTATTCGCATTTTGGGCTTGCTGGGCAGCCTTGCTCGCGTCCCGCTGCTGCGCCGGGTGTATGCCCTGCCGCACATGCTCGCGCGCGGCGGCGCGCCTCTTACGGGCTTCCTCAAGAGATACATGGCCCGGCGTCATCGCGTCCCGGAAATACTCACCCATCGCGTAGACGTTCTCTTTGCCGTCAATCTTGTAGCGGTAGCGCCAGAGCTTCGTGCCGGTCGGCCGGATTTCAATATACAAGCCCTTATCGTCCGTGAGCTTGTAGGGCTTCGCCTTCTTGGTCGCGTTGCGGATGCGGGTGTCGTTGAGCATGGCGGGTATCCTCCGGTCTGATACCCGCTATGATACCCGCTTTATGTGTGGATATCAACGGACACGGCTGGCGGTCGCCGGACACATCCAAAGATTTTACATAGAGAGAATTGAAGAAAATCGGAAATTGATGGACGTTGCTGGACGCCATTAGCGTCTTTCCTGCCACCACATCATCGTCATCGCCAGGCAGAGAAAAACCCCGGTCGGAAGAATCGCGCTGGCGATAGGCGGCCAATCGTTGAGCAGGCCCAGGTGCGCGGACAATCGGTTCAGAAAATAAAACGCGAGTCCCAGCATGATGCCGGCGAAAATCTTGGCACCCACGCCGCCTTGGCGGCGTTGCGAGTGCGCGAACGGCAGCGCGAGTATCATCATCGCGATCACCGCCAGCGGGTACATGAGCTTGCTCCACATGGCGATCTCGTGGCGCTGCGTTTTCTGCCGGTTTTCGCGCAGATGCTGTGTATATGAATACAACGCCACCGCCGACATCTGCTCGGGTTTAATCAACAGCACGTTGAGCAGGCTCGGTTCCAGCACCGATTGCCAATCGGCTTGCGCGCGATTAGATGCCGACGCGCGTCCATCGGCAAATTGCGTTTGCAGGATGTCGTGCAGTATCCAGCGCCGGTCGCCTTGATAGACAGCGCTTTGCGCATGCGTAATCAGGCGCAACTGATAGTTCGCATCAAACTCATAAACGCGCACGCCCTTCAGGCGTCCATCGGCGGTAACCTCGGTTACGTTGACGAAACTTCTCTCGTCCTTGAGCCACAGTCCCGAGCGAAACTCCTGAGCCACGACCCCGGTGATCGCCTGCGATTTCAGGCGATGGGCTAGTTGCGCCGCGGGCGGCCCGATATACTCCCCGAACACAAACACCAGCACGGCCAGCAACAAGCCGACGCTGACCAGCGCGGCATTCATGCGCAACAGCGATACGCCCGAGGTGCGCATCACCGTGTATTCGGAACTCGCGACAAGTTGCGCCAGCGCGAACAGGGTGCCGATGAGCGCGGAGATCGGCAGCAACTGGTAGAAGTGATTGGGGAGGGACAGCACCACGTGGCGCGCCAACTGACGCAGTTGATAATTGCCGCGGCCCAGGTCCTTGATCTCCTCGGCAAGATCGAAAAACGCAAACAGCATCAGCAAGGCCATCATGATGAACGCGGTAGCCAGCAGGATTTCCCGCGCGAGATAACGCCGCAGCGTCTTCATTTGAATAGCCGGAATACCGAGAACACGGTGAGGCGCCGGTAAAACAACACCAGCAACAATGCAATCATTACGATATGGATACCGACGATGCCCGCTGCAAACCCTATTCTGCCTTGCGCGATCGACGCCTGCATGATCGAAATCACATTGTTGTATACCATATAAATCAACACGGCCACCACGAGATTGATCGAACGGCCGGCGCGCGGATTGACGAATGAAAGCGGAATCGCCAGCAGCGCCAGCACCAATGCGCTCACCGGCAAGCCGATACGGCGCGCGAGCTCGCCAAGATTGCGCGGTTCGGCATCGCGCAACAATTCCGCCGTCGGCGTCATGCGGGTCGACGGCGCGCGGACGGCCTCATGCGTTTCGACGCGAACGGCGTAGCGCTCGAATTGATATATCTTGAAATCAGCGCTGCCCGGTTCACCCTCGTAACGGCGGCCGTCGGTCATCACCAGAAAACGGTCGCCATTGGCCGCGGTTTCCTGAAATCCGCGGCGCGCCACCATCACGCCTTGCTTGCCATGCTGTACAGAACTGACAAACACGTTGGCGACTTCGTTGCCGATGCCGGAGGTTTCCTCGACGAAAAAAACCCGCTGCGCCTGACGTGATTCACGAAACACACCCGGTGTGATCATCGAAGAATCATCACGGCTGTCCATGGCCACGCGCAGCTGCTCTGATTTTTGCGCCGCCCACGGCGACAACCACAGCGCGAGCAACGCGATCACTAACACCAGCGGCAGCGCAAACATCAGCACCGGCCTAACCCATGCAAGGAGACTGAAACCACTGGAAAACCACACCACCATTTCGGAGTCGCGGTAACTGCGCGTAAGCGTCATCAGCACCGCGATAAACAAGGTGAGCGACAACAGCGTCTGCATCAGCCCAAGTGTTGTCAGCGCAAGCAGCGCCGCGACACTGGCGGAAGTAATGGCGCCGCTGGCCGCCTGCCCCAGAAAATGCACCAGTTGGGTCGTCAGGGTGATGCCCAACAAGACCAAGAATGTCGCTACGGCCGCACCCGCGAATTCACGTAACAACGTTCGCTGAAATATCATGCGGGCGCTTTGCTTTTCACGAAGAAACCGCCGATAATCAAGTCACTACCTTCAGTTTTTCGCACAGGAGTCAGCCGTGGAATTTAGCACAAAATGCCTGGTGCCGGGTTCGGCCCGCAGTAGTTGCACAGTCGTCGGCGTATACGAATCACGCAAGCTTTCCGCGGCCGCCGCGGCGCTCGACAAAGCTTCCAGGGGTTATTTGTCCAACGTCATGAAACGCGGCGACATGGATGGCCGCGCACGCACCACGTTGTTATTGCATAACGTTCCCAATACCGCCTGCGAGCGCGTGCTGCTGGTGGGCTTGGGGGCGGAAAAGGACTTCGGCGACAAGGCATATCGCGACGCCGTGGCCGCGGCGATACACGCGGTCGCCTCGACCGGAGCGGCGGATGCCGAGATTCATTTGACCACGCTTGCAACCGGTCAACGTGACCTGGCATGGCGCGTGATGCAAGCCACCGCCATCGCGCGCGGCGCCGCGTACCGCTTCGAGCAAATGAAGAGCAAGAAAGACACCACGCCGCGGGCTTTGCATAGACTCGTGCTTGCCTACGGCAAGGCGAGCGAAAAAGGCCTCGCCGAGCGCGGCCTCGAACACGGACTCGCGCTGGCGCACGGCGTGGGGCTTGCGCGCGATCTGGGTAATCTGCCTGGCAACGTGTGCACCCCCGCTTATCTTGCCAATCAGGCGCGCGAACTCGCCAAGCGTTACCGACTAAAAATCCAAGTGCTTGAAACCGCTGACATGGAAAAGCTCGGCATGGGCGCCTTGTTGTCGGTTGCGCGCGGCAGTGTGCAGCCGCCCAAGTTGATCGTTCTCGAATATCGCGGTGGCGGCAAATCACAAAAGCCAGTGGCCTTGGTCGGCAAGGGCGTCACCTTCGACACCGGCGGCATCTCGCTGAAGCCCGCGACGGAGATGGACGAAATGAAGTTTGACATGAGCGGCGCCGGCAGCGTACTCGGGGCAATCAAGGCCGCCGCCGAGATGAAGCTCAAAATCAATATCGTAGGCCTGATCCCCGCCACGGAAAACATGCCGGGCTCCCGCGCCACCAAGCCTGGCGATATCGTCACCACCATGTCCGGGCAGACGGTCGAGATATTGAATACCGACGCCGAAGGCCGCCTGATTCTGTGTGATGCGTTGACCTACGCCGAACGTTACGATCCTTCCGCGGTCATCGACATCGCCACACTCACCGGCGCTTGCGTGATCGCGCTGGGTAGCGTGGTATCCGGGTTGTTCTCCAACGACGATGCGCTGGCAAAGGAATTGATCGCCGCCGGCGAAACCGCCTATGACCGCGTATGGCGCATGCCGGTGCTGGACGATTACCAGGAGCAACTCAAAAGCAACTTCGCCGATTTCGCCAATATCGGTGGACGCCCGGCGGGCGCTGTCACCGCCGCATGTTATCTCGCGCGCTTCACCAAGAAATTCAAATGGGCGCATCTGGATATTGCCGGCACCGCATGGAATCACGGCAAGGACAAAGGCTCTACCGGCCGGCCCGTGCCGTTGCTCACGCAGTTTCTCGTCAGCAGGGCGCGTAAGCCGAATTAGTCTGTTCATCGTAAATGACGCAGATTGACTTCTACACCCAGGTTGACGACAAGCTGCGCACCGCGTGCCGGCTCGCAACCAAGGCGTACGGTCAGAATTTGCGGGTCATGGTGTTGTGCCCGGACGCCGATACGGCGTTGCGATTTGACCGTATGTTGTGGACGATGTCCGCGCTCGGTTTCGTCCCGCATTGCCGCGCGAACGATGCCCTGGCCGCGCGCACGCCGATAGTCATCGATCACCAGGGCGCCGAGCCGCCGCATGACGAAGTGCTGCTCAACCTCGGTGACGAATGGCCGCCGTACTTTTCGCGCTTCCGGCGATTGCTCGAAATCGTCACCACCGATGACGAGGACCGCCGCGCCGCCCGCGCGCGCTACAAGTTCTACAAGGATCGCGGCTACGAACTGAAGACGCACGACCTGTCGGGCGCGGCTCAATAACCTCAATCCATGACACGATAGCGCATGGCGAAGGACACGCACGAAGACGCGGACCAAGGCAATAGCGGCAACAACGACATCCTCGCGCGCGCGGATGCATTGCTCGCGCGCCGCCGGCGCCCGCCGGCCGCACAGGAAATCACCGATCTGCCGGTGCTGGACGACGCCATCGAGGTGACCCCGGCCGAAGATGATATTCCGACGCTGACCGAAGTCATAGTCGCGCAGACGCCGTTGCCCCCTTCAGAATCATTGCCCGCGACAACGCAAACGGAACACGGCGCGCCGTCCGGCGAAATCATTTCGCGCGTGCAAAACCAGAACATGGAGCACGCCGCTTACCTGCGCGTGATGCAGGGCGTGGACGAACGCGTCGCCAGCGTGATGCAGCAACGCTTCATGCCCGAAATCGGATCGGCGTTCGATCACGCCTTGAATCGCATCGCCGATGATCTGAAAGCCAACATCGGCGGCATGGTGCGCGCCGCCGTTGAACAGACGCTCACCGAACAACTGTCCGCGCAATTGAATACACAGTTGCAAACCCAACTGAGTGCACAATTGAGCGCGCAGATGAAAGAGTTAAAGGAATCCATGCAGCCCGCACCAGTAGCGCCGCCACCGCCAGCCCCCGTTGCAGAGCCGGTTGCGCCAGCCCCGTCGGGTATAATGCGCCCTCCTTCCGTTCAAGAATTCCCCCTCGCAGCAATGGAGCTAGCCAAGAGTTTCGAGCCGGCCGCGATAGAGGCGCGCTGGTATCCCGTGTGGGAGTCCGGCGGCTATTTCAAGGCTGGCGCCGACCGCGCGAAAAGAGACAACTATTGCATTTTGCTGCCGCCGCCGAACGTCACCGGCACGCTGCACATGGGGCACGCATTCCAGCACACGCTGATGGATGCGTTGACGCGCCACCACCGCATGCTCGGTCACAATACGCTGTGGCAGCCCGGCACCGATCACGCCGGCATCGCCACGCAGATCGTGGTCGAGCGCCAGCTCGAAGCGCAAAAAACCACGCGCCATGATTTGGGCCGCGAAAAATTCACCGAGCGCGTGTGGCAATGGAAGGAAGAATCCGGCTCCACCATCACGCGCCAGATGCGCCGGCTTGGCAGTTCGTGCGATTGGCAGCGCGAACGTTTCACCATGGACGAAGGGCTGTCGAAGACCGTCACCGAAACGTTTATTCGGCTGCACCAGGAAGGTTTGATCTATCGCGGCAAACGTCTGGTCAACTGGGATCCGGTGTTGCTCACCGCGGTATCCGATCTTGAAGTCGAGTCGAGCGAAGAAGACGGCAGCCTGTGGTTTATTCGCTACCCGCTCGCCTCCGGCGAAGGGCACGTCATCGTCGCCACCACGCGCCCGGAAACCATGCTGGGCGACGTGGCGGTGGCGGTCAATCCAACCGACCCCGCGTACAAGGATTTTGTCGGCCAGCAAGTCATCCTGCCGCTCTCCGGACGCACGATACCGGTCATCGCCGACGATTACGTCGATGCGGAATTCGGCACCGGCTGCGTCAAGATCACGCCTGCGCACGATTTCAACGACTATCAGGTCGGCGTGCGGCACAAGCTCGAACCAATCTGTATTTTCACGCTCGACGCCAAAATCAACGATAACGCGCCCGAAGCTTATCGCGGCCTTGATCGCTTTGAAGCGCGTAAACTCGTGCTCGCCGCTCTCGAAGCGCAAGACTTGCTGGTCGAAGTAAAACCGCACAAGCTGATGGTGCCTCGCTGCGGACGCACCAATGCCATCGTCGAGCCGATGCTCACCGACCAGTGGTTCGTGAAAATGGAATCGCTGGCCAAACGCGGTCTCGAAGCAGTGGCGCGTGGTGATATAAAGTTTGTGCCGGAGAACTGGGCCACGACGTATAACCAGTGGCTCAACAACATTCAGGACTGGTGCATCTCTCGCCAGTTGTGGTGGGGCCACCGCATCCCCGCCTGGTACGATGCCGAGGGCAACGTTTACGTCGCACGCAATGCCGAGGAAGCACGCGCGCAGTACGACGCCGGGCTGCCCAAACGCTTCGAAGCCGGCGAAGAATTAGCGCCCGAACCGCTGCGTCAGGATGAAGACGTGCTCGACACCTGGTATTCGTCGGCGTTGTGGCCGTTCTCCACGCTCGACTGGACGCCGGACTATCCGGCGAAGTCGAACGTCGCGCTTGATCTGTATCTGCCCTCATCGGTGCTGGTCACCGGCTTTGACATCATTTTCTTCTGGGTCGCGCGCATGGCGATGATGACCCTGCACTTCACCGGCAAGGTGCCGTTTCGCGAGGTGTACGTGCACGGTCTCATTCGCGACGGCGAAGGCCAGAAGATGTCCAAATCCAAGGGCAATGTGCTTGACCCGCTCGACATCGTTGACGGCATCACGCTGGACGCGTTGCTGGAAAAACGCACGTCCAATCTGATGGACCCGCGGCAAGCCGAGAAAATCGCCGCCACCACGAAGAAACATTTCCCCGATGGCATCGCCGCCTTCGGCACCGACGCGCTCAGATTCACTTTCGCCAGCCTTGCGTCACCCGGACGCGACATCAAGTTCGATCTGCAACGCTGCGACGGCTATCGCAATTTCTGCAACAAGCTGTGGAACGCCAGCCGCTTCGTGCTGATGAACTGCTCGGGCAAGGACGTGGGACTCGACGCCTCGGCACCCATCGAGTTGTCCGTCGCCGACCGCTGGATCATGAGCCGTTTGCAGCGCGCCGAAACCGAAGTGGCGCAGGCATTCCGCGAATACCGCTTCGACAATCTCGCGCGCTCGATCTACGAATTTGTGTGGGACGAATATTGCGATTGGTACGTGGAACTCGCCAAGGTGCAAATGAGCGCGGGCAACGAAAACCAGCAGCGCGCCACGCGCCGCACGCTGGCGCACGTGCTTGAATCGATGTTGCGGCTTGCGCATCCAGTGATTCCGTTTATCACCGAGGAGTTGTGGCAGATTGTGGCTCCAATGTCCGGAAAGTCTGGCGCATCGATCATGCTGCAACCTTACCCGCAAGCCGAGTTGTCGCGCATCGACGAAGCCGCCGAACGCGAAGCCGCCACCTTGAAGCAAATCGTCAACGCCTGCCGCACGTTGCGCAGCGAAATGAATCTCGCGCCCGGCGTAAAAGTGCCGTTGATCGCACAAGGCGACCGCGCTACGCTGATGGCTTACACGCCGTACCTGATGGCCATCGCACGCCTGTCGGACGTGAGCATTGTTGACAAGCTGCCTGCCGACGACGCGCCGGTGTCGAACGTTGGGGATTTCCGCTTGATGCTGAAAATCGAAATCGACAAGGCCGCCGAGCGCGCCCGAATCGAAAAAGAAAGCGCAAGACTCAGCGGCGAAATCGCAAAATCCGAGACCAAGCTCGCGAACCCAAGCTTCGTAGACAAGGCGCCGCCCGCCGTCGTTGCGCAAGAGCGCGAACGCCTGGAAAAATTCAAGGCAACGCGTTTGCAACTGGTCGAGCAGCTCGCCAAGCTAATCGGAAATGCATCGTAAGTATTTGTTTTTATTTATGTTTTTAAACTGCGCACACGGCGTGGTTTAGGCCGGTCAGGTACTCGCGTCGTGCACCACGCCCTGCGCGCCTTTCGCCACGCCAACTATCGAATTTACTTCACAGGGCAGTCCGTTTCACTGATCGGCACCTGGGTGCAGCAGATCGCGATCAGTTGGCTGGTGTATCGTTTGAGCGGCTCCGCGCTGCTGCTCGGCATCACAGGCTTCGCCGGACAGATCGCGATTCTTTTTCTCGCGCCATTCGGCGGCATCTGGGCAGATCGGTTTGACCGCTGCAAAACGCTGATCGTCACGCAAGTGCTGTCCATTGTGCTCACGCTGATTCTCGCGGGCGTGGTGTGGCAAGGCCCCGCCGGCACCAATGTGTGGCACGTCGTCATCCTCGCTGCATTGCTTGGCATCGTGCAGGCGCTGGAGACACCCGTGCGTTCGTCCTACACGCCGGAACTGGTCGCCGTGAAAACCGATCTGCCCAGCGCCATCGCGTTCAGCGGCGGCATGCAAAACGCGGGGCGCATGATAGGCCCCACCATCGCCGGATTGCTGCTGGCGTACTTCAGCGAGGCGTTTTGTTTCGTCGCCAACGCCGCGACCAAACTCTGGCTGATCGGCAGCCTGCTGATGATCGGCGCCGCGCCGCGTATTCAGTCCAAGCACCACGAAAACGTGTGGGCGAGCATCGTGGATGGCGCGCGGTACACCTGGAGTCTCAAACCGCTGCGTTACCTGTTGCCGATGATGGCGCTGATGAGTTTTTGCATCACGCCGTATCAGGCGCTGATGCCGATATTCGCGGCGGAAACATTCACCGGGGGTGCGGCCATGCTGGGGTTTCTCGTCGGCGCGGCGGGCTTGGGCGGCATTATCGGCATGGGTTATCTGGCCGCGCGCCCGCAGATACGCGGGCTGATGCGCTGGGCGGCCATCGGCCCCGGCATGGCCGGGATCGCGCTTACGATCTTCACCTTCTCGCACAACCTCGCGCTGTCGCTCGCCTGCATGATGGTGGTGGGCTTTGGCGTGATCGCCACCGCGATGGCGGTGAACACCATCATTCAAACCGTGTGCGACGCCGACAAGCGCGGGCGCGCCACCAGCTATTACATCATCGCCTTCATGGGCATGCATCCACTGGGTTGCCTCGCGGCCGGCGCGCTCGCCACCGTGGTGGGCGCGCCGTACGCGCTGGCGATCTTCGGCGTGATCTGCACCGTGGGCGCGGGTGCGTTGCTGTATCGCATGCCGCTTTTGCGCGAGTACATCCGCCCGCTTTATGTGCGTGCGGGCGTGATGGAAAAATAATTCAAGCCGAAAAGTAACGCGCCTTCATGCGCTGGCAGTACGCCTCGAGATTCGGCAGCTTCGCCGCATGCGCGCGCATCGGCATATCGATCGGCGCCCACAGCAGGTTGGCGAGAAACGCATAACCCGTGGCATCGATGGATGACGGTTCGCCGCCAAGAAAAAAGTGTCTGTCGCCCAGCAATTCCGAAAGCGCGCTGATGTCACGGCAGCCTATCGCATGGATTTCATCGCGGCCGTGCCGTCCGGTGCCCTGCCCGTGCAACTGCCCGCGCAGGCCGCGGCGCGCGAAAATGGGAATGATTTGCCGCAGCGGAAATTTAAGATGCGCGAAAAACGCCTCGTCCACCTTGGCGAATCCTGCGTCGTCGATCCAGCGCGAATACACCACTGGCCAGTACAAACTTTCCTCGAAGGTGCGTTGAATCACAACGCCGAGCGCGCGCTCCGCGGGCGACAAGCGCGCGTCGAGCTTGTCGCCGTAGGTGGCCTTCAAATAATCGATGATGAAAGTAGAGTCGGCGACAACCTTGCCGCCATCGTCGATGTACGGCAGCTTGCCCTTGGGCGATTTGAAATGATCCGCACCGCGCGGGCACTCGTACGGCAGCCCCGCCATGCGCAGATAAGTCTCGACTTTCATGCAAAACGGACTCGCATTGGGCAGGCCGAAAGCGGGGTGATATTGATAGAGTTTTATCATAAGTATTTGTTTTTAAAAGATATTTAATACAACCGTGCCAGGGCTATTGCGGCGCGCGCAGGCAAGACATGAATAATACGCGCGCTATCCGCCGCGTGCGGGCGCTTGAGAAACGTTGTTGGCAGACTTGTTGTTGGCAGACCGTGGGCTGTGGCGCTAGACTGGTCACCCAGCAAGAATGAAAGCGAAAGGCCGCTCATATGATTGAATCCCTCGGTACGCTCAGCGCACTCGGCACGGCGGCAGGATTAGGCTGGGCCAGCGGTGTGCGGCTTTATGCCGTGCTGTTTTTTCTTGGCGTGCTGCAACTCACCGGCGTCTACACCTTGCCTGCCGATCTGCAGATGCTGGCAAACCCGTGGGCGGTGGGCGCGTCGGGCTTCATGTTTTTGACCGAGTTTCTCGCCGACAAGATTCCCGGCTTCGATTCGGTGTGGGATGCAATACACACCTTCGTGCGCATCCCCGCGGGCGCGCTGCTCGCGGCGGCGGCAGTGGCGGGCGGTGATCCGGGCATGAGCGTTGCGGCGGGACTACTCGGCGGCGCGATTGCGGCGAGCAGTCACTTCACCAAGGCCAGCAGCCGCGCACTCATCAATACTTCGCCCGAGCCGTTTAGCAATTGGACGGCATCGTTCACCGAAGATGCGTTTTCGCTCGCCGTGTTGTGGGCGGCGATCAAGTTTCCGCTGCTGGTGCTCGGCTTCGTGATTCTGTTCTTGATCGTCGCGGTCTGGCTCTTGCCGAAATTGTGGCGCGGCCTGAAACGCGTGTTCGGCGCGATCCGTCAACTCATCGGCGCCGCCGCGGTACCAAGCCGCGGTTAGTAGCGTGGCGGCCCGGTGAACGGCGTCTTGCGGCCGACCAATTCTTCAAGATAGATCAGTTCCGCGTCCTGATGGTTGATGACTGGCGCGATCTCAATCAGCGGTCCTTTTGCAGAGGTGGCTGCGTACACGTAGCGCGGCGAATCATGATATGTGGTGCGCACCAGTTCTGATTGTTTGGAATCCGCCAAAGCATCAAGCTGCGCTTCGCCATAGCAAGTGCAGATGTAGGTCACGTCGGGCGCAACCTCCATGTAGGTGCCCGTACCGCGTATGCCGATGGTCGCGGTGTGCGTGCGAATTTCCTTGCCGCGATTGGGCGTAAACGCGGACAGCACCTTGCCCGCGAGCACGCGCAATACGCCGGCGGGGGCCTTCTCTTCCGGCGGACGGAACTCCATCTTCGTGTCGGCGCGTATCAAATATGCATCGCGCTCGACGATGATCACGGCTTCGCCGCGTTTTGATTCAACGGTGTCGCCGTCCTTGACCAGCATGCCGCGCTTCATCGGTTGGCCATTGAGCAGCACCTCGCCCTTGACGCCATAGACACCGGGCTTCACCGCGCCTTGCGCCAGTGTTTCGCGCATGTAGGCCATGCCCGCCGCCAGCCCGGCTGCGCTTATCGCGGCGCGCGCGAGCAACCCGCGTCTTGATATCAGCATCGTTTTTCTCCTCCGTACGGTTTGTTACTGCATATCAGATGGGAAACTTCGCGCGATACACCATCAGCGCATAGAGTGCGATCACCATGGTAAACGCAGGAATGCCCAAGGCCACCCACGCCTTGAAACACCGGTGATACCCCGCCGGCACCGCGTCGAACGTTGCCGCGCGAGCTGCGTAACGTGCCATGCGGTACTGCAAAACCACCACCGGTATCCAGCACGCGCCCGTCAGCAGGTACAACACCGCGACCCAGGTGAACCAGGGCGAACTCAGGGAATACCCCGCGTGGTACATGAGCAACATGCCGCTCAAGGGCTGCGACAGCACGGCGGTGGCGGTGAATATCCAGTCGGCAAGTATCACGTTGCGCGTCACCACCCGCAGCACTTCGATATTGCCGCTGCGTTGCGCGCGAAACATGAAGAACGCGATGCCCATGCCGGTGCCGAACAGCACGGCGGCGCTGATGATGTGGATGAACTTGAGCAGCAGATAGGTGTTCACGGCGTCATCACCGCATGCGACTCCCACGCGATATCGAGATGCGCCACCGCCGCGCCGAATTCCTCCAGCGACATCAGCCCCACGCACGGCATGGCGCCTCGTTCGCTGATTGTTCCGCTCGCCAGTTTGCGTGCAAGCACGATGGCGGCGATGCACGGAATCTCCGGGCCGTGACCTTTGCGCGCGGTGAGGTTCCACACCATCGTCTTCGGCTTGTTGTCGTCGCCGATGCCGCGCATCTCGACGTGCATGCCGCCCACGTCCGAACCCATCCAGTCGCACCAGCGCCCCATGCGCAAGAACAACGGCACGAGCGCGTTCCAGTTGCGCACCGGGCCCCAGCGGCTGAGCGCGGCGAGGCACCAAAATCCCAGTTGCAACAGGTGAACCTCCAGTGCCGCGTCAAAACGCGCGGTGCGCAGCGTTGGATAACGCAGCGGCAACACCGCGAGATCGGGCACGTCGCAACGCGCCATCCAGCGGCAACCGAAGCGCGGATAGCAGTGCCGTTGCACATCCATCCAGCCGAACGCCGTGCGCCACTCGCCATCTTGCAGCACTTTGAACGGCTTGCCGCAATACGACAGCACGGCGGCTATGGTCGCCTCGCCGCGCGGCGTCTGTTGCCCCGGCGCGATGGAAATCTCCACCGCTTCCAGCGTGCTGAACTCGGCCCTGTGGGCATCGATCACCGCGGCGGACAAGCCCGGCAGCGTACTCGCGCCGGACACCACCAGCACATTCGCCTCGCGCGCCGCCTGATGCAGAACATCGATGCCCACGACGAAATCACGCCCGTCGGCAAGATCGATATAGTGCGCCCCGGCGGCAATCGCCGCCTCGGCCACCGCGTAGGTCGCACCCTGATAAGGCCCGGAAGTATGAATCACCAGATCGGGTTTTAACGCGGCCAGCCCGCTCGCAAATTGCGGCGGCGCATGATCCAGCGCCGCGCATACACAGCGCGCGCGCGCGGGAGCAGGCAGTGTGTGCACGAATGCGCGCGCGGACTCCAGCCGGCGGCCGGCCACGATCAACGTAATATTGGCGTCAGCCGCGAGCGCGCGGCAAATGCGCCCGCCGAAGTGGCCATAACCACCCAGCACCAGCACGCGAAACGCGCTACTCAATGACCGCTCGGTGACGTGGCCGGCGCGTGAATCGGCGCGCTATTTCTTCTGCATGAAAAAACTGAAAACCTTGCTTTCCTCGCCCGAGGATAGCAGCGGATTGCCGGTTTGCTTGGAGAACGCCTGGAAATCCTTGACCGAGCCGGGGTCGGTGGCGACGATTTTCAGCACCTGCCCGGATGTCATATCCGTCAGGGCCTTTTTGGTGCGCAGTATCGGCAACGGACAGTTCAGCCCGCGCGCGTCTAGTTCTTTATCAAATTGCATGAACACCCTCATGAATATTTACAGCGCTTCATGCCATTTTAACTGATTGGGTTATGCCCAGCGCCGCGCATGGATGATGGCGGTGACACAGCGCGTCGAACGCCACCATAAGGTGCGTTACGTAAGTATTTGTTTTTAAAACACTTTTTAGAACGGTTATTTCTTTTGCGCTGATTCCTTGCGCCGCTCCGCATCCAGCGCACGCAGTTGCCGCAGGCGCGCTTCGGTTGCGCTAAGTTGATAGAAATCGCTCTCGCCTGCTTTCAGCGCAATCTGCAATTGCTCCACCGCGCCGCTGAGATTACCCATGCGCGCGTAGGCCTCGCCTTGCGCGCGGTGATGCGCAAAGCGCTTGTTCTGCAATGCATAGGCGCGCGATTGCAGCAGATATAGCCGGTGATCCTCGGCATGCGTCTGCATGCGTGGTTCGACAACCTTGAGCGCGGCATCGGGCTGGCGCGCGATCAACAAGGCATCGGCATAATCGTAAACCAGCGCGCGGTGCGCGGGATGTTGCCGCAATGCCTCTCGATAACACGCGAACGCGGCATCCTGCTCGCCCGCCGCGATGTGCGTGCGGCAGGCGAGTGCTTCGATATTGGCATTGCCCTTGACTTGCGCGCGCAGCGTGGCGAGCTCGCGCCTGGCGCCGGCATGGTCCTTCGAGCGCATCAGGCCCACGACAAGACCATACCTGCTGCCGGCCTCGGACAAAAACCGGCGTTCGGCGAGGTTATCACGGTAGAACGTAACCACATCGCGAGGCGAATCGAATTCGGCCTTCAACTTGGCGCGCATCAGGTGAAACTCCAGCGTGTCGGGCACCTGCCGGTAGGGCAAATCCTGCGCGCGATTCTGGATATCGGCGATGCGCTCATGCGTAAGCGGATGGGTGCGCAGGTACGAAGGCGCACCCTCGTAAAAACGCGTTGCACGCTGCAAACGCTCGAAGAAAAGCTCCATGCCGCGCGGGTCATAGCCCGCCTTGTCGAGCAACTGCAAGCCGACACGGTCAGCCTCGCGTTCGTAATCGCGCGAGTAATTAAGCTGGCTCTGGATCGCCGCGGCCTGCCCGAACGCCGCGGCCGCTTCGCCGACTTGGGAATTCGCGCGTGCCGCGAGTATCGCAACCACCAGCGTTGCAATGGACAACCACTGGCTGCCCTGCTGCTGCGAGATCATGCGCGCGATGTGGCGCTGGGTAATGTGCGCGATCTCGTGCGCCATCACACCCGCGAGTTCGGATTCGCTTTGCGCGGCCAGCAACAAACCGGTATGCACGCCGATGTAGCCGCCGGGCAGCGCAAACGCGTTGATCTGCGGATCGCGCACCATGAAAAATTCAAAACTCTGGCGCGTGGTGGTGCCGCGCGAAAGCAGCCGGTTGCCCACCCGCGTGACGTAATCCGTGACCTCGGCGTCATCGTAATAGCTCGAATCGGCGCGAATCTCGCGCATGATGTCTTCGCCCAGACGCTTCTCCTGCGCCGGGGTAAAGACCGACTGCGCACGATCGCCCAGATCGGGCAAACCTTCGGCCAGCGCCGCCGGCACAGCCAGCAGGATCACTGCCAATAAGTTTCGCAACAAGGCATGTAGATTGGAACGTGAACGCATAGTGATATGATAAGTGCCGAACCCAGCTAGTTCCTAATTTTAATGAAAAAACTCACCCATTTTGACAGCCGCGGCCAGGCGCACATGGTCGATGTTGCGGCAAAAACCGAAACGCACCGCATCGCGCGCGCGGCCGGCCGCATACGTATGCTGCCCGCGACATTGCGCCTGATTTTGTCGGGCGGCGCGAAAAAAGGCGACGTACTCGGCGTGGCGCGCATCGCCGCGATCCAGGCGGCCAAGCGCACGCCGGACATTATTCCGCTGTGTCATCCACTGGCGCTGACACGCATCGAAGTCGAATTCACCACCAACCGCAAGGCCTCCGCCGTCGATTGCATGGTCACCGTCGAAACCGTGGGCCGCACTGGCGTCGAAATGGAAGCCCTGACCGCGGCAAGCGCGGCGCTACTGACAGTTTACGACATGTGCAAGGCCGTTGATCGCGGCATGACTATCGAGCACATAGGCGTAATTGAAAAAAGCGGGGGTAAATCTGGGGTTTGGGTGAGAAAAGACGCGCCATCCAAAAAATCAGCGCGCCGCAACACCTCCCCGGTCATGGTGCGTCGTTAACAAAATTAACGTGCTACGGCTACCAAATGTAGCGCTGTCCGCGTTCGAATGAGAACGCAGCTCATTTGGGCAAGATCCCAGTGTGGCGTGGAAAGTCGTTAGAATTTCGTCATGTTCTCATTCCTAAGAAAAAGTGATCCCCTCTCCGAGGCGCTCGCGTGCCATCAGCGCGGGGTGGAATTGCTGAAATCGGGTAGTTTGCGTGCGAGTACCGTGGTGCACTTCGTACAGCAGGAGGCCACTCGACTGCATCACCCAAAACGCGCCAAGCTGATGACCACGGCACTGCGATCATTCCTGCAATATGCGCGTTACCGAGGTCTCATCAGCATCGATTTGCGCTCAAGTGTGCCGACGGTGGCAAATTGGTCGATGGCATCACTTCCGCGAGCGCTGTCGTCGGACGACGTGCAGTGCCTGCTGGCTCACTGCAATCGGCATACGGCGACGGGTTGTCGCGATTGGGCGATCTTGCTATTGCTGGCTCGCTTGGGGTTGCGTGCGGGTGAGGTAGTTGGCTTGACACTTGATGACCTCGATTGGGAGCGCGGAGAACTATGTATTCGGGCAAGCGGAGGGAATTCCGACCGGCTGCCGGTGCCTCAGGATGTCGGGGCAGCGTTGGCCGATTATTTGCGTCGGTTGCGTCCCGCCTGCTCCTGTCGGCAAGTGTTCGTCCGCATGAAAGCCCCCCATCGCGGATTTGCCAGCTCGGTGGCAATTTGTTCCATTGTTCGCCGCGCACTTGAGCGTGCCGGGCTGAACCCGCCCTACAAAGGCGCGCACCTGCTGCGCCACTCGGTGGCGACCCACATGCTGCGGCAAGGGGCCTCGCTGGCTGAAATCGGTGAATTACTGCGTCACCGCAGCCAGCAGACCACGATGATATATGCCAAGGTCGATCTGGATTTGTTGCGTCCTTTGGCGCTGCCCTGGCCGGGAGGTGCGCAATGAATCCGCTGCGAGAATCGATGCAAGACTATCTGGCCATGCGGCGCAGCTTGGGATTCAAACTACGGGGTGCCGGCATTTGTTTGACGAAGTTTGCCGGGTTCTTGGAAGATCGAAGTGCCACCCGCATCACCACACCGCTTGCTCTGGAATGGGCACGGCAGAATCCTTTGGCAGATCCTGCAACGTGGGCACAGCGTCTAAGCTATGTCCGCGGCTTCGCACGCCACCATGCCGCGCGCGACCCGCAGACCGAGATTCCGCCGCCGGGCCTGCTGCCGTTTCAACCGCGACGAGCGCGACCCTACCTTTATTCTGAGGAGGAAATCGCACACCTACTGTGAGTATGGTCAGTGATCTTAGTGGGAAATTACGTCTTTTTTGTCAAGTATCGTAATGGGGATGGGGGGGATCCCCCGCAGAGAACTTGAACAAACGAACCCTTTGGGGGAGTCTCTGGTTTCGACGCCAAGAGACCCCCAAAGTGTGCCATCTTTTACTGCAAGACCCCAACTTTTTTCGTCTGTTATTTCGAATTGACCAGGAACTGGCATC
>CAMDLH010000108.1 GCA_945901405.1 Bordetella parapertussis | reverse complement strand
GCAGGCTGCGCGCGCTGGCGGTCACCACGGCGAAGCGTACGCCCGCCGCGCCGGAGATACCCACCTTCGCCGAGTCCGGCGTGCCGGGCTACGACCACGGCCCGTGGAACGGCATGTTCGCACCCGCGAAAACGCCGCCGGCGGTGATCGCCAAAATTCACGCCGAAGTCGAGCGCGCGCTGAACTCAGCCGAAGTGCGAAAAGTATTCGCCAACGAAGGTGTCGAGTCCGTCGCCAGCAAGCCCGAGGAGTTCGCGGCGGTGATACGCGCGGAACTGGCGATGTGGCCCAAGGTGGTGAAGGCCGCGGGCATCAAGACGGAATAGCGCGAAAAGGTTCAACGCGGCGTATCGAGTGTAAGCCCGGTCTGCTTGATTACTTTGCCCCAGCGCGCGATGTCGGTTTCGATGATGCGCGCAAGCGCCTCGGGCGTGCTGCCCGCGATGCTCGCGCCGTCGCCCGCCATGCGTTCCTGAACTTTCGGCTGTTGCAGCGCCTTGACGAATTCGCCATGCAGCCGCGCAATCACTGGTGCGGGCGTGCGCGCGGGCGCGAGCACCGCGTACCACGCGCCGGCCTCGTAATCCGGCAAGCCTGATTCGGCGATGGTTGGCAATTGCGGCAGGACGCGGCTGCGTGCCTTGCTCGTCACCGCCAGCGCACGCAGCCTGCCCGAGCGCACGTGCGGCAGCGCCGACAGCATGTTGTTGAAACCAAGCTCGATCTGGCCGCCCATCAAATCCGTCAACGCTGGCCCCGCGCCCTTGTACGGGATATGCACGATGTCGATGCGCGCCATGAGCTTGAGCATCTCGCCCGCGAGGTGCGTGGTGATACCCAGTCCGGCGGAGCCGAAGTTAAGTTGCCCCGGCCGCGCACGCGCGAGCGCGATCAATTCCTTCATCGAGTGCGCCGGCAGCGACGGATGCACCAGCAGCACAAACGGCGCCGAAGCAAGCAGCGATACTGGCGCGAAATCCTTCACCGCGTCGTACGGCAATTTCCTGTAAAGATTGGGGTTGATGGTGAGCGTGCTGTTGTTGCCCATGAATATCGTGTAGCCGTCCGGCGGCGCTTTTGCCGCGGCCTCGGTGCCGATGATGGTGCTCGCCCCCGGCCTGTTCTCGACGACCACGGTCTGGCCCAGCGGCTCGGTGATGTACGCCGCCAGTTCACGCGCGATCAGATCGTTGCCGCCGCCCGGCGGAAACGGCACGATGAAACGGATCGGTTTCGCTGGGTACGTTTGCGCCATTGCGGATATTGTTCCGGCAATATAAATCAGAGGAATAAGTTTCCACATTTTGATGAGTTCAAACTCGACGTTGGAATTCCTTGAAGGTTGAATGTGAATGGCCACTTGAATGGACAGAGCCTCGATCCTGGCGCATTATAAGCGCTCGTTTTCACAATGACCGGCAGCGCCTTGCTGCCCGCTCGTGACGCCGCGCATCGCGGCACAACCAGGAACCCAATCATGATTCAGGATGCCATCAAAACACTGCTGCCCATCGCCGGCTGGCCCGCGCAACGCGCGAGCGAGGTCGAAATCATCGGTGGCGGCGATCCGATTCTGCCCACGCCGTTTCGCATCGGCGAAGCAGGTACCGCCACACTGGCGGCGGTGGGCCTTGCGGTATCGGATCTGTGGAAGATACGCACGGGCCGCGGGCAAGGCATCGCCATCGATACGCGTCAGGCCACGGCATCGCTACGCAGTGGCGCTTATCTGAATCTGGAGGGCGCGCCGGTATCGAACGCGCGTCATTCGGTGATGGGGACGTACCCCGCGAAGCATGGGCGCTGGAGTTACATACACGCGAATTTTCCGAACCATCGTGAAG
Organism: Bordetella parapertussis; assembly: GCA_945901405.1. Lineage (GTDB taxonomy): Bacteria > Pseudomonadota > Gammaproteobacteria > Burkholderiales > SG8-41 > CAMDLH01. The sequence continues at coordinate 19,497 of CAMDLH010000108.1, read as the reverse complement.
CCGCGCTCAAGGTGCTGGGTGTGCCCGAGGATCGCGAAGCGGTGCGCAAGGCCGTGGCGCAGTGGGATGCGCTCGAACTCGAGGAGGCGATCATCGCTGCCAATGGCGCTGGCGGCATGGTGCGCAGCATGGCGGAGTGGGCGCAACACCCGCAGGGCATCGCGGTCAACGCGCTGCCGCTGATGGAGATCGTGAAAATCGGCGACAGTCCGGTTGAGCCGCTACCCAAGGGGGATAGACCGATGTCGGGGGTGCGCGTGCTCGATCTGACGCGCGTCATCGCCGGGCCGACCTGTGCGCGCACGCTGGCCGAGCATGGCGCCGAAGTACTGAAGATCACTGGCAAGCACCTGCCGAGCCTGGGCCGGCAGGAATACGACACCGGCCACGGCAAGCTCTCGGCGCATCTCGATTTGCGCGAGGCGAAAGACACCGAAATTCTGCGCGGCCTCTTGCGCGGCACGGATGTGTTTTCACAAGGCTACCGGCCGGGTACGCTCGGTAATCGCGGCTTCTCACCAGAAGCGCTGGCGCAATTGCGGCCCGGCATCGTGGTGGTGTCGCTGTGCGCGTTCAGCCACGCAGGGCCGTGGGCGTCGCGCCGCGGCTTCGATACCGTGATCCAGACGGTGAGCGGCATCACGCATCGCCAGGGCGAGGTATTCCCCGGTGCTGCGCCGGGCCCGCAGTTCTATCCAGTGTCGGCGATTGATTTTCTCACCGGCTATCTGATGGCGTATGGCGCGATGGTGGCGCTGGCGCGCCGCACGCAGGAAGGCGGCAGTTGGCTGGTGCGCATATCGCTGGCGCAAGTGGGGCGCTGGCTCGTCAACCTCGGACAAGTAGCGGAGGCGGAACTCAAGGACGTAGCGAAAGAATTTACCGCGGAGGAACTCGAACGCTGGACGATGACCAGTAATACTCCCGTGGGCAAGTTGAGGCATCTGGCGCCGGTGATTCGTTTATCCGAAACGCCGCCGCGCTGGGACAAACCCACGGTGCCGCTGGGTTATCACCAGCCGGTGTGGCCGGCGTAGTTCCGGCGTTACGCAAACGCCGCGCGTAAATCAAATCTCAAGACATCAGGAAATTCATCATGACCATTCAACGCAAGCCCATGCACGCAGGCGAGGCGGTGGCCGAGGCACTGCGCGAAGAAGGTGTGGAGCGCGTCTACAGCGTGCCCGGCTCGCACATTCATCCGATTTATGACGGTTTGAGCCGCGTGGAAACCATACGCTTTGTCACCTGCAAGCAGGAGCCGAATGTGTCGATCATGGCGGATGCCTACGGGCGGCTCACCGGCAAACCCGGCGTGTGTCTGGTGACGGCAGGCCCAGGCGGACTTAATTCAATGGCGGGTGTTGCGCAGGCTTATGGCGCGGCCTCGCCCATGGTTCACATCGGCGGCGCGGTGCCGTTGAAGGCCGACCTCGAGGCGTTTCACGGCGTTGACGATCCCGCGTTCGTGCATGAGATGTTCAAGAAAATAACCAAGTGGAGCGCGCGCGTCGAGCGCATCGAGGATATCCCCGAAACATTCGCCAAGGCCTTTCACATCGCGCGCAGCGGCCGGCCGGGGCCGGTGCATGTCGAACTGCCGCGCGTGTCGGATTACAGCGAATACATATTGCAGGAAGAACCCGCGGTGTTGCCGGCATATAAACGCATCGCCACGACCGCCACCAAACCCGATGCGCGATTCGTTGATCAGTGCGCGAAACGGCTGATGGAAGCGCGCGCGCCGGTGCTGGCGGCGGGCAAGGGCATCATCCGTCAGGGCGCGATGGCGCAGTTATCAGCACTGGCGATGAAGCTGCAAGCGCCGGTGGTGTTTGCGCAGGATGCCATCGGCGTGATACCCGAGGAGCATCCGTTTTTTGCCGGGTATTTTCAAAAGGCACGCAGTTATCCGTTGTGCGTCACGGCGCTACAAAACACCGACCTTATACTCGGCATGGGGCTGCGCGCGGGTGCGGCGGAGATGTCCGAGCTGAGAGGACGCGCACCTGAAAAGAACATGATCCTCGTCGGTTTCGACGACGTGCAAAACGAGCGTTATCAGGGCGACGACGAGCGCGTGGCCGATCCGAAATTGTTTCTCGATGCGCTGCTCGAACGTATTGGTGATTATCAGCGGCCGCGTGACGAAGCGCTTATCAACAAGTTGGCCGAGGGCAAGGCGGTAGTGCGCCGTACTCTGGCGGCGGACATCGAACCGCACAGGAATGACAAACCCATCTACCCCGGCATGCTGATGGATGCAATGAACACCGTGCTCGACGACAATGCGGTGGTCGCCAGCGACGTGGGCAACTGCCAGATGTGGGCGCGCACCTTCCGCCGCATCGCCACGCCGGAGTCGTTCATGCAATCGGGCGTGTGGAACGCGATGAGCAACGGCCTTCCCACCGCCATCGTCGCAAAGATGGAGTTTCCCAAACGCGACGTGGTGGCGCTCGCGGGCGACGGCGCATTTTTAATGACCATCGGCGACCTGCCGACCGCCACGGAATACGGAGCAAACATTCTGATCGTGGTGCTCAACGACGGCGCGTTTGGTCAAACCTATATGCAGCAGACCAACATCTACGGCCACACCTACGGCACCGCGTTCAAGAGTCCCAACTTTTCAGAAATCGCCAATGCCTGCGGCGCTAAAGGGATACGCGTCAGCGACCCTGGCGACATCGAAGCCGCGTTGCGGCAGGGCCTCGCGGCGACCAAGACGCAACCCGCGCTGGTGGAGGTGATGGTGTCGCGGCATCCTTATCCGAGGATTTGAAGCAACGGTAATGAACACTGACAACCAAGGAAAATAACCATGGACTTAGGCATCAAGGATAAAAAGGCGATTGTCTGCGCCGCGAGCAAGGGGCTGGGTAAGGCATGCGCAATGTCGCTGGCGAAGAACGGCGTTGATCTGGTGATCAATTCACGTACCGCGAGTGAACTCGAAGCCACGGCGGCGGAAATTCGCGCTGCCACGGGGCGCACCATCACCGCCGTTGCGTGCGACATCACCACGCCCGAAGGCCGCGCCAAGGTGCTGGCAGCGTGCCCTAATCCCGATATTCTGGTGAACAACGCCGGCGGCCCGCCGCGCGGAGATTTTCGTGATTGGAGCGAGGCGGATTGGCAAAAGGCAGTCAACGGCAACATGATCACGCCGATCATGCTGATCAAGGCTGTGGTCGATGGCATGATCGCGCGCAAGTTCGGCCGCATCGTCAACATCACCTCCGGGTCGGTGAAGTCGCCCATCCCTGAACTCGGCATGTCCAACGGCGCGCGCGCCGGGCTTACGGGTTTTGTCGGCGGTCTCGCGCGTCAGGTGGCGCGGCACAACGTCACGATCAATGGCCTGCTGCCCGGCCCGTTCCTCACCGATCGTTTGCGTTCCGGGCGCATGGAAGCCGCGCGCAAGGCGGGAATTCCCGTGGACGAATTTATTGCGCAGCATTTCAAGAACTCGACGGCGGGCCGCCCAGGCGACCCATTTGAATTCGGCGAGGCGTGCGCGTTTTTGTGCGCCGCGTCTTCGGGATTTATCGTCGGGCAGAATTTGCTGCTGGATGGCGGGGCGTTTAATTCTACTTTGGGGTAGCGAGCGTAGGGCGCAATAAGCGAAGCGCATTGCACCCTATATGCGCAGTCCAAGGCAGTCACTCAACGTCTGCGGCGAATTTGCATGTTAACGACGTCTGTGGAGCGCCATTCTTAACTGAAAAATTATGCCCTACACGATTTCGTATTCGCACGAGGCGGCATTCCGTGTCTATGATCATATCTATATAAAAGGAATTCTTCTGCGCATGAGATCAAGTAGGGTGGCTCGACATCCATAAAGCCCGGCACGATATAGAGCTTGTCAATAGCTACGGTATCGTTCAAGCAGTAGGCCTTGAAGTTCCTTCCTGGCCTCATGTTGGGGTCGCCTCGAAGCGCTGCACGGTGCTTGCAGCAGCGGGAAAAGATGGTTTCACGAATAGCTTTTCCGATATAGATCACGCTCGTGGAATACGGATCGAATTCCGTGGGCAAGTCCTCGTGGAGGAAGTACACCCCGTGCTTTAACAAAGTGTCCCGATGAGACTCGACATTTCTCAGGGAAATAGGCATACCGAGCGAAACTTCGAATGTTAACGATTCTGATATTCGCGCAAACATGCATCGTGCAGAGTGTTATTAATCATCAAGAATGCTAGATAACATTCCACTTGAAAGTCAAGTATATATCAATAAAAACAATAAGTTAGAAAAACTAATTGTTGTGCTCATGTTTAACGTCAGCACGAAAAGCATCGTGCCACTGTCGATCATGATGTCTCAAAATAATTCATTCGGAGTTGGCGTGGACGGCTCACCTCCACGTCGTTCCGGTGCAGGCTGGAACCTAAGTTGTACATTGGTCCGAAGAACCTGAATTCAGATGCTTCGCATGCGACTACGTACTGGATTCCGGTTTTCACCGGAATGACGGGGTTGGTTTGCGTGCCCTTGTGCCACAGGCATTCACCACGCCAAACACCGCAAAAAGGCGCGACATAAAATCATCCCCCCGCCTTAATGCCAGCCGTCTTAACCACTTTCTGCCACTTCGCCACATCACGCTTTAACACATCGAGAAAACGTTCCGGCGGCCCGCCGATGACTTCCATGCCTTCGCCTGCGAGGCGTGATTTCAGGTCGGGCATTTGCAGGATGCGGTCGAGCTCGCTGTTCCAGCGTGCGGTGATGTCTTTGGGCAGCGCTTTCGGCCCGAGGATGGCCTGCCAGGTCACGGATTCATAACCCGGCACGGTTTCCGCCATGGCAGGGATTTCGGGCATCGCGTTGGAACGTTTTGCGCTCGACACCGCGATGCCGCGCAGGCGATTCGCCTTGACGTGCGGGTAGGTGATCATCGGGCTGCCTAGGAAGAGCTGTATTTGCCCGCCGAGCAGATCGTTCAGCACCGGCCCCTGGCCTTTGTACGGCACGTGCGTCAGTCTGGTGCCGGCCATCTGGTTGAAAAGTTCGGTGGCAAGATGCACGCTTCCGCCGGTGCCCGACGAACCATAGTTGAGTTTGCCGGGATTGGCCTTGTCATACGCGATCAGTTCCTTGACGCTGGCGACGGGCACGGACGCATGCACCGACATCAGATGTATCGTCTGGCCGAGCAGCGATATCGCCGTCACGTCGTTGACGGGGTGATAGGGTAGCTGATGCAGCGCGGCGCTCGCGGCGTAGCTGCCAGACACGATCATTATGGTGTAGCCATCGGGCGTGGCGCGAACGCAGGTCTCGATGCCGATCATGCCGCTGGCGCCGGGGCGGTTATCCACCACGACGCTTTGTTTGAACGCCTCGCCGAGCCTGGACGCGAGTAAACGCGCCACGGCATCAACCGGCCCGCCGGGCGGGAACGGCGAGATAAAGCGGATCGGTTTGCTTGGATAACTCTGCGCGGCAATGTGGTTTGCGGCCAACGTGCCGCCAAAGAAAATTAGCGCAAATACGGTTTTGATTGTCGTGTTCATGTTTATCGATGGTGCAGCGCAAGGCTACCAGCAGGCTGTTGCAGCAGCAAGAATTCGTTCAATGGCTTTGGGCGCCGGCTTTTTCGCCGGACGCCATGCGCGTAGACTCGTGTCCTTGCGCCCAATTGCAGGAGTACCGCCCATGCCGATTCGATGTCTTTTATTTGCACTGTTGATGCCGCTCGTGTTGATTGATACGTACGCGCAGGACAGGTTCCCGTCGCGCCCGATACGCGCGATCGTGCCGTTCGCGCCCGGCGGCGCCACCGATATCATGGCGCGTACCATCAGTGCCAAGCTGTCCGAACGTCTCGGCCAGCAGGTGGTGGTGGATAACCGCGCGGGCGGCGGCGGCAACATCGCCGCGGCCATGGCTGCGCGCTCGGCCGCGGATGGTCATACCATTTTCTTCGGCACCATCAGCACGCTTGCCACCAACGTCAGCACGTTTCGCAAGCTGCCGTACGACCCGCTCAAGGATTTCGCGCCCGTGACCATGACGGCGATCTCCCCCATGTTTCTGGTGACGCACCCGGCGGTACCGGCGGCGTCGTACGCCGAATTGATGGCGCTGGCAAAGGCCCGGCCCGGCCAGCTCAATTACGCATCATCGGGTACGGGCGGCGCCTCGCATTTGATGATGGAATTGTTTTTGTCGCAGACCGGGCTCAAGGTGACGCACATTCCTTACAAGGGGGCCGGCCCCGCGCTCACCGATCTCATCGCGGGGCAAGTGCAGATGAGTTTGCAACAACCGCCCGGCGCGATTCCGTATCTGGGCAGCGGCAAGCTGCGCGCGTATGCCGTCACCTCGAAGCGGCGTGTTGCCACGGCAAGTCAGGTGCCGACGACGAGCGAGGTCGGACTTCCACAATTCGACGTCACGTCGTGGCAGGGGCTGGTGGTTCCAGCGGGCACACCGAAAAATATCGTTCGCACCCTGCAATCCGAGATCAAAAACATGCTCGGCACCAAGGAGTTGCAGGAGCGCCTGCTCGCCGAAGGTTCGGAACCCGGCGGCATTACGCCCGAGGCGTTCGCAGATCACATCCGGCGCGAGATCACACGCTGGGCGCGGGTGGTTAAGATAGCGGGATACACACCGGAGTGAGCGCCCGAGTGAATGCCGGTTAATCGGTCATGGTGATGCCGGCGTCCTTGATGACCTTGGCCCACTTTTCGATGTCCGTCCTGATGATGGTGGCGACCTCGTCCGCGGCCTTGCCGGTGATATCCAGTCCGAGTTGAGCGAACTTCGCGCGCAGTTCGGTGTTCGCGATCACCCTCATCGATTCCTGATGCACCTTGTTGAGTATGCCCGCCGGGGTGCCCGTGGGTGCCAGCAGCACGAACCATGAGATTGCCTCGAACCCTGGAAATCCGGATTCCGCGATGGTGGGCAGGTCCGGCATGTTGGGCGAACGTTTGAGCGAGGTCACCGCGATCCCGCGCAGTCTGCCGTCACGTACCACGGGCAGGATTGCGCCCGCGTTTTGTAGTGTCATCGTCACGCGGCCGCCGATCACGTCGGTAAATACCGCGCCCTTATACGGCACATGCGTGATGTCGATGCCCGCCAGGCCCCGCAACAGCTCGCCCGCGATGTGTTGCGGCGTGCCCGTGCCGGGGCTCGCATACGAGAGTTTTCTTGATGGAGATTTTGCGTATGCAATCAATTCCTGAAGTGTTTTCACCGGCACGTCATTGTTGACGGCGAGGATGCTCGGCATTGTCAGTATCATCGAAATCGGAACGAGATCGCGTGTCACGTCGTAGAGCGGTTTGCTTTGCAGCGTGGGCAGTATGGTCAGCGCGCCGTTGCCGGAGTACATCAAGGTGTAGCCGTCGGGCGGCGCCTTCGCGACCCGCGCGACTCCGACCGCGCCGCCCAGTCCGGGCACGTTATCCACCGTCACTGGCACGCCCCACGCCTCGGTGTACTTTTGCGCGAACATGCGCGCGGTGACATCGGTGGCGCTACCGGGGGTGAAACCCACCACCAGACGAACCGGCCGCGACGGATAACTGGATACCGCGCTGGTATCGGTCTGGGCACGAACAGCAATCGGCGACAGCGCAAGCAACATGCCGCCCATCACCACACATTTGTTGCATGACAAAATCCTTGGCACGGAACCCTCCCCGAAACTAACTGGTGATTGGTACGAGACTACGATATCGCCATTGGCGGCTAAACTGTCAACACCACCTTGCCCGCCACCTTGCGCTTGATCAAGGCATTGAGCGCATCGGATACTTTATCAAGCGGAAACTCGGTCGAGGCGTAGGGTTTGAGCCTGCCTTCCGCGAACCACTTCCACAGTTCATTGGCGTTGGCGCGGTGGCGTGCTTTCTCGCGTTTGGCGAAAGCACCGATCCACACGCCGACGATGCTGCAACCCTTGATGAGCGGCAGGTTAAGTGCAATTTTAGGTATGTCGCCCGCCGCAAAGCCGATGACCAGAAAACGTCCGCCCCATGCCATGTCGCGCAGCGCGAGTTCCGAATACGCGCCGCCCACCGCGTCGTACACCACATCGATGCCGTTGCCCTGCGTGATCGCCTTTACGCGCGCGCGCATGTCTTCACTGTCGTAATTGATGGTTTCATCCGCGCCGTTCGCACGGCACACCGCGAGCTTCTCGGCGCTCGACGCGCAGGCGATCACTTTCGCGCCCAGCGCCTTGCCGATCTGCACCGCCGCAAGGCCCACGCCGCCTGATGCGCCCAGTACCAGTAAGGTCTCGCCGGCGCGCAATTGGCCGCGATCAACCAGCGCGTGATACGACGTGCCGTAGGCGGACATGAGGCCGGTGGCGCTGGCAAAATCCATCGCATCCGGTATCGCCGACAGGCGATCAGCCTCTGCCAACACCTCTTCGGCATAGCCGCCGTAGCCAGTCTGCGCATTCACACGGTCGCCCACTTTCCAGCCTTCGACACTGGCGCCCACCGATTTGATGACTCCGGCGACTTCCGAACCCGGCGTGAATGGCAGATCGGTCTTGGTCTGGTATTTATTCTGGATAATCAGCGTGTCGGCGAACTTGACGCTGGCGGCCTTTACGCTCACCACCACCTTGCCTGGCTCGGCAACCAATGGCGGGCGCTCCTCGATGACCAGCGACTCAGGCGTGCCCCAGACTTTACATATGACTGCTTTCATTGGTGTGATTCCTTGTCATGTTGGTTGCCGGCGAAATGGATTTTCGATCCGGAGTGATCCAAATTTCTGGCCGTGCTGCAAGTCTTCGCTGCACAGCACCGTGCAGTTCGCGTCCAATGCAGCGCCCACGATAAGCGCGTCGTAAAACGAAAGTCCATGTTCGCGCGCAAGCGCAACCGCCTTGGCATGTATGGCAGTGGACAAGGGGCGTGCCGGCCCGAGCAATTCTTCGATGACGGCCAACGCGGCCTCGATTCGATCCCATTGCCAACGCAGCTTCTTGCGTGTGACATTGGTGAACTCGTTAAGCACTTGCACGCCGACAATGCCGCCATCGGCGATCAGCGCCTCGGCTGGGCCGCCGCGCGGATCATCGGCTGCAAAGGCGTAAACCAGAATATTGGTATCGAAGAACCGGCTACCGGGCATTCGCCTCTTCCCGGTCAAAACGAAAGCCCTTCGGCAGCGGTTTCTTGAGCGCACGCAGTCGTGCCAATGCCTGCTCGCGGCTTCTGTCGCGGCCAACTTGAAACTCACGCCCGCCACTCACGACGATTTCGATCTCATCACCGGTCTTGAGCTTGAGCGCCTTGACTATTGCATCCGGCAGCCGAATCGCAAGACTATTTCCCCACTTGGCAACTCGCATAAATGCCTCCGGCACTTCGTTAAAGATATACATGGTAAGAGTATATCATAACCACAATCCGCAGCTCCGCCAAATCTGGATGTCCTGGCGGGGCGTCGTGCTTGCTACTGCTTCGGTATACCTGATTCCTTGATCACCCGCGCCCAGCGTGCCGCCTCCGCACGGATGTACTGTGCGAATTCCTCGCGGCTGTTGGGGGCGACTTCCACCACCAGATCCGAGAATCGCTGTTGAATTTCCGGCATGCGCAGCACTGCGGTGACGTCGCCGTGAATCTTGTCGAGCACGGACACGGGTATTCCGGCCGGGGCGCACAATCCGTACCACGAATTCACCTCGAAGCCGGGCAGGGTGGTCTCGTGCATGATGGGCACGGCGGGCAACTGCGGTATGCGCGTGAGGCTGGTCACAGCGAGCGCGCGTACTCGCCCGCTTTGAATAGCCGAGAGCACGCCCGGCGCCGACTGCACGCTAGACGGAATCTGCCCGCCGATCAGATCGGACAGCGCCTGCGCCGCGCCCTTGTACGCAACATGCACGACGTCGATCTTCGCCGCGAGCTTGAAGTGTTCCATGGTGAGCGGCTGCGAAGTGCCCGCCGCCGACGAACCGTAACTCAGCTTGCCCGGATTGGCCCTAGCATGCGCAATGAACTCTTTTACCGTGCGCACTGGCAGCGATGGATGCACGACCAGCACGTTCGGTGTTCTGCCGATAAAAGTGATGGGCGCGAAGTCGCGCTGATGGTCATACGGCATCTTCGCGTACAAAGACTCCGCGATCGCGCTGGACGCGATATTGCATTGAAACAGAGTGTGGCCATCGGCAGGGGATTTAGCCGCAACCGCGGCGCCCAGCGTGCCGCCAGCGCCCGCGCGGTTATCCACCACCACCTGCTGACTCCACATGCGGCTCAGCCGCTCGGCGATGTAACGCGCGATGATGTCGGGCGACCCCGCCGGCGGAAAGGGCACGATGTAGCGCACGGGCTTGGCCGGGTAACTCTGCGCCGGCGCGGCGATTGGCAAGTGCAAGCCCAGAGCCGCCAGCGCGATTAACAGTGCCCGGCGCTGTTTGATCGCAACGCGCATTACCAGCTCTCCCTTGCTCATCGATAGTTTCCAGGTTCAAGTAAACTGTTAATGTTAGCCGATACGCGAGTTTAACAAAGGGCCTGAATGAAACATTGCATCGTTTGGATTACATTGCTGCCTGTCATGGCGTTTGCGCAGGCGCCACAAGTGGCGCCGATTGGCTGGAAGCCGAGCCGGCCCGTCGAGTTGGTCGTGAGTGCGGCCCCCGGTGGTGCGAACGACCGACTCGCGCGCGCCATTCAACGCATTGTGCAGGAGGGCCAGCTCGCGCCGGTTTCCATCAACGTGGTGAGCAAGCCCGGCGGTGGCGGATCCATCGCCATCGTCTACGTAAATTCGCATGCGGGTGATGCGCATACCATCACTCTTGCATCCTCGGCGTGGATGTCCACGGTGGCAGGCGGGCGCGGCACGGTTACGCATCGTGACGTGACCCCCATCGCCAAGTTGCTTGATGAGCCTATCGTTTACTTCGCCAACGCCGGGGCTACGCTCAAATCCGCACGCGACATCGCCGATCGACTGAAGAAAAATCCGGCGTCGCTCGCGTTTGGCCTGTCGGTGGCCGCCGGCAATCCGCTGCATCTGTCGCTGGTCAACATCGCGCGCCAGGCGGGCGCCGATCCGTCGCAACTTAAGATCGTGGTTTTTAGCTCTGGCGGCGAAACAGCCGCGCAGGTCACCGGCGGGCACATCGACGTGGGTGTATCCAGCCCCGGCAGCGCGCTGCCGCTCACACAATCCGGCAAGCTGCGCATGCTCGCGGTGGCGTCCGCGCAGCGTCTGGATGGCCCATTATCCAGCCTGCCTACGCTACGCGAGCAAGGCATTGAGGTGGTGGCAACCGCGTTCTACGTGATGCTCGCCCCCAAGGGCGCAACGCAAGCACAAACCACTTACTGGGAAGACATATTCGCCAAGGTCGTGCGCAGCGCGGAGTTCAAAAAAGATCTTGCGGCGAACTACTGGACCGCGGACTTCATGGCATCACACGAAGCCGCGGAATTCATGGAGCAGAAGTATCAGAGTTTTCGGCGGGCGCTGCTCGAGATTGGCATGGCGAAGTGACAACGCGATTCGCGCAGGGTGATCATGCCGTACGCCGTCAGTCGCAGTGGAAGCCGTTGACGAAAGATGAATTCCGAGAGCGCTTTGACGCATGCTTTTACGACCTTGTGCGTGATTTGGTTAAGCCCGAACTCGAAAAGGCTACTGGCCGTGTTCGTGTTGCCCCAACGCCGCGCTTGGCCAGATCAACGGCGGGATGGATGACATTGTTCCGTTGTGTATTCACCGGCGGGGGATGCTAACATGATGCGCTGCATACTTTGCACAACCACGGGAGGCCCCATGAATTGCACTAAATTGATCCTGGCCGCGGTCATCGCCGCGGCTGCAACGCTGCTCGCCGCCGCGGCGCACGCACAAACGCGCTGGGACATGCCCACGCCGTACAGCGATGGCGAGTTTCACACGGTCAACGTCAAGCTGTTCACGGCCGATGTGCGCCGCGCCACCGGCGGGCAGATCGATATCACGGTGCATTCCAGCGGTTCGCTGATCAAGCACCCGGACATGCTGCGCGCGGTGTCCACCGGGCAGGTGAATATCGTTGAATTATTGCTCGGACAATTTGGCAATGAAGACCCGGTGTTCGCCGCCGACAATGTGCCCTTCGTCGCCACGGGCTACGATGCGGCGTGGAAGTTTTATCAGGCGCAACGGCCGTTGCTGGAAAAGAAACTGCTCGCGCGCGGCGCACGCCTGCTCTACGCGGTGGCGTGGCCGGGGCAGGGCATTTATACCAAGAATGCACTTAAATCCGTGGCGGATTTGAAGGGCGTGAAGTTCCGTACATACAGCCCGCAAACGGCACGGCTGGCGGAGTTGCTGGGCGCGAGCCCCACGGTAATACAGGTGCCGGAGATACCGCAGGCGTTCGCCACGGGCAGTGTGCACGCGATGATTACCTCCTCGGCCACCGGCACCTCGACCAAGGCGTGGGAGTTCGTGAAGCACTACTACATGACCAATGCGTTTCATCCGAAGAATATCGTGGCGGTGAACGAACGCGCATTCCAGCGTCTGCCGGAAGCGCAAAAGAAAGCGCTGCTCGAAGCCGCGGCAGTGGCCGAGAAACGCGGCTGGGATTTGTCGCGCCAGCGTGAAGGGGAAGCCAACAAACTGCTCGCGACCAACGGCATGAACGTCATCACTCCTGATCCGGCGATGCGCGCGGCGTTTGAAAAGGTTGGTGCAACCATTTTGGCGGAGTGGCAAAAGTCCGCGGGCGCGGACGGCGAAGCGATCATTGGCGCGTTTCGCAAGAAGTAGATTGCTACGCGTCATATGATTCGGCGCCCCCCGCATTTGCGCGCAACACTTAACGACACCTGAATGCGTTCTGCGCTGGATAGACTCTACGCCGCAAGCGGCGTACTAGCCGCGATTTGCCTCGCGGGCATCTGCGTGCTCATGCTGTTGCAGGCTCTGGCGCGCGAGACGGGATACCTGCTGCGCGGCGCGGATGACATCACCGCGTGGCTGTGTGCGGCCTCGGCGTTCCTCGCGCTGGGTCACACTTTTCGCAAGGGCGAACTGATACGGGTGGGCCTGTGGATTGAGCGGCTGGGCGCCGTCGCGCGCCGCCGCGCCGAGATCGTGGCGCTGTCGATCGCCGTGCTCTTCGTGAGTTACATGGCATGGGCGGTGACCCGGTTTGTCTACGAAAGCTGGAAATTCAACGAAGTCGCGCAAGGGCTGATCAAGATTCCGATCTGGATTCCACAACTGAGCCTGGTGCTGGGGGTGCTGATCTTCTGGATCGCGGTGGTGGATGATCTGGTGACGGTGTTGCGCGGCAATCGTCCGTCGTACGAAATCGCCGAGGAAGAACGCCGGCGCGCGGGCGATTTTTCGGAAATGTTATGAGCACGCTTGCCATCGCATCGATTCTGCTGGTGCTGTTGCTGGTGCTGCTGATCGGCGGCGTGTGGATCGCGCTCGCACTTGCCACGGTGGCGTGGGTGGGTTTGCAGTTTTTCACGACCACGCCGCCGGACGTAAACCTGTTTCAGTCGTTCTGGGGATCGAGCGCGTCGTGGACGCTGGCGGCGCTGCCGCTGTTTATCTGGATGGGCGAGATTCTGTATCGCACGAAACTCTCCGAGGAAATGTTCCGCGGCCTGTCTCCGTGGCTGGGCTGGCTGCCAGGGCGCCTGATGCATGTGAACGTGCTCGCCTGCGGCATCTTCGGCACGGTGTCGGGTTCGTCGGCGGCCACCTGCGCCACCATCGCCAAGGTGGCGCTGCCCGAATTGAAGTCGCGTGGTTACGACGAAAAAACCTGCCTCGGTTCGCTGTGTGGCGCGGGCACGCTGGGCATACTGCTGCCGCCGTCGATCATCATGGTGGTGTATGCGGTGGCGGCGGAGGTGTCGATACTGAAAGTGTTCATCGCCGGCATTATTCCGGGTGTGCTGCTGATGCTGCTGTTTTCTGGCTACATCATCGTGTGGGCGTGGATGAACCCTGAAAAAACACCTTTAGAAACAGATACTTACACATTCAGGCAAAAACTTTATCTGTCGCGCAATCTGATTCCGTGCCTGGTGCTGATCGTGTTCATCGTGTGGGTGATGGTGATGGGCTGGGCCACGGCCACCGAGGCGGCGGCGTTTGGCGTGTTGGGCGCGCTGGCGATTGCGTGGAACAGCGGCGGGCTCGGCTGGGATTCGTTTCAATCGAGTCTGATGGGCGCGACGCGATTGTCGTGCATGATACTTTTCATTCTCGGCGGCGCCGCGTTTTTGTCTTCCTGCATGGCGTTCACCGGCATCCCGCGCGCGTTGGCGGAATGGGTGGCGGTGATGAACCCGAATCCGTTCATGCTGATCGCGATACTCGCGGTGATTTACATCATTCTGGGCGCGGCGCTCGATGGTGTATCGATGATCGTGCTTACCACTTCCATAGTGTTGCCGATGGTGGAGAAAGCCGGCTTTGACCTGGTGTGGTTCGGTATTTTCATCGTGCTGCTGGTGGAGATCGCGGAGGTCACGCCGCCGCTGGGATTTAACCTGTTCGTGCTGCAAACCATGAGCGGCAAGGACAGCACCTATGTCGCGCGGGCGTCGATTCCGTTCTTTTGCATGATGGTGCTGGCCATCGTGCTGATCACCGTGTTCCCTGCGATCGTGACCTGGCTGCCGGAGGTGCTGATACGCAAACCCAGCGGTTAGGGCGGGCGGCGTTTATAATTCGGCCCGGACGGTCAGTCATTCTTTAAAGTCAAAACGCAATGTCGCAGGAAAACGGTTCTCAGCCGATGCAGATGCCCACGCGCGTTGGCAAGTACGAAGTCATCGGTAAATTGGGCGATGGCGCCACCAGCGCGGTTTATCTTTGCCGCGATCCGTTCGCCAGCCGCGAGGTGGCGATCAAGGTCGTGCCGCAGGGCGCGATGAAGGATATGGGCAGCGGTGCCTTGATGCGGCGGCTCTTCATGACCGAGGCTTCGCTCGCGGGCAAGCTCGTGCATCCGCATATCGTGCAGATATTCGACGCGGTGACCGAGGACGAATACGCCTACATCGTGATGGAATACGTCGAAGGCGGCACCTTGCAGCGCTTTACCAAGGCCGACAACCTGCTCGGCATCGGCGACGTGATCGAACTCATCTACAAATGCGCGCGCGCCCTCGAATACGCCGCGCAACAGGGCGTGATCCACCGCGACATCAAGCCCGCCAACATCATGTTGAAGGAAAACAACGACATCAAGATCACCGATTTCGGCTCGGCGGCGATGATCAACGCCGAATCGACGATGATCGACGGCATCGGCACGCCGGCCTATATGTCGCCCGAACAGCACCTTAACAAGCCGCTCAATCACCAGACCGATATCTATTCGCTCGGCGTGGTGATGTTCTTGATGCTCACCGGGCGGCCGCCGTTTCAGGCGGAAAACATCGCCGGGCTTGCTTACAAGGTGCTCAACGAAACTCCGGCGCTGCCCTCGGAATACCGCATCGATATTCCGCTTGAAGTCGACTTGATCGTGATTCGCGCGCTGCAGCGTGATACGCAGCAGCGCTATCACTCATGGCAGCAGTTTTGCGACGACCTCGCGGCCGCGGCCGGCGGCGACAAGGCGCTGCCCAAGCTGGGGGTGTTCGAGACCGAGCGTTTTAATGCGTTGCGCAAGCTCTCGTTCTTCAGCGCGTTCGGCGACGCCGACGTGTGGGAGGTGCTGCGGTTTTCGCAGTGGATGACCGCCGCCAAGGATGATGTGATCCTAAAGGAGGGCGACCTGGGTGATTTTCTGTGTGTGCTGGTGAGCGGCGAGGCGCGCGTGATGCGCAAGCGCCGCACGCTTGCCACGTTAAAGCCAGGGGAGTGCTTCGGCGAAATGGCGTGTCTGGGCAGCCCGGATAAACTGCGTAGCGCCGATGTGGTCGCCGCGCAAGAGGTGCGTTACATCAAGATTGCCGCGGCGGCATTCGAGCGCGCATCCGAGGCTTGCCGCATCAAGTTCGAGCGGGTGTTCCTGCGCGTGCTGGTCGAGCGGCTGATGCATGCCAATTCCAAACTGGCGATGATCTAGGCGCGCTCAGGCAGCAGTGGAAAGTTACGGAAGTATTTTTAGATTGAGCATCGTAGTGCCCGGCGAGTTGATCTGGCTGATGGTTTCCGGCAGCGCGGGCGCTTCGCCAAGAGCGGCTTTATGGCCGGCTGCGATTCGGCATCCGGGCCGATCTGCAAGCCGTAGTGGCTCGCGATTTGTTCCAAAAGGCGCAGATAACCCGTAACCAGGTTCGAGTGCCGGTTGGATTTTTCCGGAAATCCGGCGCAGATAATCCGCCGCTACACGCTGCAATTCGCGGATTGTTTCGCCGGGCCAGTAGTATAGTTTGCACTACGTTTTCAACAGAAAGGCATCCTGGTGACCCGCATGATGAACCAGCTTCGCTCCCTATTGCCCGCGTTAGCGCTGGCCTCCGGCGCACTTGCGCACGCGCAACCCGCGAGCTACCCCGTACGTCCGGTGCGCTTCGTGGTGGTCACCGCGCCTGGCGGCGGGCTGGATGTCGTGGGGCGCATCGTCGCCGACCGGCTGTCGCGCAACCTGGGCCAGATCGTGATCGTCGAGAACCGGCCGGGCGCGGGCGGCAACATCGCCAGCGAGTATGTCGCCAGGGGCAGCAACGACGGCTACACGCTGCTCGAAACCACCACCAACCACAATCTCAATGCCTTCATCTACAAGAAGGCCGGTTACGATCCTCGCAAGGATTTCGTCGCGGTGGTGCAATTGACCGAGGCGCCGTCGGTGGTGGTGGTCAATCCGCAAACTCCGCTGCGCAGCCTGAAGGAGTTGGTGGCCGCCGCGCGCGCGGCGCCGGGCAAGATGGTCTATGCGCACGGCGGCAACGGCCAGCCAACGCATGTGGCGATGGAGGCGTTCAAGAGCATGGCCAAGCTCGACATTGCACCCGTGCCGTACAAGGGCGGCGGCCCCGCGACGCAGGATTTGCTCGCCAATCAGATTCCGCTCGCCATGTCCGCGTTGCCGGGGATGAGCCAGCATTTGCAGTCAGGCGCACTGCGCGCGCTGGCGGTGACATCCGAGAAGCGCTGGCCGACGCTGCCGGAGGTGCCGAGCATCGATGAGTCGGGGTTCCCCGGTTACAAACACATGACCTGGATCGGGCTGCTGGCGCCCACCGGTACGCCGCGTGACGTCATCTTGCGCATCAACAAGGAAGTCGCAACGGTGCTAACCATCCCTGAAGTGCGTCAGCGCATCATGACCATAGGCGCGCTACCGGTGGGCAAGAGTCCGGAAGAGTTTGAAGCCATGCTTAAAGCCGACCACGAATCCACACAAAAGCTGGTGGCGCAAATCGGGTTGCGCGTGGACTAGGCGTGCGCGCGGCTTGTGAGGTGATGATGCGTTCGCAGTCGGGTCATGTCAGTACGGAGCTCGCGCCGTGGCTGGTGCTGGGCGGGATCGCCGGCGGCGTGATGGGGTTTTTTTTCAAGATTGACGCTGGGCTTGCGGTGCTGGCCGGCGCTGGAGTGGCCATTGCCGCGTACGTGCTGATATCGATAGTCGGGGGCGCGATTGTCGGGCGTGCGGTGCGCGGGGGTGCGCGCCAACAACTGCGCGGCTGGTTTACCCCAGGTGATGCGCGTTGCCTGTTGTTCGATGGAGATGTCTGGTTGACCGATGGCGTGGTCAGCGATGACGCCAATCAGCATTTCGGCGGCAGCCACACGCGCTACCACGCGCTGGGCATCGACGTTGCGCGCAAGCGTGTGGCGCTCGCCAGCGAATGCGGCAACATGGAATTGACTCCCGCGGAGTTGCAAGGCTGGCGCCGTGGCGGCGGTGCGGGCAAGGTGGTTGACGGAACAGCGTACACGCGTCAATTCACCATCGAACTCACGGTGAACAGAAGCTCGCGGGCTGGCGGCACAAAACCCGTCAAGCGCATCGAGTTTGAAGCGCGTTCCGGCGGCGAGGCCGAATCAATACGCGCGGCGCTGACCGACGCACTGGGCGCCGAGAGTCAACCGAATCGTTGATCCGTGACTGCCGTTGGTGCTACGGATTCTGCTGCCCGAGCTTCGCGCCGCTTTCTTTCAGCACTTTCGTCCAGTGCTCGGTGTTCTTGTTCATGAACGTGGTGAATTCCGCCGGCGTGGAGCCAACCGCTTCCGCGCCAACCGCGAGCATGCGCTCCTGCAACTTCGGATCCTTGAGCGCCTTGACCAGTTCGGAGTTGATCTTGCTGATGATCGCGGGCGGCGTTTTCAGCGGCACGTTCATGCCATACCAGCCGTAGAGTTCGAACCCCGGCACGGTTTCCGACACCGGCGGCACGCCCGGCAGCAATTTGGTTGGCTCGCGGTAAGTGACGCCAAGCACGCGCACCTTGCCCGCCGCCGTAAAGGCGGGCAGCGAAGGCACGGCCGGACAATACACATGTATGCTGCCCGACGCGATGTCGGTCATGGTATGTACGGAGTTGGCGTATGGCACGTGCGTCATTTTCACGCCAATCAATGAGTTGAGGTTTTCCATGCACAGGTGCGATGACCCCCAGTTACCGGCCGAGCCATAGCGTAACTGGCCGGGCCGCGCCTTGGCATAAGCGATCCACTCGGCCATGTTTTTCACCGGCGTGTTGGCGCCGACGATGATCGCAAATGGTGTGGTGCCCACCAGCGTCACCGCGCCCATCTCCGTCGCCAGCATGTACTTTTGATACATCAGCATCGCGATCAACTGCGTCATGGTCGACAAAAACATCGTGTGCCCGTCGGGCGCGGCCTTGGCGGTGAGCTCCACCGCGATCAGCCCGGTGGCGCCGGGGCGGTTATCCACGATGATAGGCTGCCCCCAGGATTCGGCGAGTTTCTGCGCGAGCAACCGCCCGATGACATCCGGTGCCGAACCGGCGCCATTGGCGATCACCATGCGCACCGGGCGCGTGGGATAAGCCTGCGCCGCGCCGGCGGCGGATGTCTGGGCTTGTGCGGTACTGGCCGCCGCGACAGCGGCAAGCAACACGCCCGCGGACAAAGTGACTCTACGCATGTGATTCCTCCCGTTGTTCGCGATTACGCAAGGAAGCGAATCGCATTTTCATATCCGTATCCAACCGCTGGCGTCCCGAAGTCGAATCGAACGTCCGGCCCGCCCGCCCGAGGCGGGGCTGCTCTATCCACGCAGCACATCCGCAAGACTGCGATTTTGGTAACTTCGCCACCTGAAAAATCCTTATCTAACACGAGTTTATGCTGCTTCTGACCACTACGGCGAGAGACATTATTCAGACTTGCTGAGTGACTTCGCCGCCGGCCGCGCCGGATTTTCTGCGCTCACTTAGTCTACGTCCGGCTTTCCTGCGCTCCTCATCATCGTCATACCGAGACTCGCCTTCGGTATCCTTGCGCTCTTTTTCGGCGAATTCCGCTCTAAGCTTGGCCAATTCGTGACGGTGCGTCGCACGCATCGTAACAACCACTCCGCCCGTGGCTATGAGCAAAATT
>CAMDLH010000107.1 GCA_945901405.1 Bordetella parapertussis | reverse complement strand
TCACGCATTGTGCCCGTATATGCCAAGTTCAGTAGAACGACGGGGTTTTGACGGGTGGAGGCCTTAGTTCCCGGCGACTGACCGGTAAGGAGCGTCGAAACGTAACGGCGACCGTCCGGAAGTGGCCGGGTACTGAAGTTGACATTACGTCCGAATAGCGGACTTCTGCGCAAATCGCCAAAACCGCGTCCGGCCGCTTTCTGGCACCATACGGGCTGGCTCTTGACGACCCGAAGCTGACACGACGTGTTCTCGAAAGCGGCCGGTCAACACCCGGCTTTCCATACGCCCCCGGCTTGGGCATCGCTGCCCAAGCCGCGCTTAGAGTTTGATTTTGGCGCTCTTGATCACCTTCTGCCACTTCGCGACGTCGCGCTTAAGCACTTCGCGGAAGCGCTCCGGCGAGCCGCCGGCGGGCTCCATGCCATCGGTTGCCAGGCGCGCTCTCACATCCGCCAATTGCAGGATGCGATTGATCTCGCTGTTCCAACGCGTGACGATGTCCTTGGGCAGCGCCTTCGGCCCCAAAACAGCCGTCCAACTTTCAGCCTCATAACCCGGGACGGTTTCAGCAACGGTTGGGATATCAGGCACAGCGGCAGAGCGCTTGGTGGTAGTCACCGCGATGCCGCGCACGCGGTTCGACTTAACCTGCGAAATCACCGTTGGCAAACTGCCGAAGATGAGTTGTATCTGCCCGCCGAGCAGTTCGTTCAACGCGAGGGCAACGCCCTTGTATGGAACGTGCGTCATCTTCGTGCCGGCCAACTGGTTGAAGAGTTCAGCCGCGAGATGGTTACTGTTGCCGGTTCCGCCGGAACCATAGTTAAGCTTGCCGGGATTTGCCTTGTCATAAGCAATCAGTTCTTTGATGCTGGTGACGGGAACCGACGGATGTACCGCGACCATGAAGCCAGTGTCACCGATGAGTGCGATCGGCGACACGTCGTTCACCGGGTCGTAGGGCAGCTTATAGAGCGCAGCGTTAGCAGCATAGCCGCCCGACAAAATGATCATAGTGTAGCCGTCAGGATTCGCCCTCACTGCGGTTTCGGCGCCGATAGTACCGGCCGCGCCGGGGCGGTTGTCCACCACTACTGTCTGCTTGAAGGTCTCGGTAAGTTTCTGCGCTAGGATGCGCGCCACGATGTCGCTCGAGCCTCCGGGCGGGAACGGCACGATTAACCGGATCGGCTTGGTTGGATAGCTTTGTGCCGTGCTTGGCCCAGCAGCAAAAATGCTGCCCGCCGCAATGAAAAATGCAAGTGTGGCCCTGACTGGTGTGCCCATATCCGCCGCCTTTCTGAAAAGGCGCACCGGGTTACGCCAAAGTGACGGGGCTGGGATTGCGCGCTATGCGCACAGGCAGTCATCCAAGGCGCATGGTAGGCCGATTGCTGGTCCTACACCACAGACGTTTAATCAGGCCATTTGATAGGCATGGCCCATAAATTCAAATGTATCCGCAAAGGGCTGCTTGTGGCCGTGTGCCGCCACCCCGAAAACAGACGCGAGCATCCAGTTAGCGGCCAATAGCTGTCGCCAGCGCACGAAGGTCGCCCCGACGCGCTGGTTAGCCCTCATCTTCGCGATCCTATCGTTTGTGAGGAGGGATGGTTTTGATTGCGGCTGAAAACTGCGCATGAACTGCCGGATCGACCGGCTTGTGTTTGACCGCGGTGCTCGCAGGGTCCTTGCCGAGGAAGTTGTCACCTTTCCAGTTCCGCGACGGCCTGATTGGTCTGGGAACAAATCCCCCGCCGCAGTTCGGGCAGACGTTCTCCAGGACGTTATCGACACACGTGGCGCAGAATGTGCATTCGTAGGTGCAAATGCGCGCTTCAAGCGAATCGGGGGGCAACGCCTTGTTGCAGTTCTCGCAGGTCGGTCTGAGTTCAAGCATGCGGTTTCTCTATTGGTGACGGCTGGCGGTTATTGGAGAGACCGGTGCGTCTCCTCATCGATAGGCAGTAACCCCGGGCAGTTTATCGGAGCCGTAGTAGACCGTCACTCGCCGTGCGGCGAAACAGCGACCGGACAGCGCGTGCGAGATCACCTCACGGTTTATACAGTCTTGCGTTCGCGTCTTGGCGTCAGGTTTTTTTCGGCTACATTTGTTTTCTTTGTCTTCTTGATCGCTTTTGCCCCGTTCGCTACCTTCGCCACCTTTCCCCCCGCAGCCGCTTTTTTCCCGCGTGCCGCGGTTTTCTTTTTCGTGACGGGTTTCGCCGCCGGTCTTACCGGCGCGTCCGCCGAGTTCGTAATATCGATCCCGAAGATGCCGGCGACATTCGTGCTGTCGAGCACCTTCGCGCTGCCCGGCGCTTTTTTCGGCAGAGCCAAGCCCGCGCCCGCGCGTGCGACGAGTTCTTTCGCATCCACGCGGCGCAATGTGAATAGCAGTTCGGGCTGTTCGTCCAGGCGCACGCCCACGCCATAGAACACGGCCGCGACGTGTTTACACATCGATGCCCAATCGGGGCAGCTACACTCGAATTCGATTTCCTTCGGCGATGGGAACAGCCCCTTACCTGGAAGGCAGATGCGCTCCATCACGCTTTTGGAAAAACGTCCTTGCAGCAATTCAACCAGCGAGTCGATCGATCCCGCGCAATCGGCGCCGATGTTTTGCCATTGCTGCGCGGGCACGGCGTTGATTTTTACCGTGATCTTGTAGAGTTCGGAACCCATCACCTGTGCCGATATCGCGCCCGCGCCGATGGTCAGATCGATCACCGAGCCGTTGCGGATGTAGGTACGCCCGCGCGGCAGGCGGTTGGAAAAGTCGCTGTAGCGCTCAAGGTTCTCGCACCAGGCCTTGCCCCAGAAGGTCTTGGTGATGGTGCGCTCGGCGCTCACGGGCGATAGCGCGTGGCCTTTTTTAGCCATTTTCGCCGCGAGCTGTTCGGCTTTTCTGCGCCGATCGCCCACTGAAACATAGGGCTTCCATCCGTAGTACATCCGCGTGCCTCCTTGCGTTTAATCCCCGGTTTGCGCCGTGTGTATGTCGAGCGCCACCAGATCGAGCAATGCCTTGTCGCTCATTTCGGTGAGCTGCAGTTCCGCGCCGCCTTCGAGCACGTCACGTACAAGTTGTTGCTTGGATTCGATCAACTGGTCTATTTTATCTTCGACGGTGCCGCGGCACACGAATTTGTGCACCAGCACGTTTTTCATCTGCCCGATGCGAAAGGCGCGGTCGGTGGCCTGGTTCTCCACCGCCGGATTCCACCAGCGGTCGAAGTGAACCACGTGCGCGGCGGCTGTCAGGTTAAGCCCCGCGCCGCCGGCCTTGAGCGAGAGCACGAAGAAGGGCGCGAGATCATCCTCCTGAAACCGCCGCACCAGTTCGCGGCGCTTGGCCACCACCGTGCCCCCGTGCAGCACCAGCCCCTCGCGTCCGAACACCGAGCCGAGAAACGCGGCGATGGGCGCGGTGGCTTCGCGAAACTGCGTGAACACAAGCACCTTCTCCTGCTTGGCGGCGATCACCTCGGTGATTTCACGCAGGCGCGCGAACTTGCCGCTGTCGGCCTCGGCCCACGCGCCGTCGCCCAGCCACTGCGAAGGATGATTGCATATCTGCTTAAAGCGCATCAGAAACTTAAGCACCACGCCCTTGCGTCCGATGCCCTCCTTGGCGCTTTCAAGTTCGGCGGCCAGATCCTTGACCGCGCGTTGATACAGCGCACCTTGCGCGGGGCTCAGATGGCAATACGCCTTGAGTTCGGTTTTATCCGGCAGATCGGCGATCACCGATTTGTCGGTTTTAAGCCGCCGCAAAATATACGGGCGCACCAATTCGCGCAGCGGGCGGTAGTGCTCGCTGGCGGTCAGGCGCTTGGTAAAGGCGGTGAACGCCTTGCCGTTGCCGAGCAGGCCGGGGTGGGTGAAATCGAAAATCGACCACAGGTCCGACAGCCGGTTTTCGACAGGCGTGCCGGTGAGCGCGATGCGCGAACGCGCCTTGAGTTTTTTCGCCACGCGCGTTTGCTTGGCGCCCGGATTCTTGATTGCCTGCGCTTCATCGAGCACCGCCACGCGCCATTCCATGGTGTCGAGCCACGGCAGGCGCAACAACGTGGCGTAACTGGTGATGACCAGATCGACGCTAGCGAGCCGCGCGTGATCGAGCGCGCGCAATTCAGCCGCGGGCATCACCGAGGGGTGCGCGATCAGCGCGT
Organism: Bordetella parapertussis; assembly: GCA_945901405.1. Taxonomy (GTDB): domain Bacteria; phylum Pseudomonadota; class Gammaproteobacteria; order Burkholderiales; family SG8-41; genus CAMDLH01. The sequence continues at coordinate 17,236 of CAMDLH010000107.1, read as the reverse complement.
TAAGGCTGGGCGCGAAACGTTCGATTTCCGCGGCCCAGTTCGCCAGCAGCGAAGCCGGCGCGACGAGCAAGCTGGTTCTAGGCTGTGTTGCGTCATCGCGTTTTAGCACCAGCAACAGCGACAGCACCTGTATCGTTTTGCCCAGCCCCATGTCATCGGCAAGACACGCGCCCAGACCCAGCTTGTAGAGAAGATACAGCCAGCGCACGCCCGCCTGCTGATAGGGCCGCAGCGCGCCCTTGAGCGCGGTGCCGGGCTCCACCTGCGCCAGACCTTCGGGGCCGCGCAGGCCCTTTAACGTTTCGGCCAGCCACGGCCCGGCGCTCACTTGCGACCATTCTTGCGACTCGGCATCCTCCGGGGCGGCGGTATCGTCCGTGACATTCGCGCCGGCGACCAGGCGCATCGCCTCGGCGAACGCCAGCCCGCCCTTGGCGGCCGCTGCCTCGATGGCCTGAAAGCGTTCGAGCATGCGGCTTAATCTCGCGCGGTCAACCTCGACCCAGTGCCCGCGTATGAGTTGCAACCCGTCGGCGCTGGCGAGCAGTGTTTTTATTTCGGCGGCGGTGAGGTGTTCGCCGTCGAGCGTCAGCGCCATGCTGAAATCGAGCAGCGCCTCCGTGCCCAGCAGCGAGGGCGCCTTGCCGCCGACGGAGGCGCGCACTTGCGGACGCGGCGGCCGGCCCGAACGCCACGCGCCCGGCGCGCGCACCACGATGCCGGCGGCCTCGAGCCGCGGCACGTCGATCAGAAACTGATACGCCTCGGCCGGCGACCAGCGCAGCGGATGATAAATCTCGCCGGCATCGACCATCGCGCGCAGCCACGCACAGTGTTCGGCCGCGCGCTGCACCGGCGCCAGCAACGACAGGAGACGCGCCTGGTTGCGCGCATCCGCGTACTCGCGCAGCGCCTGCGCGAGCGCCAGGTGTTGCGCGCGGCCCTGCGCCGACAAACGCGTGGTGTAGGTGGCGATAAACGCAAAGGGCGCTTCTTCGTCGCCGCGATTTTCGGCCAGATTAAAATGCACGCGGCCGACGAGATTCCACGCCGGATTGCGGCCCTTGAGAAAATCCTGCAATGGCAGCCGGGCCTGCGCAAGCTCAGTGCGTAACGCCGTATCCAACTGTGCCCACAGCGCGTGCAGCACCGTTGCCGTCAGATACTCGACACCCGTCATTGGCGGCGCATCGGCCGCCAGCGCCTCAAGCGCGTCCGCCGGCGGCGCGGGCACGTCCGCCACGCGCGCGGCGCCGGTGGTTTCACCCGGCTCGGCCGCCGCGCACAGCGCGCTTACATAGCGCGCGCCGAAATCGCGCCAGTAGCCCAGCGCGGGCGGCAACGCCGCACCCACTTCGCCCGCGCCCAGTTGCAACAGCGCATGGCCCGCGCCGCGTGCAAACGCTTCGGTCAATCGATCCTGCAGCGCCTGCGCCAGCACCGGCGCATCCGCTTCCGGTGCGAACAGCAGGTGGCCATGTGGCGTGAGTAACGGTGCGAGAAACCCCGTCATTGGCGCGAGCCGGTCTTCATTTTTGTGTTCAATCCACTCGAAACAATCGGCGGATTGTATTAGAGTCGGCGATTCAATGGTGAAGGATGAGCAGGCCCATGCGCATTGGTATTTTGTTGCCCCACCGGGGCGTGATTATTCAGTCGGCGCGGCGTCCGCCGGTGGAGGATTGCTGGACCATCGCGCGCCTGTGCGACGACGCGGACATGGATGTGTGGGTGGGCGACAGCGTGGTGGCCAAGCCGCGGTTGGAGCCGCTGACCACACTCGCGTATGTGGCGGCGATTACAAAATGCTCGCGGTTGGGCACGGCGATTTTGTTGCCGGCGCTACGCCAGCCCACGGTGCTCGCGCATCAGTTGGCGAATATCGATCAGATTTCGCAAGGGCGGCTGGTGCTGGGCCTTGGTGTCGGTTGGGGCCTGCCCGCCATCGTGCGCGAGTGGGAGGCGTGCGGCAAGAATCACAAGCGCCGCGTGAAAGACCTCGAAGAACACATGACGGTGTGGCGCAAGCTGTGGAGCGGCGCGCCGGTTACCATGGAGGGCAGCGATTTCAAGTTGACCGAACACACCATCGGCCCGCTGCCGTGGAACGACGCAGGCCCGCCGCTGCTGGTGACCGCCGGCAATCGCGGCGAAATTATCCCCGCGCAAATTGAGCGCGTGGGCAAATTCGGCGACGGCATCATCACTACTTATGTGACGGAAGACGATATTCGCAAGCTGCGCGAAGTGTGCGCGGATGCGATGGCGCGGCATGGAAGGCCGCAGCCTGATTTTCCGCTGTGCGTCTACACCACGGTGCGGCTCGAAAGCGATGTCGCCAAGGCCGAATCGCTGACGCGTGATTTTCTCGACAAATACTACGGCGGCGGCGTGAATTTTCGTGGCATGATGGGCTTGGGGCCGGCCACGGCGGTGGCGGATGTATTGCGTCGATACCAGACAGCGGGCGTCACCGATCTTTGCATTAGACTCGTGGGCGATGATCAGGTCGCGCAGCTCGAACAATTCATCCGCGAGGTGCTGCCGTTGATGCAAAAGTAGACGAGACAATATGTTTAAAAACAATTACTTACGTGCGTTGTTGAGAGTGACCGCAGGCGCCGCGCTGACGGCGGGCATGGCCGCGCAGTCAATCGCACAGCCGGCCTATCCCAACAAGGTGGTGCGTCTTATCGTGTCGTTTCCACCGGGGGGTGCTACCGATACCTTCTCGCGGCTTTCGGCGGCGGAGCTGAGCAAATCACTGGGTCAGCAGGTGATCGTCGAAAACCGCCCCGGCGCGGGCACCACCATCGCCGCCGACGCAGTGGCGAAAGCCGCGCCCGATGGATACACGCTGCTGTTCACCGATATCTCGAGCCACGTGATCACCGCGTCGCTCTATCGCAAGCTGCCGTATAACCCGGTGACGAGTTTTGCACCGGTGGCACCCGTGAACGCCTCGCCGCTGCTGCTGGTGGCGCATCCGTCGGTGGGCGCGAAAAGTGTCAACGAGTTGATCGCCGTGATGAAGCGCGTGCCCGGCACGCCCATGGGCAACTCCGGCATCGGCACCGTCACCCACATGACCGGCGAAAAATTTGTTTTGCGCGCTGGCCTCAAGGTGACCCCCATCAATTACAAAGGTGGCGCCACACCCATGATCGCGCTGATGAGCGGCGAAGTCGCGGTCGTGATGGCCACGGTACCCGCGAGCATTCAGCATGTGCGGCAAGGCAAGCTTGTGGCCATCGGCCTCGCGGCGGCGAAGCGTTCGCAGTTTCTACCCGACGTGCCGACCATCGGCGAAAGCTTGAAGGGTGTCGAAGGCGCGGTGATTTCGGGTGTGCTCGCACCTGCAGGCACGCCGCAAAGCGTGATTGACCGATTGAACGCGGAATTCACGCGCGTCTCCGACAGCGCCAACGCCAAGGACGTTTACGCCGCCAACGTCGCCGAGGCGATGCGCATGAGTCCCGCGCAGTTTCAGCAATACATCGAGCGCGAGGCGAAAGAGTGGGCGGATGTGGTGAAGGCTACGGGCGTTACGGCTAACTAATGTCGTGATTGACGAATTCAATAGCTACGTTACGGCGGCGGCGTCCGGGTTGATGCGCGACGCGGCACGCCTGCGCGACGGCAAACATGGCGGCATCGTTTCGTATTCGCGCAAGGTATTCATCCCGCTGACTCGCCTGTGCCGCGACGTGTGCGGCTATTGCACGTTCGCGCACGCGCCGCGGCCGGGTGTGCGTGGCTATCTGACCGCGGACGAAGTGCTGGACATCGCGCGTGCAGGACAGGCGGCGGGTTGCACCGAGGCGCTGTTCACGCTGGGCGATAAGCCCGAGTTGCGTTACAAGGCCGCGCGCGAGGAACTCGCGGCGCTGGGCTACGCCACCACCATCGACTATCTGCACGCGATGTGCGCTTTGGTATTAAAAGAAACCTCGCTGTTGCCGCACGTTAACCCAGGCGTGATGACGCGCGAGGACATGGCAAAGTTGCGCGAGGTCAGTGCTTCGCAGGGGTTGATGCTGGAAAGTGTGTCAGAACGGCTGTGCGAAAAAGGCGGGCCGCATTTCGGCTCACCTGACAAGCACCCAGCGGTGCGGCTCGAAACGCTGCGGCTCGCGGGTGAACTGAAAATCCCGTTCACCACCGGCATACTCATCGGCATCGGCGAGACGCGCGCGGAGCGCATCGACGCTTTGCAGGCAATACGTGATTTGCATCAACAATACGGCCACATTCAGGAAGTCATCGTTCAGAACTTTCGCGCCAAGCCCGACACGCGCATGGCGGATGCGCCGCATGCGCCGCATGAAGAATTGTTGTGGACCATCGCAGTGGCGCGGCTGATTCTGGGCGCGGGGATGAACATACAGGCGCCGCCGAATTTGAGTTTCGAACTTGACGGCGCTCATTGTCGTGATCTAATCGACGCCGGCATTAACGATTGGGGTGGCGTGTCGCCGGTGACGCCCGATCATGTGAACCCGGAAGCGCCGTGGCCCGCGATTGAAAATCTGCGTGCAGTGACCGCATCGCGCGGCAAGGAACTCGTTGCGCGGCTGCCGAGTTATCCTGCGTACGTTCACGACGCGCACGTTTGGCATCATCCTAAAATCGCCACTGCGGTGATACGCGCGAGCGACTCCGCGGGCTTTGCGCGTGACGATGCGTGGTCGCCAGGCTTGGCGTTGTCGTTGAGCGCGCAAATACCAAGCAATAAAACATCAATAAAAACAAATACTTACGACACAGCCACCGAAGCGGGCATCACGCAGATGTTCGCTGCGCGCGGAGAAACATTCCACGCCATCTGCACCGCAGCCGACGAACTGCGCCGCGCAACCGTCGGCGACACCGTGCGCTACGTGGTGAACCGCAACATCAATTACACCAACATTTGCTCGTATCGCTGCACCTTTTGTGCGTTTTCAAAAGGCCGGCAAAGTGTTTCGTTGCGCGGCGATCCGTACGATTTGCCGCTCGAAGAAATCGAGCGCCGTGTCGCCGAAGCGTGGGCGCGCGGCGCAACCGAAGTGTGCATGCAGGGCGGCATACATCCCTCTTACACCGGCGACACGTATCTGGAAATTCTGCGCGCGGTGAAACGCGCCGCGCCCGATATCCATGTGCATGCGTTTACGCCACTGGAGGTGACACACGGCGCGCAGACTTTGGGACTGCCGGTGCGCGAGTTTCTGTCGCGGCTCATCGACGCGGGGCTGAACAGCCTGCCGGGCACGGCGGCGGAAATTCTTGACGATGACGTGCGGCAGGTGATCTGCCCGGACAAAGTCAACACCAATGAGTGGCTCAACGTGATGCAAACCGCTCACAAGCTGGGCCTGCGTTCGACGGCGACCATCATGTTCGGCCACGTCGAGCAGCCGCGTTACTGGGCGCGGCATTTGCTGCGCATCCGCGCGTTGCAGGAGAAGACCGGCGGCTTCACCGAATTCATTCCGTTGCCGTTTGTACACATGGGCGCGCCGGTGTATCTGAAGGGCCATGCGCGACGCGGGCCGACTTCGCGCGAAGCGATATTGATGCACGCGGTGGCGCGCCTGGTGCTGCATCCAGTGATTCAAAACATACAAGTGTCGTGGGTGAAATTGGGCGAAGACGGCGTCGCGGCGTGTCTCGCGGCGGGGGTGAATGATCTCGGCGGCACGTTGATGAACGAAAGCATTTCGCGCGCGGCGGGCACGCAGCACGGGCAGGAGATGGCGCCTGATCGGATGGAAGCGATGATCCGCGCGGCGGGCCGTGTACCGCAACAACGCACCACGTTATATGGCGAAGCGCCGGCGGAACGCCACGAAGTCGCGCGTGTGGCCGCGCCATTGGAAGCGGCGAAATTTCACAGGGCGGCCGCATGAAAATCGGCGTGCTGGGCGGCACCGGCAAGGAAGGCAGCGGGCTGGCGTTTCGCTGGGCGCTTGCGGGGCACGAGGTTGTTATAGGCTCGCGCGATGCAAGCAAAGCCGAGGCAGGTGCCGCGGGGTTGAATGCATTGCTCGCTGGCAAAGCGGTGGCGCGTGGAGCAGGCAATCTCGAAGCCGCACAGGCCGATGTCGTGGTGCTCACTGTTCCCTTCGCGGCGCAACTCGCCACGGCAGAAAGCGTGGCGAGTCAGCTCGCCGGCAAAATTCTCATCGACGTAACGGTGCCGCTTGTCCCACCCAAGGTGGACCGCGTGCAATTGCCCAACGGTGAATCGGCGGTGGTTGTGCTGCAACGCAAGCTGGGCGCGCAGGTGAAAGTGGTGTCCGCCTTTCAGAATGTCTCCGCCGTGCATTTGAAAGATTCCGCGTATGAGGTTGATTGCGATGTGCTGGTGTGCGGCGATGATGCCGATGCGCGCGAGGTGGTGGTCGGGCTTGCGCGTGATGCGGGCTTGCGCGCGTGGCACGCGGGCGTGCTGGCGAATTCCATTGCGTCGGAGGCGCTGACTTCGGTGCTGATCGCGATCAACAAGCGCTATAAGGTGGCGGGGTCGGGCCTTCGTATTACCGGGATTACTGGCGTTCCCAAGGGGTGATTTTGGTGCGATTGCCGCCTTGTGCGCTAACAACAACTCGTGTTCCCTCTCCTTCAGGGGGAGGGCTGGGATGGGGGTGGGGTAACTCACGTGGGATTGACCCCACCCCCATCCCAGCCTTCCCCCTGAAGGGGAAGGAGCCGGTTCGCGGGTGACGGAGTAGGCTCATTGTGCGAGAACTTCGCCTCATCGCGTTACCGGGCATTCCTGAAGTTGGGCGCGACGCCGCGATCACTCAATTATTGCTCGCGGCAATAACGCGCACTGACTTGGCCCTTCAATCCGGCGACATCCTCGTCCTCGCGCAAAAAATCATCTCCAAGGCCGAAGGCCGCGCGGTAAAGTTAGCGAGCGTCACGCCCTCCGCCCGCGCACAACAACTCGCGCAAGAAGCCAACAAAGACCCGCGCATCGTAGAACTGATGTTGCAGGAGTCCCGCAAGGTTTTGCGCGTGAAGCCGGGCATCATCATCACCGAACACAAGCTCGGCTTCATCATGGCCAACGCGGGTATCGATCAATCCAACGTGCCGGGCGGTGATGACACAGCGCTGTTGCTGCCCAAAGACCCCGATGCCTCGGCGCGCAAGCTGCGCGATGAATTGCGTGAGAAGACCGGCGTTGAACCCGGCGTGCTCATCATCGACAGCTTCGGCCGCGCCTGGCGCAATGGTGTCACCGGCACGGCGATTGGCGTCGCCGGATTGCCGGCGTTGATTGATCTAAGCGGTGAGAAAGATCGCGAAGGCCGCACGTTAAGAGTGACGCAGATCGCCGCTGCGGACGAGTTGGCCGCGGCTGCTTCGCTGGTAATGGGCCAGGCCGGCGAAGGCACGCCCGCCGTGCTGGTGCGCGGGTTTCCCTATGTAATGCGCGAAGCCTCGGTGCAGGAGTTGATCCGCCCCGAAGCCGAGGATTTGTTCCGATGATCGTTGCACTGGCGGGTGGTGTTGGCGGCGCGCGGCTGGCCGTGGGGCTGGCCGCCGTGCTGCCGCATAATGAGCTTACAATCGTAGTGAACACCGGGGACGACTTCGATCATCTTGGTTTCAGAGTCTGCCCCGATCTCGATACCGTGATTTACACGCTGGCCGGTGCGAACAACACCGAGCTGGGCTGGGGCCGCGCGGGCGAGACGTGGCATTTCATGAATGAACTTAAACGTCTCGGTGGCGAAAGCTGGTTTCAACTGGGTGACCGCGATCTCGCGGTGCATGTGTTGCGGCGCGAGGCGCTTTTACGCGGTGCAACGCTGTCGGAAATCACGCGTGAACTCGCAACGCGCTTTGGCATCAGGCATACAATTTTGCCGATGAGCGACACGCCGGTGCGCACCATTGTCAAGACCAAATCCGGCGAGCTCGATTTTCAGGATTATTTCGTGCGCCTGCGTTGCAAGCCGCGCGTGACCGGTTTTCGTTTCGCCGGTGCGCGCAATGCACGCGTGCCCGCGGCACTTGCTCGCATCATGCGCGGGCCCGTGGATGCCGTGGTGATTTGTCCGTCGAATCCGTTCGTCAGTGTTGCGCCGATATTCAATGTGCCCGCAATCAAACAGTGGCTGAAGGCGCGCAGGTTTCCGGTGATCGCGGTATCGCCCATCATCGGCGGCGCGGCGGTCAAAGGCCCGGCGGCGAAGATGATGCGTGAACTCGGTGTCAAATCAACCGCGCTCGAAATCGCGCGCCATTACGGCGCGTGGGTGGATCGCTGGGTGATCGATCGCGAGGACGAAAAGTTGTCACCAGCGATTGAACGCATGGGCAAACGCGTGCTGGTCACCGGCACGCTGATGCGTGATAGCCGCAAGAGTGCTACGCTGGCGCGCCAAGTGATTCAATTAGCCTTTGACTAAAATAGTGAATAAAAACAATAACTTATATGTTGTTGTGCCGCATCGCGGCGTCAACGCGGGCAAGTCGCGCCTGTCTGCCGTGTTAAGTGATGTGGCGCGCGGCAGGCTCAATCGCTGGTTGCTTGCGCGCACGCTCGCGACGGTGGGCGAATGGCTTGCCGATGCGCGGCGCTGCGTGGTGGTAAGCCCTTGCGAGATGACGCTGGCACTCGCGCGCAAGGCGGGTGCTACGGCGTTGCCGGAGCAGGCGTCGACGCCGGATTTGAATGCCGCGCTTGCGCAGGCGGCAGCACATGCCGCCACGCGAGGCGCGCAGCGGCTGCTGATTCTGCCGTGCGATTTGCCGCGTCTGGATGTCGCGGCGTTGCAGGCGATGGACGCGGTGCCGGTCGCGGGCACGGATGTGGTGATCGCGCCCGACCGCCATCACGAAGGCACCAATGCGCTGCTGGTGGATGCGGGCGTGCGCGAGTTTGCGTTTGGCGCGAATAGTTACGCAAGGCACCTCGCGCTGGGCGCCGCGCGCGGCGTGCGCACGGTGGCGTGCGTGCACGAGGCGCTGGCGTTTGATCTGGATACGGCGGATGATTTCGCGGCGTGGGTGAATAGCGGTGAAGCGCCACGTGATTTGCTGGACATGCTGCCGCGTATTGCGACAAGGGGTGCCGCCGCCGTGACATCGCGCACCAAGTAACCACAAAAGAAGGATGACATGAATTGCCTGCATGTATCGATCCTGGTGGCGAGTACGCTTGTTACCCCGCTGGCGATTGCACAAACCGCGAACTATCCGAATCGCCCGATCCGACTGATCGCGGCGTCTTCGGCTGGCGGGCCGGTGGATGTGATTGCGCGCGCGTTGAGCGTAAGTCTCGGTGAAGTGCTCGGCCAGCAGATCGTGGTGGACAATCGCGCGGGCGCCGCGGGGTTGATTGGCGCTGAGATCGTCGCGAAATCCGCGCCGGATGGTTACACGCTGATGTTTGGTTTCTCGGGGCCGCTTGCCATCGTGCCGCATCTGGTGAAGCAGGTGCCGTACGACACCAACAAGGATTTCACGCCGATCACGCTGGTGGCCTCCGCGCCGTACGTGTTGCTGGTGCATCCCAGCTTGCCGGTGAAATCGGTGAAGGATTTGATTGATCTTGCCAAGGCGCAGCCGGGCAAACTTAATTTCGCCTCGGGCGGCACAGGAGTGGGCATCCACATGGCAGGCGAATTATTCAATCTCGCGGCGGGCGTGAAAATCACCCACGTGCCGTACAAGGGCGCGGGGCCGGGCATGACTGCGCTACTCGCGGGCGAGGTCAACATGATGTTCAACGGCATGTCGCCGGCGCTGCCGCACGTTAAATCTGGCCGCCTGCGCGGGCTTGCGGTGGGCGGCGCCAAGCGCTCGACGTTGCTGCCGGATTTGCCCACCATCGCCGAGTTTGGTTTGCAGTTCAACACGCACGGCTGGTACGGTTTGCTCGGCCCCGCGGGCCTGCCGCGCGCCATGGTCGCGAAGCTGCGCAATGACACGATACGCGCGATGGGCAACGCTGAAACGAAGGAACGGCTCGCGGCGCTCGCGGTGGAAATCATCGGCTCCACGCCGGAAGAATTCGCCGCGATGCTGAAGCAGGAATACGCGCAGTGGGGCAAGGTGGTTAAGGCGGCGGGGATTAAACAACAATAAAGGGCAACATCCTCGACACAGATTTCGCAGATTTACGCGGATTAAAACCAAGCGGTTAATCTGCGAAATCCGTGTCTAAGGTTTTGATCTTCAGGGGTCGTTATGAAAACGAAAAATATCCAAGTCCCGCTGCGCGACGGCGTGATGGGCGCATACCTCGCGCTACCCGACGGCCCGCCCAAGGGCGGCATCGTAGCCATCATGGAAATCTGGGGGGTGAACGACACCATGCGCAAGCACGCACACGAGTTCGCCGAGGCGGGCTTTGCGTGTCTCGTGCCCGATCTATTCTGGCGGCAGGAGCCTGGCGTGGAGTTGTCGGATCGCAATCCGGAGGACGGTAAGAAGGCGTTCGATCTTTATTACGATTTCGACTACGACCTTGGCGTGCGCGACATGGAAGACACCGTGAAATATCTCGCGGGCCTGCCGGAATGTAACGGCAAGGCGGGTGCTGTAGGTTACTGCCTTGGCGGCAAGCTGTGTTATCTCTTATGCTGCCGCACCGATATCCAGTGCGCGGTGGCGTACTACGGGACTTATATCGAGCACAACATTCGCGAAGTGAAGAACCTGCATCGTCCCTTGATGCTGCACATGGCGATGAAGGATCGCTGGGTGCAGGCGGAGGTGAACGAATTGCTGGAGCGGCGCTTGTCCCCCAATCCGCTGGTGACGATACACAAATACCCCGATGCCGATCACGCGTTCGCGCGGCATGGCGGCAGGCCGTTTCGCAAGGATGATGCGGATCGCGCGCTGGCGCTGACGGTGGAATTTTTCAAGAAACATCTTGGGTAACGTAAAAGGCAGACACAAATGAGCGGTGTAAAAGCAGGCATCATGGTCAGCAACCAGCAGTTCGAGGGCGTTGATATGGTGAGCGCCCTGGAAGAGCAGATCGTGATGGTGCGGCTGGCGCGTGATCGCGGGTGGGATTCTTATTTCACCGGGCAGCATTATCTGAACGAGGGCGGCAATCAAGGGCTGCAAATGGTGCCTTACCTCGCGCGGCTGGCGGCGGACGCGGGGGACATGACGATGGGGGTCGGGCTGCTGCTGGCGCCCTTGCACAACCCCGTCTACACGGCGGAGACCATCGCCACGCTGGACGTGATTTCCAAGGGCAACATGGTTTTCGGCGTGGGGCTGGGCTATCGCACCACCGAGTTCGAAGCCTTCGGCGTGCGCAAGGGGCAGCGCGTGCAGCGTTTCGAGGAATGTCTCACCATCGCCAAACGGCTGTGGACGGAAGACAAGGTGAGTTACGAGAGCGACACCTGCATATTGAAGGACGCACACTTGTCGCTAAAGTGCGTGCAAAAGCCGCATCCGCCGATCTGGTTTGCGGCCAAGCATCCCAACGCGATTCGCCGCGCCGCGCAACTGGGCGACTGCCTCTACCACAGCCCGAAGGCCACGCTCGCCACGCACAAAGAGCGGCTGGCGCTGTACAAGGACGCACTGCGCGAGGCAGGCAAACCGCTGACGCGTGAAAACCCCTGCCGCATAGAAATCTACTGTGCGCGGGATCGCGCCTCCGCCATGGCATTGGCCGGGCCGTATATCTCGGAGAAATACAAGGCCTACGCCCAGTGGGAAAGCGACAAGGCCATGCCCGAACACGAGCGCATCAACAAATCCTTCGAGGAGTTAGTGCAGGACCGCTTTGTGATCGGCTCGCCCGAAGACTGCTGGAATCAGCTCCAGCCCTACATAAAAGAACTGGGCGTGACGCACTTCGTGTTTCGCACACACTTTCTGGGCATGCCTCTCTCTACAGCCTTGGCGAGCATGCGGTTGATGTCGGAGGAGTTGTTGCCGGCGCTGCACAAGGCCACGCCTACGCCACTGGATAAGATTACCGCCGCCTGATGTCGTGGCAGAAGGAAGGGAACGTAGGGAAGGCGTGATGGAAAAAACAATGGCGCTGAGTCCGGCCGCGTGGATGATTGCGTTTCTTGCGCTGTTTTCGGTATCGGCAAGCGCTGCCGCACAAGACTATCCAACCAAACCGGTGCGCTGGCTGGTGCCGTTTGCGCCGGGCGGCGTTGGCGATCTCACCGCACGCATCGTCGCCCAGAAATTGACCGGGAACCTGCGTCAGCAGATCGTCATCGATAATCGTCCGGCGGCGGGTATGGTGGTGTCCGCAAACATTGCGCTGCAAGCGCCATCCGATGGCTACACGCTGGTGCAGGCGGGCAACGGCACGGCGATCAGCCAGAGTTTATTCAAGTCGCTGCCTTACGACATCCACAGGGATTTCACTTCCGTATCGACGCTGGCCTACTTCGACATTGTTCTGGTGGCGAACGCGAATTCCTCCATGCACTCCGTCGCCGATGTGCTGGCGTATGCGAAGAAGAACCCCGGCAAGCTGAGCATCGGCACCGGCAACATCGGCACCACGCAGTATCTGGCGGTTCGGTTGTTTACTTCGATGGCTGGCGTAAACGCGCAATCGATTCCGTTCAAGGCCACGCCCGCGGCGATCAATGCGCTGCGCGGCAACGAGATACCGCTGGTGGTCGAAACCGTGCCCGCGCTCATCAGTCAATTGAAGGGCGGCGCCCTCAAGGCGCTAGCCGTGGGCAGCACGCAGCGCTCGAACATCCTGCCCGATACGCCCACGTTCGCGGAAAGCGGCGTGCCTGGCTACGAGGCAACGTCGTGGACAGGTATCTCGGTCAAGGCAAAAACGCCCGAGGCCATCATCACACGCCTGCACCGCGAAATCAGCGCCGTGGTGAAAGCCGGCGACGTCATGCAAAAACTGGGCGACATGGGCGCGGCCGGGCGCGCCAGCGCGTCACCCGAAGAAGCGCGCAAGCTCATGCGCTCGGAGATCGACAAGTGGAGGGTTGTCATTGAGCGGGCGGGGATCGAAAGGCAATAGCCGGAGCGCGGCCACGGCTGACGGTATGATTGCCGGGTTATTATCAGCGGCGGTCTTAACCATGGAGCGAACACATGTCAAAAGTTGCAGTCATTGGTAACACCGCGCGCGCGATAGGCGCCGTGTGCGCGGCGGATCTCACGCTGTCGGGCCATCAGGTTCGATTTGCGGTGTTTCCAGAGCAGATGGGGCAGCTTCCCGAGTTGCGCAAGGCCGGAGGCTTCACCGTCGAAGGCGATGCGAAGCACCTGGTGTCGAAGAAGACCGGCTTTGCCCGGCTCGACAAAATTTGCGACACCACCGCGGAAGCGCTTAAGGATGCCGAGGCCGTGCTGATCGAAGTGGACATGCATCAGCTCGAGACGAAGTTCAGCGCGATGATTCCCGAGTTTGCGCGCGGCGCCGTGGTGCATGTGCAAAGCCACGGCTACTGGCCGGCGGCGCGATTGACGCCACTCTTGCGCAAGGCTGGCCGCGAGGATGTGCTGGTGACCGAAGCGCCCGCGCCCACGCACGCCGCGCGGTTCAGTGGCGCGGTGGTGACACCGAAGGGGCTGCGCAAAGGCATACAGATCGCCACGGTACCGGCGTCGCGCTTGGATGAAGCGCTGGCGGCGTTAAAGCCGCTTTTTCCGGATTTCACCGCGGCATCCTCGGTGCTGCAAACCGGGCTGGAGAATCTGAATCTCATCGTGCATCCGGCGATGGTGTTGCCGAACGTCGGCGCGATGGAGCGCGCGAAACTCGACGGCAGGCAATTCGGTTTCTATCAGGAGGGCGTGGTGCCCGCGGCGGGCGTGCTGGGTGACGCGCTCGATGCCGAGCGCAAACGCGTGTGCGAGGCGTACGGCGTCGCGCACACGCCGATGGCGGCGGCGATTGAGCAGTACTACGGTTTCAAGAGCAGCACCTTCTACGAGGCGATGCACAATCCTGTTTACAAATCGTTTCCGGCTTTCCAGCCCGATGTCTGGCGCACGTGGGCGTCTGACGATCTGCCGTACGCCATCGTGCCGTGTGTGCAGTTGGCCGAGCAAGCCGGCATCGCCGTGCCGCTGCACCGATCGTTTGCGGAAATCCTCGGCGTACTGCTTGGCGTAGACACCTGGAAGTGGGGGCCTTCGCTGGCGGACATGGATCTTGCGGGGCCGCCGGATGCGGTGAAGCAGCGGATGCTTGGGTCAGGGAGCCACCGCGACATTCATTTCAGCAAACCGTAGGGCGCAATCGCCGCAGGCATTGCGCCGTTCGGCAACTGCATATTGCGCTGGTCGTGCACCATCGAACGGCGCAATGCGCTTCGCTTCGATTGCGCCCTACGGATTTTGCTCGAACCGGAGGTCTCGCAATGCTACTCCTACGCGTGTTTCGCCGGATGCGCTTTCCGTATCGTAGGCGACACCACTCGATCTGAAACATGAAAGTCCCACACCGCGGCGCCGCCTTTCTTGGAAAACTCCTGGATCAGCTTCGGCAAATCGGTGAGGCTCGTGAACGTTTTGCCTTCGAGCCCGAAGCCGCGCGCGATGGCGGCAAAATCAGGGCGTCCGAATACCGATCCGGTGTCGGGCAGCCCTTCCGAGCGTAGCTTGTGCACCTCGGAGCCGTAGGCGCCGTCGTTGATCACCACGATCAGGATGTTCAAGCCGTGACGTTTGATGGTTTCGAATTCCTGGATATGCATCGTCAGGCTGCCGTCGCCGTCGAACAGCACCACGGTTTTATCCGGGCGCGCCGCCGCCACGCCCATGGCGAACGAGGTGCCGTTGCCGATTGCGCCGAACTCGCGGATGGTGAGAAAGCGTTCGTTCGGACGCGAGGGCATCTGCGCAAAGAACCACGAGCAGTGGCCGCCTGAGTTAACGAGCTCCCAGTCCGCGGGCAGCGCTTTCTCGAACGCTGCGATCACTTCGCGCGGGTCGAGCAGCCCAGGTTCGACCTCGAACACGTGGCTGTCGGGTTTGGTGTCGCGGATGCGCGTGGCCATGGCCTCGGTGCGCCACTTCGCGTTGCGCTCCGGCAATGCCGCCGTCAGCGCCTCCACGCCCAGCCGCGCATCGGCGCGCAAGTGGTTGCGCGCGACTTCCTGCCCTTGGCTCACCGCCACGGGGTCGATGTCGATGTGCAGCATCTTTGCCTTGCGCCAGAGCTGGCCGCCGCCGCCGGCGTGAAACGCAAGTGATCCGCCGGCCACGATCACCAGATCGGCCTGCGCCAAATATTCAAGCCCAACCTCGGTCGAAAAACTGCCCGATATGCCTATGCAATACGGGTCATCGTGAAACAAACCGCGCGCGGGCAGCGAGGTGGTAAGCAGTGCGCCGGTCTTCGCGGCAAGCGCGCGGCACGCAGGCCCCGCCTGGGCTTGGACGGCGCCCAAGCCGGCAAAGATCACCACGCGCTCGGACGACGCAACCAGTTGCGCGGCCTTGGCCACGTCATCCGGATGCGGCGGAATCGGTGACAGGCGCGGCAGCAATTGAGCTGAAGGTGTTGGCAAGTTTTCTGGCCCAATCCAAGGGCGCTCTTGCAAATCGAACGGAATGCCGATCACCACCGGGCGCCGTTCGCGGCGCGCCTGCAGGAAAGCATCGCGTATTGCCACCGGCATGCGTTCGGGCAAATGCAGCGGATGGTAGGCAGCACCCGTTGCCTCGATGATCGGCCCCTGATTAAGCATCTGGTTGTACCAACCCATCTTGATCGGCGACTCGCCGGCAAACACCACCATCGGCAGATGCGCGCGCACCGCCGCGGGCAACGCGGTGATCAACTGCGTGACGCCAGGCCCGCAGGTGACGGTTGCAACGCCCACCTCGCCCGTCTTGCGCGCGTAGGCCATCGCGGCCGCGGCCGCGCAATGCTCGTGCCGGACGTAGATCATGCGGCACCCTTGCTGGGCCAGCTTCGACGCCCAGTTCATGTTCGCGTCGCCCATCAGCGTAAAACAGGTGTGCACGCCCTCCTGAATGAAGGACTTCGCAAGAACATCATAGACATGCAGTTTGGTTTCGTTGGTCATCGTTACACCTTCGGCTGGTTGGTATGCTCACGGAGGATAGTGAGGATGAGTATACAAGGTAAAATTCCCGCATGAAATTCGTTCAATTTTCTGCAATCGCTCTTGCGGCAGCCGCCACGGCAGCCTACGCACAGGAAGCCGCCCATTACCCCAGCCGCCCGATACGCATGATCGTGCCGTTCGCGCCCGGTGGCGGCCTCGACATCAGCGCACGGCTGATCGGCCACAAGCTCACCGAGAAATGGGGGCAAAACGTAGTCGTCGATTCGCGTCCGGGTGCTGCCACCATCGTCGGCACGGAGATCGCATCGAAGGCGGCGCCGGACGGCTACACCGTGTTGATGATCACCACCACGTTCGCCATCAATCCCGGCCTCTACGCCAAACTGCCGTACGACGCCGGCAAGGACTTTGCCCCCGTCACCCAACTCAACTCACAGCCCAATGTGGTGGTGGTCGCACCCAACTTCGCGGGCAAATCGGTGAAGGACCTCATCGCGCTGGCGAAGGCGAAGCCAGGCGAGCAGACATTCGCAAGCCCCGGCGCAGGCTCCGCGCCCCATCTCGCGGCCGAGATGTTCCAGCGCGCGGCGGGTGTCAGCATGATCCACGTGCCCTACAAGGGCATCCCCGCCGCAGTGACCGACGTCATCGGCGGGCGCGTCACCATGTTGTTCACGACGACCATTTCAGCCGCGCCGCATGTGAACTCCGGCAAGCTGCGCGCCATTGCCATCACCAGCGCAAAGCGTCAGGCGAGCATGCCCAACGTGCCGACCGTCGGCGAGACTTTGCCCGGATATCAAGCCGAAGCGTTTCAGGGAATGATGGTGCCAGCGGGCACGCCGCAGGCTGTCGTGAACAAACTGTCGGCGGAAGTGGCGCGCATCGTGAAGCTGCCGGATGTGACCCAGCGGTTTCAACTCGATGGCGCCGACGCAGTGGGCAGCGCGCCAACGGAATTCGCGGCGTTTCTCAAGGCCGAGATGCAGAAGTGGAGCAAGGTGATTAAGGACGCGGGGATCAAGGCGGAGCAGTGAACCTACTCAGCCCCTATCGCTTGACGCTGTGCTCGCGTACCACTACGAGCACCGCTTTGCCCAGGACTGGAATGCGATGCGCGGCTATCATTACCTGATGCGATTGGGACACCTGCTCAACACCCTGGTGCGCTTCTCGAGCGCGTTGGCCAAGATCCATCTCGAGCTTGGGGTAAGGGGATTTAT
>CAMDLH010000106.1 GCA_945901405.1 Bordetella parapertussis | reverse complement strand
CATGCGCGTCAAGTCCCAGGAGGAACTCAAGCAACGTATTATGCAAGGCGTTCGGGAGATGAATCTCAACCCCGTGGTGTTCCGTTGGAAGAAGTTTGATCTGACGACCGCCTAATAGTAATTGTTTTAATGAATCGATATACTAGTCACCGGCGCCGCCATCAACATCGGCCGCGCAACCGCCCTGTCACTCGCGGCAGCAGGCGCAACGGTCGCGGTCAACACCCGTTCCTCGCGTGAAGCAGCCGAATCCGTAGTACAGGAAATCCGCGCCACGGGTGGACAGGCCGAGCTTTACATGGCGGATGTGGCTGACGCTGCGCAAGTTCAACAGATGACCGAGGGCGTCATCAAGCGCTTTGGCAGGATAGACATCCTGGTGCTCAACGCCTCGGTGCGCCGCGAAATGCGCTTCGTGGACATGACATTCGAGCAATGGCAGGTGCCGCTGTCGATTTCACTCGACGGGTCGTTTCACTGCATCAAGGCGTGTCTGCCGTCGATGATCGCGGCGGGTGGCGGCAGCATCATCGCGTTGACCGGGAGCAATGTACTCACGGGCGCAGTGGGCAAGGTGCATAGTTCCGCCGCCAAGGCGGGGCTGACGGGCATGATACGTGCGCTCGCGCGCGAGGTCGGGCAGCATGGCATACGCGCCAATTGCGTGTCGCCGGGCATCATCAACACCACGCGCCCTTCGCACCGCTCGGCGCGGCGTGATGCGAAGGGGATTGTGCCGTTGGAGCGTTACGGCGAATCCGAAGAGATCGCCGCCACGGTGCGATTTTTGTGCGGGCCGGGTGCGAGTTACATCACCGGGCAGACGCTGCATGTGAACGGCGGACAGTGGATGTTCTAGCCGTTCCTTAATTCAGTCTTGCCTGAGTTGCCGCAACGAATTTGAAATATTTGATGGCCGCTGCCGGCAATCCAGCACCCTCCACACCTGCACAACCTCGCCATTCATCCGGTAGTAAATCGCATAGGGAAAGCGCTTGGATAGGGCGCGATAATAGCCAAAGAATTTCTGGTGGATGCCCGCGTAAAGCAGAAGGGCGTCAATATCCGAGAACAGAGAATCCAGAAAATACGCGCCCAATCCCTGCTGCTGACGCTCGTAGAAGTGTTGCCCGGCTTGAATGTCGCGCATGGCGACACTCAATATCTCTATTTTCACGCCGTGCTATCACGCAGCGCTTTTTTGGCGGCTTCCCACGAAACCAATTCGGCGGATTTATCTTGATAGGCGCGCTCGGCTTTCTTTAGCTCATCCTCGTGCCAATCTGGCGAAGGCATCAAAACCGTGTCATGTACCAAGTCATCCCACAGCGCTTCCATCATGCGCAGTTTTTCCAAACGAGAAAGGTTTTCTATATTCAACATAACGCACCTCTAGGCGTGAAGTGGAAAGAATTGTAACAAATATTCAAATGTGACCCGCGCCGTCACTTCTTCATGTACTGATGCCCGCCCATGATGGCCTTGACCTCCTGCAAGCCCTTCGCCTTGAGCAACCGACCCACGCGCTCATCTTCCTCGGCAAGCAAGGCCTTTGCACAACGCACGACGTCTCCGAGTCTGTCGGCAGGAAATTTCACCGCTCCGTTTTCATCCATGTGTATGATCTCGCCCGGTGCGACATCCATGCCGGATATGCTTACCGGCACTTGCACCGCATGCACGGCTTGCGGGCCGTGGCCCGCGCAGATGCCACGCGTGAGGTATTGAAAACCCATCGGGCGGATTTCGTGTATGTCGCGTGATGGGCCGTTGGTTACGCAACCGATGGCGCCGCAGGCACGCATGGATGAGGTCATGTTGCCACCCGACAGACCCACTTTATCAGCGATCTCGGCGGGGAATTTTTGTTGCAGACACAATATCGACGGCTTGCCGAGTTTGTCCATGGCTTCGAGTACCGTCGTCCACGAGTGGCCCTTGTAGGTGTGATCGGGCAGGCCGTAGGTGCACGTTACCGCATAACCCGCGATGGGGCCCAACTCCGGGTACCAGCACTTCAAGGTGTTATTCGTGTACCAATTTTCGCTCCACGGATTATAGAGTTCCAGGCAGTGAGGGCGGCCGGGATAGGTCGCAACCACATTGGTGATGGTCGGCGTGTCTATTTTTTTCAGTTCTTCAAACAATTCGAGTTCGGTCATTGCATTACCTTTGTGTTCGCGGGTGAGAAGCAGGCAGTATCACGGAGCCGCCATACGCAGTCAATTCAACGCTGATCTCCTCACGAAATAGTGCCACACTATGACGAACAGACGCATCGACGATGATCAACGAACAGCGCGCAGGGAAATTTTACGGCTGGAGCGTGGTGCGCGCGGCATTCGTGCTGGCTATTTTCGGCTGGGGGCTGGGCTTTTACGGGCCGCCGATATTCTTGAGCGTGATTCGCGAGACGCGCGGCTGGCCGCTGGTCCTCATCTCGGCGGCGGTCAGTGTGCATTTTCTCGCGGGAGCGATTGCCGGCGCCAACCTGCACGCGGCGCATCGCCGATTCGGCGTGGCCGGTGTTACGAAAGCCGGCGCGTTGTCAGCGGCAGCCGGCATCATGGGCTGGGCGTTGGCGAGCGCGCCGTGGCAGTTATTTGTCGCCGCACTCCTGAGCGGCATGGGCTGGGGCACGATGAGCGCGGCGGCGCTCAACGCCATCGTGTCGCCGTGGTTCGCACGCTCGCGCCCCGCGGCACTCGGCATGGCCTACAACGGCGGCAGCGTCGGCGGCATTATCTTTTCACCGCTGTGGGTTGCCGCCATCGGCGGGCTGGGGTTCGCGCTGGCCACATCGCTGATCGCCGCCGTCATGTTGATCACGCTATGGCTGCTGGCGAGCCGGGTATTTTCAAAAACACCGGAGTCGATGGGATTGCGCCCCGATGGCGACGTACACGGCGTGCCCGCGGTCGCGATAAACGCCCCCGATGCGAAGCCATTGCCTGGCGCTCTACTGTGGCGCGACCGCAAGTTCATCACGCTGTGCGCGGGCACGCTGTTGGGACTGTTTGCGCAGATCGGTTTGATGGCACACCTTTTTTCGCTGCTGGTACCCGCGCTCGGCGCGCAACAGGCGGGGCTGGCGCTGGCGTTGATCACCGTGATGGCGATCACCAGCCGCACGCTGCTCGGCTGGCTCATGCCGTTGCACGCCGACCGCCGATTGATCATCTGCGGCGGCTATGTCGCGCAGTGCGCGGGCTCAGTGGCGCTCGTGCTCGCCGGCGGCACGAATATTCCGCTGCTGATAGCGGGCGTCGTGTTGTTTGGCGCGGGCTTTGGCAATGCGGTTTCAATGCCGCCGCTGATCGCACAAATGGAGTTTCGCCAGGAAGATGTCGCGCGCGTGACATCTCTGGTTGTCGGCATAGCACAAGGCGGCTATGCCATCGCCCCCGCGTTTTATGGATTGATACGGGAATTCACCACACCCGCGGCAGGCATCGCCTCGGGCGAGGCGCCGATGTTGTATGCAGCTGCGGCGCTGACGCAAGGGCTTGCCATTGTGATGTACCTGATGGGACGGCGGCGATAGTTGTTGAACACAACCTGGTATTGTTGACCGGCTGCGGGGTGGAGGCTACAGTCACCAAGGTGATCAAAGGAGGACATGTGAGCTCAGGATTTCAACGTGTAACAAGCGTATTGGCAACCGTTGCGTGCGCGGTTTTTGCCGTAACGTCCGAGGC
The DNA here is from genome assembly GCA_945901405.1 of Bordetella parapertussis. GTDB lineage: Bacteria > Pseudomonadota > Gammaproteobacteria > Burkholderiales > SG8-41 > CAMDLH01. The sequence continues at coordinate 17,803 of CAMDLH010000106.1, read as the reverse complement.
GCAGGAGAAATACCCCGACAGGCCGGTGCGCCTGCTGGTGCCGTTCGCGCCCGGCGCGTCAACGGACATCATCGCTCGCAAGATCAGCGCTCGCCTCACGCCGGTGTTCGGGCATACCATCGTGGTTGAGAATAAAACCGGCGCGTCCGGCACCATCGCCACCAACGATGTTGCGCGCGCCAAGCCCGACGGGCACACGCTGATCCTCGGCACGATTTCGACGCACATTCTGAATCCGTTGACGATGAAGAGCATTCCGTACGACACGCTGAAGGATCTGTCGCATGTCTATTTGCTCGGCACCAGCACGACCTCGGTCACAGTGCATCCCACGGTGGCCGCAACGCTGCCGGAGCTTGTCAAGCGCGTGAAGGCGATGCCGGGCAAGTACTCGTACGGCTCCACCGGTCAGGGCGGCATCATTCATCTCGCGGGCGAGCTCTTCAAGCTGAAGGCGGGCGGGCTCGACATCGCACACGTGCCGTATCGCGGCAGCGGCGCGAGCCTCACCGACGTGCTCGCGGGCCAGATTCCCATCGTGATGATGGCGCTGGGTACCGCCATGCCGCATCACCGCGCGGGCAAACTGCGCGCGCTGGCCGCGTTCAGCGACAAGCGCTCACAAGTCGCGCCGGAAATCCCCACACTCGCCGAATTTGGCATTCCCGCGGTGGCGTACTCGTGCGTGCTGCTGAGCGGCCCCGCCGGCACGCCCAAACACATCATCGACCAGCTCTATCAGTCCATTCAGAAATTGATGGCGGACGAAACGTTTCAAAAAGATTTGCTCACCGCCGGCTTCGACCCGGTCGTCGATTCCAGCCCGCAGCGCGCGACGCAATTCATCCGCGACGAACTCGCCAAGTGGGCGCCGATCGTCAAGGCCACGGGCATTACCGCCGAATAATCAAAGCACGAAATTAATGGAGCATGTGAAATGGGCAAGCTGGATGGAAAAGTAGCGTTCATCACGGGTGCGGGCGCGGGCATCGCCAAGGCGGCGGCGCTCTTGTTTGCACGAGAAGGCGCGCGTGTGGCGGTGATCGAACTGAATGCCGAAGCCGGCGGCAAGACGGAAGCAGCGGTGCGCGCGCAGGGCGGCGAGGCGCTCTTCATCAAGACCGACGTGACCGATGTGGAGCAGATGAAAAATGCCGTCGAGCGCACCGTTGAACGTTTCGGCAAGCTCAATGTGCTGATGAACTGCGCGGGCGGCTCGACGCAGGAGGACTACCCGGTGCACGAAATGGATATCCCCAACTGGCATCGCACGATTGCGCTTAATCTTTTCCATCCGTTTTTGTCGTGCAAGTTCGGTATCCCGCATCTGATCAAGGCGGGCGGCGGCTCCATCATCAACTTTGCTTCTTCGCTGGGCATGGTGGGCTCGGTCAAGCCCGCGTACGCGGCATCGAAAGGCGGCATCGTCGCCTTCACCCGCACTCTTGCCGCGCAATACGCGCTGCACGGCATACGCGCCAATGCGATCGCGCCGGGCGTGGTGCGCAGCGAGCGCCAGTTAGGACGCTGGGAAGACCCCAATGGCGAGAAAACCCCGGCGCGGCTCGCCTATGACAACCTGAAAAAACTCTATCCGTTTTCGGTGTCGGAGCCGGAGCAGATCGCGGCGCTCGCGCTGTTTCTCGCCTCGGACGATTCGCTGATGATGACGGGCGCGACCATACCCGCCGACGGCGGCAAATCAACCTATCTGAAGGTGACGACGTAGCCGGCGGGCACTCAAGCCCGCTTCGGTATCACCATCTGCGTTTGCGTGATGATGGCGACGCGTTTCTTGTCGCCGGAGTTGCGTATGGTTGTCTCCCACACGATGGTAGTGCGGCCTACGTGCAGCGGTTTTGAGGTCGCGAGCAGCAATGGCCCAATGCCGGCTGCAAAGAAATTCGTTTTCGATTCGAGCGTGGTGGTCCAGTAACCTTCGGGCAGATTCATCACCGCGCCCGCCGCGCCGACGCAATCGGCATAGGCCATCAATGCGCCGCCGTTCGCGCGATTGTTGCGGTTCAGGATCAGCGGCTTCACCGGCAACTCGGCGAGAATTTTTTTCTTCGTGGCGTGCGTGATCTTCACGCCCATCGCTTGCTGCAATGCGCCGCCGAAGCCGCGCAATTTTTCCGGCACGTTGCCGAATGCATGTTTGATTGTTGCCGGTTTTTTCTTGCTCATTAATGTTCTCAAAAATAGTCAATAAAAACAATTACTTACTTTATAGTCATTCAAGCCTGATTTTCGCCGTCTTGATCACGCGCGCGAGCCGTTCGGACTCTGCGCGCATGAAGCGTGTGAATTCATCCGGCGTGGTGCTGCGTGCATCCGCGCCCTGCACCGCGAGCTGCCTGACGATGTCGGGCTGCGCGAGTATCGACACCACGTGCGCGTTGAGCCGCGCGACGATCGGCGCGGGCGTTTGCCTGGGCGCGAACATGCCGTACCACAACACGTATTCGTAGCCGGGCACGCCGGCCTCCGCCACCGTCGGCACGTCGGGCAACGCGGGTGAACGCGCGGCACTGCCCACGCCCAGCGCTTTTAACTTGCCGGATTTCACGTGCGGCACCAGCGCGGGCATCGGGTTAAACATGAGTTGCACCTGCCCGCCGAGCAAGTCGGTGATGCCGGGCGCGGCACCCTTGTACGGCACGTGCGTCATGGTCACACCAGTCATGGTGTTGAATAATTCCGTCGCCAGGTGATTGGGCGACCCTAGCCCCGATGTGGCGTAAGTCAATTTGCCCGGCGTGGCTTTGGCCAGCGCCACCAGTTCTTTCACCGAATTCGCGGCGATGCCCTGATGCACTACCAGCAATTGCGGAATCGTCACCAGCAAGCTTACCGGCGCGAAATCGCGAAACGTGTCGAACGGCAATTTGTTCGACAACAGCGGCAAAATCACCAGCGCGCTCGAGGTGCCGAACAGCAGCGTGTGTCCGTCGGGCGCGGCACGCGCGGCAAGCTCGGTGCCGATCACACCGCTTGCACCGCCGCGATTGTCGACCACCACTTGCTGACCGAGCAACTCACCGAGCTTCGCACCCACCATGCGCGCGACGATGTCGGTTCCGCCGCCTGCGGGGAAGGTGACAATCCAGCGTATCGGACGCGCCGGATAGCCGGGTGTTGCGGTTGCCGCAATCGCGGACTGCGCAAAGGTCACGCACAACAACGCACACGCGATGCGGCAGAAACGCGACGTCACGATGCGCGCAGGAAATCCAGCGTGTGGCGGCCCACTTCGGCGGCGCGCTCCCAAGTCATGCAGAAGCGCCCATCCGCGATGACCTCAGAACGTAAGTTATTGTTTTTATTATGAAAATCATCACGATTCTTGAGATAGAAAAAATGCTCGCCGATCAGCAGCAGTATTGGGCAGTTGATGCGCGCGAGGTTGCCCGCGATGTCGTAGCCATGCAGCGCATCGAGCGCCTGCCAGCGCTCGCGGCCGGCTTCGATCTGCGCGACATTGACGCGATCCATCCACGATTGCGTGGGTTGCATCGGCGAGTGGCCGGGGTCGTTGTCGATTAAAAACTGGACCGTGCGCGTAAGCGGAAAACCCGATGCATCTTCAGGGCGCAAACCGCTTTTCAGCGGCGCATGACGCGATTCAGCAACGCCGCGATCCTTGTAGTACGGGCAATTCACCAGCACCACTTTGTTCACGCGTTGTGGGTACGACGCTGCGAGTGCGATTGAAGTCGCAGCCCCCACCGCTTCGCCCAGCACGCTGAATTTTTGTATGCGCAGCGCGTCGGCAACCTCGGTCACACAACGCGCGTAATCGTCTATCGCCGGCTGCTTGGCAACGTGATCGGAATTGCCATGACTCGGATAATCCATCGCCACCACGCGCAGGTGTGGCGACAACACTTCCATCATTTCCAGATACAGCGCGGAGGATTGCTGGTTGATGTGCTGCAGGAATATCGCTTCACCACCAACGGCGCCGGCGGCGCGATAGTGCATGTAGCCGAGACTGGTTTTGATCAGGCCGCGTTCTATGTTCATGTTTGCCAATTAAAGTGCTTCACCGCGGAGACGCGGTAAATGTTGTTCAGCCGTTCAGTCAGCCCGAATGCCGTTTTCCTTGACCACTTTCGCCCAGCGCGCCATTTCCGCCGTGAGGAATTTCGTCATCCCTTCCGGCGTGCCCGCCACGAGGTCCATGCCGAATTGCTCGGTAAGTTGTTTGCGCAACTCCGGCTGGTTGTAGACCTTCACCAGTTCGCCATGCACTCTGTCCAGCAACGGCTTGGGTATGCCCGCGGGCGTAACGATGCCCCACCACGCTTGTGCGCTAAAACCCGTCAAACCGCTCTCGATCAGCGTTGGCGTATCAGGCACCACGTGCGAGCGTTTTTCACCCGTGCTCACCACCGCGCGCAAGCGCCCCGCCTTGATATGCGGGCCGGGCACCGCCACGGAGGTGACGGCAAAATCGATCTGGCCGCCGATCGCATCGGTGGTCGCGGGGCCGCCGCCCTTGTACGGAATATGTATCATCTTGATGCCGGCCTGTTGCTGCACCAGCATCATCGCCAGGTGCCCCAGGCTGCCGCTGCCTACCGAGCCGAATGTCAGCGTCGCTGGCTTGGCCTTGGCCAGTTTCACCACATCATCAAAATTCTTGTACGGCTTGGATGGATTGGTGGTCAGCACCATCGGAGCGGTACCCACCAGCATCACATTGGTTAAATCCTTCAAGGTGTTGAACGGCAGATTTGGAATCAGCGAGGGATTGACCGCGTGCGTGTCGAACACGAACACAAAGGTGTAACCATCGGGCGCGGCTTTCGCGCCCAGCTCCGTGCCGATGGCACCCGACGCGCCCGTGCGGTTATCGATAACAAACTGCTGCCCCAGCGCAGCGGTGAGCCGCGCACCTGTCAGCCGCGCGAGCGGATCGACCGAGCCGCCCGGCGGAAACGGCACGATGAAACGCACCGGCTTGTTGGGCCAATCGGCGACTTGCGCGTGGATAAATCCGCTGGCGAGCATGCCCGACATGGCGCATGCCGTCGCGAACCATCTCCGGCAACGAAACGTCATGCTCTGCTCTTTCGACCCATCAAGCCTATTGCCGCGTCGCCGACCACGAACCCAAACCGCTGCCGCCCTTGTTCGAGCCTTCCATCGTTGAACCGTTCACACGCCCAGTGTATTGACGGCCACCGGCGGAAAATGAAATCTGGTCACCGAGCATTTTTGCATCCGAAATGATCGACGAAACGTTGCCGGATTTAAGCGTGCCGCTAATCATCTGAAACTCCTGCTTCAACGACAGTTCGCCGGTGGCAAGCTTCCACGTGCCTTCGACGTTCGCCGGAATGATCCACAGATGCGCGGTGCACCACGAGGTGCAGTCGCCGCCGGCGTTGATGGTCTCGTCGGATTTCCATTCACCCATGGTGAAACTGTTCGACACCACGCGCGTGCCCGGCTTCATGTTGAGCAGCGTGGGGCGCAGCCTGACGTTCAGATCGGGCAACAGGAACAGCGTGATGACGGTGGCCTTGGTGTAGTCGTCGATGCTCGCCTGCGTGAATATATCGGCTTGCTTGAAGGTAGCCTTGTCGGACATGCCTTCCTTGGCGGCGTTGCGCCTGGCGAGCTCGACCATATCCGGGTTGTATTCAATGCCGTAGGCGCGCGTGCCGCGCTTGGCGGCGGTAATCACGGTGCGCCCGTCGCCCGAACCGAGATCATAGTGAATATCCGCGGGCGTGAGTTTCGCCAGATCGAGCATGCGGTCCACCAGCGCCTGCGGCGAGGGCACCCAAACCACGTCCTTGCCTGACTGGCCGACGGTGGGCTCATACGGTTTAGCGGCGGGCTTGGCCTGCGCAAAAACGGCGCCCGCAACGACGCAAAGCGCCAGCGCCAAAACTGGCTGATAAATTGATTTGAGTAAACGCATTTTGATTCTCCGTACATTGTGGAAAGAGCTGTCGATGATACCTCAATGCGAACGTCGTGGTCACTCGCCAGTGTAGAATGCGCGCTCCCGCAAACGCCTATCGAAGAGGATTGCCATGAGCAGCCAGCCCGCACGCGAAGAATTGTCGTTCATGTATTTTCCCGAGGACTATCGCTGGTCGCACGGCGTGCTGATTGCGTTGAATTCCGCGCCGTGGGGCGGCGCCGAGATCGACGAGATCAATCGCATCGGCCTGCGTCTGAAAGCGCATGTTGGTAACGACGACGCGTGGTTTCGCGAGTGGGCGCGCGAGGCGCGCAAGGTCGAGGACTTGGGCCGCGCGCATATCGCCGCCGGGCGGCGCACTACAGGCGCACAGGCGCTGATGCGAGCATCGAATTATTACCATGTAGGCGAGCGCTTCCTGCAACCTAAATCCGCGGGCCTCGAAGCCTATAAACGCGGCGTGGATTGTTTTCGCGATGCGGCGCAACTCTTGCGCCGCCCAAGAATTGAACACGTGGAGATTCCGTACGAGGGTGCGTCGCTGCCAGCGATTTTGATACACGCCGAAGACACGGGCCGCAAAGGTCCGGCGCCCGCCATGGTGTTCTTCGACGGCTTCGACGTGACGAAAGAAATTCAGTATTTCAAGGGCGTGCCCGACCTCGCCGCGCGTGGCATTGCATGCCTCATCGTCGATGGCCCCGGCAACGGCGAAGCGGTGCGCTTTCGCGATCAATGGCTGCATCACGAGACCGAGCGTTACGGCAAGGCCGCCTACGAGTATCTGGCCGCGCGCGCCGAGATCGACGCCAAACGCATCGGCGTGATGGCGATCAGCCTCGGCGGCTACTACGCGCCGCGTGCCGCCGCGTTCGAGCAGCGCTTCGCCGCGTGCATCGCCTGGGGTGCGCAGTGGGACTACTGGCAAATCTGGAAAAACCGTTTCGACAAACTCGATGCCGGCGGCAACCCGTCGCTGTCGGTGCCGTGGAAACATTTGCTGTGGATCTTCAACGTAGCCACGCGCGACGAAGCGATGAAAAAGCTCGAAGGCTTTCGTCTGGACGGCGTGGTGCAAAAAATCACCTGCCCATTCCTGATGGTGCACGGCGAAGGCGATGAACAGATACCGCTTGCCATCGCGCAAAAATGTTTCGACGCGGTAGGCTCCAAAAACAAAACCATGAAAGTATTCACGCGCGAGGAAGGCGGCTACCACCATTGCCAGATCGACAACGCAACCATCGGCGTCGCGGCGATGTGGGATTGGCTGGAGACGGTGTTTTTTTAGCGGCAGGTAAGATAAGGATCAAAGGCTTTTTGACACAGATGAACGCAGATTTACACAGATGAAAAACCACTTCCGTCATTCCAGCGAAGGCTGGAATCCAGTGTGTAACTTTCGGCGCGAAGCGCGGGTTGCAAGGGTAAACCAAGCAACTGCAAAGTGTGGAACAACCTGGATTCTGGCCTGCGCCAGAATGACGACACCGGGTTTTCATCTGTGTAAATCTGCGTTCATCTGCGTCAAAAAAAGTTTTCAGTAAACACTCAACGGAGCAACCATGTCAGCATTCCCCAATCACACCAAACAACAACTCGAAGCCGGCAAGCTCGCCCTCGGCATGGGCATGCGCGTGATGCGCTCGGTCGATGCCGGCATGATCGCCAAGACCACCGGCTTTGACTGGCTCTTTATCGACATGGAGCACAGTTCGATGGACGTAGATCAGGCCTCGCAGGTGGCGCTCACCGCGATGGCGATGGGTATTACCCCCATCGTGCGCGTGCCGGGCAAGGAGCATCACCACGCCTCGCGCCTGCTCGACTCCGGCGCGCAGGGCATCGTGGTGCCGCACGTCGATACCGCCGAGGAAGCCGCGCGCGCGGTGTCGCACTGCAAGTATCCGCCGGTGGGCCACCGCTCGATGATGGGCGTGCTGCCGCAGTTCAAGTATGAATCGACGCCGGCGGCGGAGGCGGTGCGCGTCTCCAACGAACAGATACTCGTCACCGTGATGGTCGAGACGCCCACGGCCATGGAAAACGTCGACGCCATCGCCGCCGTGCCGGGCGTGGACGTGGTGCTGATCGGCACCAACGACTACTGCGCCGAGCTGGGCATCCCCGGCCAGTTTGCCGATGCAAAAGTGGAAGACGCCTACCGCAAGTTGATCGCCGCGTGCAAGAAACACGGCAAGCATCCCGGCATGGGCGGCGTTTACGATCCGCCGTTGATGGCCAAATATATCGGCATGGGCATGCGCATGATCCTCTCAGGCGGGGATTTGGGCTTCCTGATGGCGGGGGCGAAGGCGCGCACGGAGTTTTTGCGTGGGCTCAAGTTGTAACCATCGCCTGACGCGATGGATGCAATACTGGAAGCCACGCTCAGGTTCCTGTTCAATTTGTTCGTGGAAGTTGTATTTCGTGGCGTGTTTTATCCATTCGGTTGGGTAGTGTTGAAGGCGCTTACCTTGGGAAGGTATCCGCCAGCCGCGCCCGCGACCCACAATCGCGATTTTGTTGCCGCGTTCGCACTTGTGCCCGTGTTAATCGGGGTCACGGTTTACTTCTCGTAAAGTGGTAGCTTGGGGTAACGAAGGAACCCCAACATTGGCCGTGATGCACCACCATCGTTGGGGTTCCTTCGTCACCCCAACCTACAGGTGCTACAGGTGCTGGTGTAAACGTCACTACCGTTTACGCATGCCGCATCGCGCCAACTCAACGCACGGGTGCCCGGCATGCCGCGCCGCCAACATTCTTCTCCGCGGGCATGCCAAACAACAGCTCCGCGCCGCATAGGGAGCCGAACATGCGCGCTTGCGCGTGCCCCACGCCGATCACTTCGTAGGCGCGCCGGTTCAGAATCATCGCGCTCTTCGCAAGATGGTTCTCGTAGCGAATGTAGTTCCGTCCGCGTTCGAGCCGATGGCTGCCGCCAGCCCGCGCACCGCAGGATTTATCCAGTTGCGAATGATTCGGGTCGGTGTCGCTGGCGCCGAGCAGGTAGCTTACGTCGCGGCCCGCGTAACGCCTGAATAAAGCGTCGCCGTTCCACGCGCCCGCGTAACGCGGCGGCTTGTCGATGCCGTAGCGGTATTCGTTGTAGCTTGGGCATGCCGCCGCGTCGAACGGCGCAAAACCCCCGCCGCGCGGGCGCTCCGGCGTGAAATACAGATACGTCGAGGGATTGGCGATGATGTAACTGATCGATTTGCCCGCTTCGCGGACCTTGCCGTCCATCGCGTTGAGCACGGCGTAGCGATGCACAAGCTGACCGCCCGCGGAATGCCCCGCGAGCACGATGCGCTTTAACGCCGGAAACCGTCCGGCGTCGAGCATCGCGGCGAGCATGTCCTCGATGGGTTGAAACGCGCTGAGCGGCCACGGCCAGTTCTCCGCGTCCTGCCCGCTGTTCCACAGGCTGCCGCGCCACAACGGCATGCCGTCGAGCGTGTTCGTGTTTGCATCCGCGGTGGCGAAATAATTCGGCGCGATCAGCAGCGTTTCTTCGGCATTGGAGCCGCTGGCGGCAAGCAGTTTTTCGGCGGCGGCAAAGTAGCCTCGCGCGTTGCGGCCCATGCCATGAAACACCAGCACCGCCGATTGCACGCGGCGCATGTCCCCGCCCCACGGCTTGTTGCTGTAAATCGCGAATGGATAAACCTGGCGTTGCGCGGCGGCGCCAAGTTCGATGCGTTGCCAGGTCAATGCGGCTTCTTGCGCGGCGGCGCCGAAGTTCGCGGCAAGCAATACCAACAACGCTGCCGGCGCGCGGACGGCGCTCAGGCAAAAAACCAATGCACAAATAATATTATTTAAAAACAATCACTTATATTCATGCTCTAGTTTGCGCGTTTGGCATTCCATGCCACGCTTGCGCCGTCGCGTGTAACCGTACCCTTGATGCTGTTGCCTTTCACCCTGCCCGTGTATTGCGCGCCGGCGGCGGTAAAAGTGATTTCGTCTCCGTTCAATCTGCCGTTGGTAATCAACGTTGAAGCGCCGCTGGCGCTGATCGAGCCGCCTAGCATTTGATAGGTCTGCCTGAATGCGATTTCGCCGGCTGCGGATTTCCACGTGCCTTCCACTTTCGCCGGCACGATCCACAACAACGCGGTGCGGTAGTAGCTTGAGCCGTCGTCGCTCACCGCCGTGCCGGTTTCGTCGGCCGCCCAGTCGCCCATGTCGAACGAGTTGGACACGATGCGCGTGCCGGGTTTCAAGTTGAGAATTTTCGGGCGCAGACGTTTGTTGATGTCGGGCAGCAGGAACATGGTGATCACGGTCGCCTGCGTAAAATCGCTCTCGAACAAATCGGCCTTGATGAAGGTGGCGCGGTCGCTCACGCCTTCTTTCGCGGCGTTGGCCTTGGAAATCTCAACCATGTCGGGGTTGTACTCGATGCCATGTGCCTTGGCGCCGCGCTTGGCGGCGGTGATCACCGTGCGCCCGTCGCCCGACCCCAGGTCGATGACAAAATCGTTCGCCGTGACCTTGGCCATGTCGAGCATTTTGTTCACCAGCGCGTTCGACGTGGGCACCCATACCACGTCCTTGCCGGGCTGGCCCACCGAGGGTTTGAATTCCTTTGCTGGCTGCGCCAGTGCGGCCGCGCATGCGAGCATCGCGAGCACGGCCAGTCCATGTGAAATTCGATGTAACGCCGTCATACGAACACTCCGTCAAAAAAACAATACCGCGAGGGAGAGCGCACATTACCGCGACAACCTGACAGGGGGCTTTCAGGCTGGGCGGGCAGGCCGGGCTATTTCTTTGTGGCCGTCCAACTACCGGATTTACCGCCGCCGGTCACCGTGCCTTCCATGGTGTTGCCGTTGACGCGCCCGGTATAGGCGGCGGCGCCGGCATTGAAGCTGATTTGATCCCCATTCATCGCGGCCCTGGAAATGATGGTGGAGCGTCCGTCGCTGTTGAGCGAGCCGGAGATGGACTGGTATTGCTGCTTCAACGTCAATTCGCCCTGCGGCAGCTTCCACGTGCCCGCGACCTTCGCCGGCACGATCCACAGATACGCCGTGCACCACGAGGTGCAATCACCTTCGACGCGCGCGGTCTGATCGGGTTTCCAGTCGCCCATGTCGAAAGAGTTGGCGGCGATGCGCGTGCCCGGCTTCATGTCGAGTATGGCCGGGCGCAGCTTGACGTTAAGCTCGGGCAGCAGAAACAGCGTGATGACGGTGGCTTTGCTGTAATCGCTGGCGAAAATATCGGCCTTCTCGAACGTCGCCTTTGCGGAGACGCCCTCTTTCGCCGCGTTGCGCTTTGAAAGCTCGACCATGTCCGGGTTGTACTCGATACCATAGGCGCGCGCGCCGCGCTTGGCGGCGGTGATCACCGTGCGCCCGTCGCCGGAACCGAGATCATACAAAATATCATTCGGCGTGAGCTTCACCATGTCTAGCATTTTGTTCACCAGTGTCTGCGCGGTGGGCACCCACACCACGTCCTTGCCGGATTGCCCGACTTCGGGGACGAAATCTCTATCCTTGTCCTTGGCCGCGGGTTGGGCGTAAGCAACCGAACTCAAGGCAGCCAACGCAAGCACGGCACACGAGCCGCGAACGAAGTGAACAAATGGCGATACGGTCATGAGTAGCTCCAGTGAATGGGATTGAAAAAGTAATAAACGCTGGCGGTGCGAAACAGTTTACCGGCCCGTGCGGGCAATCGATTATTGCGCCTTGCGCCTGGCCGACCAGGGCACAAATGTGCCGGCGTTAGTGACCGTGCCTTCGATGACATCGCCGTTCACGCGCCCGCTGTAGGACGCGCCTTCGATGGTGAAGTTCAGCGCCTCCCCGCGCACGCGGCCCTGCACGACTTCCTTCGTCACGCCGTTGGCGAATAGGTATCCCTTGAAGTATTGATGGCCTTGCACCAGCGCCAGTTCGCCTTGCCGTGTGGTCCACGTGCCGTCCACTTTCGCCGGCACGATCCACAGATACGCGATGCAATAGGTTTCGCATTTTTCCGACTGCGGGATATGCACCGCCTCGTCGGACGACCAGTCGCCGATGCCGAAAAAATTGGCGACGATGCGCGCGCCCGGTTTCATTGCGAGAAATTGCGGACGCAGGCGCAAATTCATTTCCGGCAGCAGGAACAGCGTGAGCACGGTTGCCTGCGAAAAATCCGTGGCAAAAATATCGGCCTTGAGAAATTGCGCCGTCTCCGCCACGCCCTGCCGCGCGGCGCTGCGTTGCGAATAACGCACGAGGTTTTCATCGTATTCGATGCCGAGCGCGCGCGCGCCGCGCTTGGCCGCCGCGATCACCAGACGGCCGTCACCCGAGCCAAGATCAATCACGTAATCGTCGCCGCTGACCCTCGCCAGCTCGATCATGGTTTCGACCACGACCTGCGGCGTGGGCACCCACACCACGTCCTTGCCCGGCTGGCCATATTCGGGCTCGTAGATCGGCTCGGGTTGTGTTTGCGCGTGTGCCGCAGCCGCCATCAACAACGCACACAACCACGACACCATGGCACGCATGAAAACTACTTGCTGCTTTCGAGGCATTCGATCAGCAGTTTTAAACTCGCTTCCGCGAACGCATACATGTTCGCCTGACGGTCGCCGCTGGCGGTTTCCAGCGTGCGCGATTTTTCCATGCTGCCCGCGACGGCGAGCACACAGTGCCCGGCCGCATAGCCATAGCGGCTGCCCGTCGGGCCTGCCGCGCCGCCTTCACTGAGCCCCCAATCCGCATTCAAGCGCTCGCGTATCGTGCGCGCCCTGAACAAGGCATTTTCCTCGGTGCCCCCGCGCACGGCCTTCAACATCTCCGGCGTCACGTCGCGCAAGCCCAACAACGCATCGCGCGTGTACATCACCATGCCGCCCTTGCAATAGGCGGATGCGCCGGGCAGCGCCAGCAACGATGCATTGATCAATCCGCCCGCCGACGATTCGGCGACGGCGATGGTTTGGTTGCGCGCTTTCAACAGCGCGGCGGCTTTTTCGGCGAGAGGCAGCAGACGTTCCATGAGGGTTCCTTGCGGTTTCAGATGCTGATCTATAGGGATTGCGGATGCGCATTTTGCGGTATAAACGGTTTTTCGCAAAGTTGGCGGTGCAGTCGATCGTGGATTCAAGCCGCGCCGGCAATTCCATGAACACGCAATTCGCGCGGAGCATGTGTTGATACGTAAACGTTTGTTTTTATTATGTTTTTTTGCCATGAATGGCAATGCGCTCGCGCAGGACTACCCGACGCGTCCGTTACGCTTTGTGGTGCCGTTTCCGCCGAGTGGCGGCGGCGACATCATCATTCGCGCGTTGTCGCAAAAATTAAGCGAGCGTCTCGGCCAGCCGGTGGTGGTTGATAATCGTTCGGGCGCGGGTGGCAATGTCGGCACCGAAGCCGTCGCACGCGCGCCCGCCGACGGCTACACGCTGGTGATGGCGAATATTTCGCCGTTCGCCATCAACACCAGCATCTACAAAAAGCTGCCGTTCAATCCGGTGACGGATTTCACGCCCATCTCGCTGGTGGCCACGTTTCCCAATATTCTGGTGGTGCATCCCTCGTTGCCCGCCGCGACATTGAAGGATCTCGTCGCGTTGGCGCGCGCACGGCCCGGCCAACTGACGTTCGCCTCTTCGGGCGCGGGCAGTTCTGGCCATCTGTCGGCGGAATTTTTCAAGTCGCAGGCGAAAATTGATCTCACGCACGTGCCTTACAAAGGCGGCGGACAGGCGCTGATTGATTTGCTTGCCGGACATGTCACCATGTTGGTGAGCAGCGTGCCCGGCGCGTTGCCGCATGTGCGATCACGCCGGCTGCGCGCCCTGGTCGTCACCAGCCTCGCGCGCGCCAGCGTCACACCCGAAATTCCAACGCTGGCGGAATCAGGTTATCCCGGCTTCGAGGCCGTCACCTGGATCGGCGCCGCGGCGCCTGCCGGACTGCCACGCCCCATCGTCAACCGGCTGAACACCGAGATCGTGGACATCATGCGCACGCCCGACATGCGCGAACGGCTCGTGAATCAGGGCGCGGAGCCGCTTACCAGCACGCCCGAGCAATTCGCCGCCTACATCAAGAGCGAAATCGCGAAGTGGGCAAAAATCGTGCGCGACACCGGCGTCGCCACGCAATGAGCGCGCTGCCCGCGCTGCGGCTCATCGTTGGCTTCTCGCCTGGCAGCGCGTCGGACGACATTGCGAATCTGATCGCGGCGCCGCTGGGTGCGCGACTCGGCCGCGCGGTCAACATCGAACGTATCGCGGGCAACAGCGGCACGCGGGGCGCGCACGCCGCCGCGCGATGCGCGCCCGACGGCAATACGCTATTCGTCGCCACGCTGGGCACGCATGCGCTGGCACCGCACGTGCGCCGCGATTTGCCGTACCACGCACTTGACGACTTCACGCCGGTATCGCTGCTCACGCAATCGCCGATGCTGCTCGCCTGCCACCCTGCGCTTCCGGTGAACAACGTCAATGAATTCATCGCGCATGCACACGCGCATCCGAGCGAACTGGCTTACGGCACCTCCGCCCTCGGTGGCGCGCCGCATCTTGCGGCAGAATTGTTTCAGGCTGTCACCGGCGTGCAATTGCGCCACGCGCGCTACGACGAAACCAAAAAACTTTACGCCGATCTCGAAGCGGGCCGCATCGAATTGAGCTTCAACAACATCATGTCGATGCTGCCGCGCTGCGTTGCCGGCACGCTGCGTGCGCTCGGCGTGACCGCCGCACAGCGCGTGACTATTGCACCGGATATTCCGGCGCTGGCAGAGTGCGAAGTGTCGAACTGGCTGGGGCTGGTTGCGCCGCGCGGCACGCCCGTGGCGCTGGTGGAAAATATTTCGAAGGCGGCGGCGGCGGTGATCAACAGCGCTGAAATTTCAGCAGCGCTCAACGCAGCTGGTATTGCGCCTTGCGGCTCAACGCCTGCGGCGTTTGCAAGTTACATTGCAGCTCAGTTGGCGCGCTGGAAACCCGTGGTGGCACGCTTCGCTCAGGCATGACGGAACCCATGGAACAAACCCGTAGATGGGTGGAGCACAGCGCAACCCATCACAACGCAAGTCCGCACACCAGAACGGCGGAGCTTGGTTTGTAAAGGGTTTCACCCATCCTGCGGCAGCTTTGCCGGATAATGCATCGCAAATCAGTTGAAGGAGCATTGAGTGAACCAAAACATCATCCTCGACCCCACCGCCCCCTCGGGCGCCGGCGTGCAACGCCCGTGGAAATCGATCGACAGCCTCCAGGGCAAGACCGTCGCCGTCATCGACAACTCCAAACCCAACTTCAATCATCTCGCCGACGATCTCGAGCAACTGTTGACCACGCGTCACGGCGTCAAGCGCGTGATGCGGTTTCGCAAGCGCGCGGCGTCGATACCCGCGCCGGACGAAGCCTACGCCGACATCGAAGCGCACGCCGATCTGGTGATCACCGGGTCGGGCGACTGAGGCTCGTGCACGTCGTGGAGTGTCCACGACACGGCTGAGTCGGTGAAGCGCGGCGTGCCGGCGATCACGGTGTGTTCAACGGCGTTCACCGTGCTGGGCGCAAAGCAACTGAAGGCGCTGGGCTGCGAGGGGCATCCGATGGCGGTGGTGCCGCATCCGTTCGGCTTGCGCACGCGCGAGGAGATTCGCGGCATCGCCGAAAAATGCGTGGAAGACATCGCGCGCATCGCGCTTGATCCAAAGGCCGGCGCGTCCGGCTCAAAGGCACCTGGCGCCGCCCCGCGCGCGGCGCGCGTGGAAGCACCCGAAGAAGCCGAGGACTTCGATCAATTTTGCATCACGCGCCGCTGGAGCGACGGCCTGCCGCTGCGCCCGCCGACGCTGGATCGTGTCGAGCGCATGATCAAGACCAGTGGCCGCGCGGCGGATGAAATCATCGCCACCGTGCAGCCGGGCTTTGGCGCCGCCACCGTCGAAGGCATCGCGATCAACGCGGTGATGGCGGGCTGCAAGCCGGAGTACATGCGCACGCTGATCGCCGCGGTTGAAGCGTTCACCGATCGCAGATTCAATCTGCAAGGCATACAGGCCACCACCAATCCGGCCACGGCGATGATCGTTGTCAACGGGCCGGTGGCGCGCGAACTCGGCGTGAATGGAAACTTGAATTGCCTCGGCCAGGGATCGTGGGCCAATGCCACACTGGGCCGCGCGCTGCGGCTTATCATGCAAAACATCGGCGGCGCGCTGCCCGCGGAAATGGATCGTGCGACGCAAGGCCAGCCGGGCAAGTATTCATTCTGCTGCGCCGAGAATGAGGACGACAATCCATGGGAGCCGCTGCACGTGGAGCGTGGCTTTGCCAGGACCGACAGCACGGTGACCATCGTCGGCGCGGCGGGCACGCAGAACATGAACACGCACGCGAAGGATGCCACCGATTTGCTGCGCGTGATCGCCGACAGCATTTGTTATCCGACCAACAACGATTATCACTTCGGCGGCGAACCGTGGCTGCTGCTGGGGCCGGAGCACGCGCAGATATTGCATCGCGCGGGCCTCAACAAGGCCGAAGTCAAACACCGCTTGTGGGAGCTATCAAAAATCCCCGCGAGCCGTTACGCCGCGAAAGACCTGATGCGGCTCAAGCACACGCGCGGCGCGGAGTTGGGCACGATCAGCACGATTAGCGAAGACACGCTGATTCCGATATCGTATACGCCTCACGACATCGCGATCATTGTCGCAGGCGGGCCGGGCACGCATTCGGTGTATGTGCCGACGTTTGGGCACACGCGCTCGGTTACACGAAAAATCCTTTAAAAACAATTACTTAATAAACTAATGTGCAACAGAAGTTTGGCC
This sequence comes from Bordetella parapertussis, assembly GCA_945901405.1. Classification (GTDB taxonomy): domain Bacteria; phylum Pseudomonadota; class Gammaproteobacteria; order Burkholderiales; family SG8-41; genus CAMDLH01. The sequence goes on along the minus strand of CAMDLH010000106.1, from coordinate 1,038 downwards.
CTCATCATCGGCGCGGCGGTTTTTTTCACCGCTACCGCCGTGCAAGTGCACGCGCAGAATTTTCCCAATCGTCCGCTGCGGCTCATCATCCCCATGGGCGCGGGCGGCGCGACCGATATTTTTGTTCGCACCATCGTGCCCAAGCTGTCTGAAACGCTGGGCCAGCAAGTGGTGGTTGATAATCGTCCGGGTGCTAACGGCGTCATCGGCGACGAAATGGCCGTGAAGGCCGCGCCCGACGGCTATACGCTGATGGCCAATGCATTGGCGATAACCATCAATCCGAGCCTCTACAAACTCAACTACGACATCACGCGCGATTTGCAGGGGATCACGCGGCTGGGTTCGATCGACCTCGTGTTCGGCATCCATCCGGGCGTGCCGGCGAAATCAGTGAACGAACTGATCGCTTATGCCAAGGCCAATCCGAACAAGTTGAACTACGCCTCGTTCGGCATCGGCAGTATTTCGCACATCGCTGGCGAAATGTTCAAGCAGGCAAGCGGCACGCAGGTGGTGCACGTGGCCTACAAGACCTCGCCGCTTGCGGTGCAGGAAACGATCTCCGGCCAGACGCAGATCGTCATCGGCGGCATCTCCTACATGCTGCCGCAGGTGCGCGCCGGCAGATTGCGCGGCATCGCCATCACATCGCTTCAACGCAACGCCAACGCACCGGATATTCCCACGGCGCACGAGTCGGGGCTGCCCAACTTCGACGTGAATGCGTGGTTCGGCACGTGGGTACCCGCGGCCACGCCCAAGCCCATCCTCGCGAAGCTCTACGACGTGGTGAGCAAAACACTCACGCACCCGGAAGTGCGCCCCGCCATTGAGAAACACGGCTACAAGATCGGCGGCGAAGCGCCGGATGAATTTCAGAAATTCGTGCGCGGCGAAGTGGAGAAGTTCGCACGTGTGATTAAATCGGCTGGAATCAAACCGGAGGGTTAATTCTAAAACCGGTTCACCGCGGAGGCGCGGAGACGCGGAGAACTGCCGCAGAGTAAAGCGAAAAAGAAAACGGGATTCTCTGCG
>CAMDLH010000105.1 GCA_945901405.1 Bordetella parapertussis | reverse complement strand
CGCCGCCGATCAGCGCGATCATCTGTGGCGCCGCGCCCTTATACGGCACGTGCAGGATATCCACCTTGGCCATGCTCTTGAACATTTCAGCCGAGAGATGCGGCTGCGCGCCGCTGCCCGCGGAGCTGTACGACATCTCGCCGGGGCGGCGCTTGGCAAGCGCGATCATCTCCTTCACGTTTTTCACCGGCACCGATGGATGCACTAGCAAAATGCTCGGCAGGTTCACCAGATTGGTGATCGCGGCAAAGTCCTTGATCGGGTCGAAAGTCAGCTTGGAAAAGATCGCGGGATTAATCGCGTGCGTGCCGACCGTGTTGATATAAAGCGTGTAGCCGTCGCCCTTGGAACGGGCGACGAATTCGGAGGCGATGTTGCCCGAAGCGCCGGGGCGGTTATCTGTAATCACCGGCTGGCCCCACTCCTCGGTCAGCTTTTGCCCGATGGAGCGCGACAGTATGTCGGACGTGCCCCCCGGCGGAAACGGCACGACAATGCGAATCGCACGGCTGGGATAGGCTTGCGCAAATACGCTTGTGTACGCGCCTATCAGGGTAATGGCCGCGAATGTGGCGGACAGCACTCTTGTATTCATCATTGTCCCCTCGTGTTGCGAATCTATGCCTGGTCTTTCAACTTCCGCAGATTGCGTAACCACACGGACCAAGGCCGCTCAAGATTACCAAAGTTCGCCGCATCGGCATTGGCGGCCTCGGCATCGTTTAGAAACGTAATCCCGCCCAGCCGCATCGCATCCATCTGCAAGCGCGCGTTCATTTCGGCGTAGACCGCGCGGCAAACAACCTGCACGATGGACACGCCCACCGCCACCGAGCCGTGGCCGCGCATCAGCGCGTACGAGGCCACGCCTAGCGATGCCGCCAGCGCCGCGCCCAATTTGCGGTCGCGGATCAACATGTCGGTGTTGGGGCCGCCCGTGTCGCGTATCTCGAATAGCGGCACGGTTGGCGCCAGAAATCCGCTCATGTGGCTCACGGGTTTTAGCGCGGTGCCGGTGACGCCAAACGGAATCACCGCCGGTGAATGACTGTGCACTATCGATTTCACGTCGGGCCGCGCGCGGTAAATTTCGCTGTGTATGTAACGCTCAAGATAGGGTTTGCGCCCGCGCGCGTCCAGCGGTTCGCCGTCCATGCCGAACGACATGATGTCGTCCCTGGTCACCACCGCCGGCGCCATGCTGCGCGCGAGCCAGAAGCGCTCGGGGTCGTGCTCGTCGCGCACGCTGACGTGGCCGAAACCATCCACCACGCCCTCGTTGCAAAGGATGTGATTGGCGTGAACCAGGTCGTCTATGCTGCCTGCGGTGCTCATGTCGGGTTCCTTTGTGATTCGGCATAGTGTAACTTATGCGCATGTTGAAACCATTCATAACAGCCTGCGTCTGCGCGTGGGCCGCGGCCCTGCTTCGCAAAATACGCAAAGGTCGTCAAGACATCGGGGATCAAGATTGATTAAGTTCAGATGCAGACCCAGCGCCGCCGCGCTTGCCTGTGCGATGTTGATTGCAACAAACGCATCGGCACAAGTCTGGCCCGCAAAGACCGTGCGCATCATCGCGCCGTTTCCGCCCGGCGGCACCGCAGACACCATGGGGCGCATCGCCGCCGCCAGGCTCACCGATAGCCTCGGACAAAATTTTGTGGTTGAAAACCGCCCCGGCGCGGGCGGCTTGCTCGGCTCCGAGATCGTTTTGAAAAGCGCACCCGACGGGTACACGCTGCTCGTTTCAGGCGTTGCCTCGCACGTGGTGGCGCCCGCGCTGGCGGCAAAAGCGCCGTTCGACCCGGTGAAGGATTTCACGCACATCGCGCTCTTCGGCGGCCCGCCCACCGTGCTCGCCGTGCATCCGTCCGTGCCAGCGAAGGACATCAAGAGTTTTGTCGCGCTCGCCAAAGCGCGCCCCAACGATTTGAACTACGGCTCGCCCGGCAACGGCACGCAGGGCCATTTGATCGGCGAATTGTTCAAGCGCGGCGCCGGATTCAACATGACGCACGTGCCGTATCGCGGCGCCAGCATTGCCGTGGTGGATTTGATCGCCGGGCACTTGCAGGTGATCTCGACCACGCTCACCACCGCCAGCGCTCACATCAAGGTGGGCCGCATGCGCGCGCTGGCGTTAAGCTCCGCCGCGCGATTGCCGGATTACTCAAGTGTGCCGACCTACCATGAGGCAGGCTACCCCGATCTCGTCGCCGCGGTGTGGTTCTCGTTATCAGGCCCGCCCAACCTGCCTGCTGACATCGTGACGCGGCTTAACAACGAAGTGCGGCGCATCCTGCAATTGCCCGACGTGCGCGAGCGCCTGCGCGCGGACGGCGTCGAAGCCAATCAGCTTGACGCGAAAGGCTTCAATGATTTTATCGCGGCGGAAGTCAAGCGCTGGACGCCGGTGGTGAAGGCTTCGGGGGCGCGTCTGGATTGAGGGTGTAACAGCGCGGATTTTTCTGGACGCGACGCATGCGGCCTGTTTTAATACTTTGAAACCACATTGCATAAGGAAACTTTCAAATGACGATTATCGATTCCCAAGTACATGTTTATGAAGAAAACACTCCGAAACGCCCCTGGCACAGCGTGCCGAACTGGCCGGCGCACGTCACTGGTGACGAGATGGTGGCGGCGATGGACAAGGTTGGCGTCGATGGCGCGATCTTCATTTCGGCGTTTTCCATGTACCATTACGACGCGAGCTACGCGGTGGAAGTGCAACGCGCGCATCCCAACCGCTTTGCCCTGGTGAAACCGGTTGACCCGAATAATCCGGCGGTGGCCGATGTCATCGGCGACTGGAAGAAAACGCCGGGCACCGTGGGCATCCGCATCATGATGACGAAGGAGGCGAAGCGCGATCCTGCCGACCCGGGCCTCGATCGCATCCTGCGCGCTGCCGTTCAGTACGACTTTCCGGTGAACATGCTGTGCTGGGGCAATATTGACGCGGGCATAGCGCTGATCGACCGCCATCCGAATACGCGATTCATCATCGATCATATCGGCATCCTGCAGCCGCGCACGCCGCCCGCGCCGCCGCAGCCATGGGCCGACCTGCCGAAGGTGCTGGATCTCGCCAGACGCAAAAACGCGGTGCTCAAGATCAGCGGCGCTTGCACGCTGTCGCACAAGCCTTATCCGTTTCCCGACATCTGGGACCCGCTCGCGCGCATTTTCGACGCATGGGGTTTCGACCGCTGCCTGTGGGGCACCGACTGGACGCGCGCCTTCGCGGTGGTCAATTATGAGCAGGCCGTCGAACCTTTCCGTCTGACGGATCGCTTGAACGACAGTGAACGCGCGATGCTGATGGGCGGCGCCTGCGCCAAGGCCTATGGGTGGTCGCCGAAAAAAGGATAGCCCCATCACAATCGACTCCGGATTCGCATCCAGCATGTAAACAGGAAAGGGTGATGTGAGAATCGCCCGTTACAAGCCCGGCGTATGAATACCAGCAAACGCTTCATGCTTCATGTCAGCCGTCTGGCGATACGAAAATCCGCGCTCTGCTGCGCGATCATCGTGGCTGCCTGCATCGCCGGCCATGATGCTCAAGCGACAAATCGATTCAGGGTCGTGCGCACGGCGCCTGCCGTCAAGCCGGCAACGTTGGGCGAACCCGCGCGGCCCAACGCTCCGGCCGCCGAGGTTACCTCGGCAAGCCCCGGACAAGGCGGCTATGTGCATTACTTCATCATCACGCATCCCGACGGGTCTCTCGAATACCAACTCGGGATCGAACTGGAGAACAGGCGCGTTGCCTGGTCGTTTCCGGGTGTTGGCGTTACCGTCTCGCCCTTTGTCGAATCGGGAACCATCGAAGTCGGCGGCGGCGCCTATCCCATACAACATCTGTTTGGCATACGGCCATTTTCGGATGCAGCAAGGATGCACGCCTTGCAAACGGAACTTGTCTCTCGCGTGGCGCGGTTCGTGGATGACGAAACGCATTATTGCGTGTTTCGCACGCCGGCCGACCCCGCATGCCTGAGCTGCGGCGACTTCGTGTTGCGCATCCTGTTCCCCGGCAGCACCATCCTGACCGCGGCGCTGCCCAAAGACTACGGGCGCCCTATTGCGGGCGGCGGCGCCAGCACCGACGACCTGCTTCTTTATCTTCTCGGTCTGGTCGAAGTGCCCGGCAATGCCGCGAGGCTAAAGCGCATCAACGCATTGGGGCTGCCGCCAGTGTTGCGTGAAGAGGCCATACGGCTTGTTGAATCCATCGAGGCGGACGCCACTCAACAATCGCGGCCAAAGCCCGCCGCGGCCCCGGTCCGCGCCGCGCCCGCCGCGAAATCCGCGGGAAAACTGGCGAACGACAGGAATACACGCAGGCGGTTGTAGCGCAACGCGGTATTACTTCGGCCAGTACCGAAGCCGAAGCCAGAGTTACCGTCCCTGAAAATTCGGCTTGCGCTTCTCGGCAAACGCGCGCGGGCCTTCGTTGCCGTCTTCGGTGGTGAGCAGCTTGTCCTGCATCATGTGTTCCATGCGCAAGCTCTCGGAAAGTTCCATGTATTGCCCGCGCACCGCCAATTCCTTGATCGCGCGAACTGCCAGCGGGGCCATGGCGGCAAGCTCGTGCGCACGTTCCATCGCGACTTCCATCACCTCGTCGTACGGCACGACTTCGTTGATGAGGCCAAAATGCGCGGCGCGCGCCGCCGTCAGCCGCCGCGCCAGCAGCAGCATTTCCATCGCGATCGGATAAGGCAACTGGCGGATCGTGCGGTGCGTGCCGCCGTTGCCTGGCAATATGCCGCGCTTGACTTCCGACAGGTCGAACATGGCGTGCTCAGAGGCGATGCGTATGTCCGTCGCCATCAGCAGCGTCATGCCACCCGCCAGACATAGGCCATTCACCGCGCACACCACGGGCTTCCACACTTCGAGGCCGCGATTGAGTATGGGGTCTCGCTGCGTCTGCCAATATTGATGCACGCCACGGTCGCGATTCATGCTCTTCAAATCCGCGCCGGCGGTGAAAACCTGGCGCTCGGGCGTGCGGTCAGGTTGCGGCGCACCAGTCACCACGGCGACCCAGATATCGGGGTTATCGCGAACCTCGATCCACGCCTTCGACAAATCCGCATACATGGGCTGCGTCATGGAATTGAGCGCCTCCGGGCGGTTGATGACGATCTTGGCGATGCGGCCGGTGACTTCAAAATCGATGCCCATGCTTTCCCCTTATTTGTTTTTGGGTTCGTAGGTCAAGAATGCCCTGTCCTTGCTGACCACACGGATGCAGGGTTTCACGCGCTCGCCGATCGCGATGTGCCGCTTCAACCCAAGCATGGCACTCAACATGCGCGGGCCTTCATCCATCTGCACGATGGCAACCGTGTAGGGCAGGAATTCCTTGAACGCCTTGTGGTATTGCTGATGCACCACGGTGAACGAATAGACCGTGCCTTCGCCGGCGACCGCCACCCACGCCATGGCCTGTGCGCCGCACGCGTAGCAGAATGATTCCGCCGGATATTGGTGCGCGCCGCACTGGCCGCATTTCTGCAGGCGCACCTCACCGAGTGCCAGACCGTTCCAGAAAGGCGCGTTCAATTCGTTGATTTCCGGGAACAATTCGCCGAAGGCGTCGAAATTCATGCCGTTCATGCTAGCGCCCTCCTTCCAGCGACAACAACATGGTCGCATGCGTGGTCAGGATGCCGCCTTGCTGGCTCACCAGCCCGACTTCGTGTTTTTTCACTTGGCGCACTCCGCATTCGCCGCGCAGTTGACGCACGGCCTCGCACACCAATTGCGTGCCGGGCATGCCAGTTTCGGATAACAGCCCGCCGGAGGTGTTGCACGGCAGACGGCCATCGATGCGGGTCTCGCCGTCCTGATAAAACGCGCCGCCCTTGCCGCGCGAAACGAAACCGTATTCCTCCAGCGTGATGATCGGCACGATGGTGAAGCAGTCGTAGATTTCGCAGAAATCGACATCCTCGACGCTCATGCCAGCAGATTCAAAACACAAGCGCCCCGACACCGCCGCGCCACTGGCCGCCATATCCGGGCGGCGAAAAAACTCCCACGACGGATGCGACTGGCCGATGCCGCGTATATAAACCGGCGCCTTCTTCAATTCTTTCGCGCGCTGCTCGGTGGTCACGATATAGGCCGCGCCGCCGTCCGACACCGGGCAACAATCGAGCAGGCCGAAAGGCTCCGCCACCCAGCGCGACTCCATGTACTCCTCGAAGGTGATCGGCGTCTGGAACACGGCGTTCGGGTTCAAGCTGGCGTGATAACGATGGGTCATCGCCACATGCGCCAGTTGCTCCTTGGTGGTGCCGTATTCATGCATGCGCCGCCGCGCGACCATGGCGTAACTGGAAGGCGCGCCAAACAGACCAGCCACCGACCCATCACCGCCGCGCGGACGGGCATAGGTGGCACGCGTGCCGCTGCGCGGATTGTCGCCGTAGGCAATGGCCACCACTTCGCCCTGACCAAGCTCGATGCAACTGATGGCGTATTGAATGAGACCGATATTGGTGGCGCCGGCCTGATCGAGCGTGCCGACGATATTCGGCTGCACGCGCAGGGCTTCGGCTACGCTCGCCGCCCACAGCTTGGGGAATGTCGAAGTGGGCGCCTTGGTGAGCACGCCATCCAAGTCGGCTGTAGTCAGCCCCGCATCATCAAGCGCCGCGCGAATTGCATGAACATTGAGCGCTGTCTGCGACTGGCCAGGCGTGCGGCCATAGGCGGTGTTACCCACGCCGACGATGCAATAACGTTGACTCGGTTTATTCATCATGACCTGCGTTCCCCTGATTCGCGCCGCAAAATGACACCCTCGGCTTCCAGCGTATCGATCTCCGCATCACTCATCCCCAGCAAGCCACCCAGCACCTCGCGGTTGTGCTCCCCCAGATCGGGATAAAACTCCAATGCGGGCATCTCGTATGCGGACAAATGTATCGGGCTTTGCGGCAACACAATGTCGCCCAGATCGGGATGCCGCATGCGCTTTAACATGCCGCGCTGATGCATGTGCGCATCGTTCATGACTTCGGCCACGTCGCGCACCGGTGACACCGGTATGCGATGCACGCGCATCGCCGCCACGGCCTCGTCGCGCGAACGCTGCTTCGTCCATGATCCGATCATGTCGTTGATCTCTTGTTCGCGCGCGCCGCGTTTGGTGTCGCTGCTGTAATCCGGGTGGCCCTTGAGATCCTCGCGCCCGATCACTTTCAACAGAATATCCCAATGCGCTTCGGCCACCACCATCAGCACCATGTAACGGCCATCGCTGCACAAGTAGCGGCTGTACGGGATGCGCTGCGAAGGCGTTTTATCGCCGCGCCGCGGAGATAGTTTTCCGGTGCGATGGTAGGCGGCGATCTCCCCGGTCAACACGAAGTAGAGCGCTTCGATCATCGCCGATTCAACCAGCGTGCCACGGCCTGTCTGCACGCGCCCGATCAGCGCCTGCATCACGCCCGCATGCATGTGGATGCCGCCCAGCACATCAACCGGCGTGCCGCCCGCGCGGGCCGGCGGGCCGCCGCGCTCGCCGGTGACGCTCATCAAGCCGCCATCAGCCTGAATGGTGTGATCCATGGCGAGCAGGTCGCGATCCGGGCCGCTGATGCCATAACCAGTGCCGGTGGCGTAAATCAGCCGCGGGTTGATTTCCTTTAACACCGAATAGCCCAGCCCCAGCCGATCCATCACGCCGGGTGCATAGTTTTCCAGCACGACATCCGCGTCCTGCACCAGCGCCTTGAGGATTTCCTTGCCGCGCGCGGAGCGCAGATCGAGCGTGACGCTTTTCTTGTTCGAGTTCAGCATGGCGAAACTCATCGGCGGCGTTTTCGATTCGGCGTAGCGCCGCGTGCGGTCTCCCGTCAGCGGCTCCACCTTGATCACCTCGGCGCCGGCCATCGCCATGAGAAAGGCGCAATACGGCCCCTGCAAAATCTGCGTGAGATCGATGACGCGGATGCCCGACAGCGGCTTCAAATCGGTCATTGGTTTTCCTTCAAGCCGACCACCTGCACCACCCGGCTCCAGCGTTCGTTCTCGCTCTTGATGTGCGCCGTGAGTTCAGCTGGCGACCCGGTGGCGGCCTCCGCGCCATCCGCGTTGAGGCTCTTGATCATCTCGGGCGAACGCATGGCCTTGTTGATCTCGCTCACAAGGCGCTCGATGATGGCCGGCGGCGTTTTTTGCGGCGCGATCATGCCGTAGAGATTCACCACGACCACGCCCTTCACACCCGCCTCTTCAAATGTCGGCACGCCCGGCAACGCCTGCACGCGCCTGGCCGTGGTCACCGCCAGCGGGCGCAGGCGCCCGGCCTTGATGTGCGCGTTGGATGAAATGATGGTGGGAAACGACGCCTGCACCTGCCCGGCCAACAGATCGGTATACGCGCTGGCCGTGCCTTTGTACGGCACGTGCGTCATGCGCGTGCCGGTGACCAGCTTGAACAACTCGCCGCTCATGTGCAGCGGGCTGCCGATGCCGGACGAACCGTAATTGACCTTCTCCGGATTGGCCTTGAGATACTGCACGAATTCGCCGACCGATTTTGCCGGCAGCGACGGGTGAATAATCAGCACGTAACCATGCGTGGTCAACTGCGCCACGGGTGCGAAATCGCGCACGATGTCGTAGCGCGATTTGTAGAGCAGCGGATAAACCACCGTGGTGCCGCCGATGGCCATCAGCGTGTGGCCGTCCGCCGCCGATGACGACAATATATCGAGCGCGACCAGACTACCCGCGCCGGGCCGGTTGTCGATCACGAACGATTGGCCGAACGCATCCGTCAATCGCGCCGACAGACTGCGCACGATGACATCCATACTGCCGCCCGCGGTCAGCGGCACCAGCGTGCGCACCGGTCTGTCCGGGTACGGTTTGCCCGCGCCCTTGGCGGCAGGCTGTGCGTGCGCCACGCCTGCGCAAATAAAAATACACACCAGCCATTCAGCGGAAAATTTCATTTGCACTCGATAAATCGGAAGTTATTGATTAATAAAGATATTTTTAAAAATCATTAAAGGCGCCATCGCGAAAGAAGTTTCTATTCGCTGGTAGTCAAGGCGCCGGGGGCGAAGCGGGATCGGCGGCGGGCGCACCGAGATCGGCGGCGGTGAGTTTCGACAACTCCGGTTCAGCCAGCAATGTGGGATCCCCGCCGCGCATCAAGCGGCTGGCCTGCGCCTTGTAGGCGCTTTCGAGCATGCCGCGCACGCTGCGGGCGTTGCCGAAATTTGTCCCTTCACGTTCGCGCAGCGCGGCAATCAGCGGCTTTAATTGCGTTGATGCATCCGCGTCCAGCGTGTAGCCGTTGTGCGCGGCGAAGTCATGCGCGATCGCGGCCAGTTCATCGTCGCTGTAATCTTCAAACACCAGCGTGCGCGCGACGCGCGAGCGCAGTCCGCGATTGGAGTCGAGAAAATCCTCCATGTGCGCCGGATAACCCGCCAGCACCAGCGCGAAGTCACGCCGATGGTCGTCCATCAATTTCACCAGCGTGTTAACGGCTTCCGTGCCATACGAGTCGCCGCCGCGTGCATCCTGCGACAGGGCATACGCCTCGTCGATAAACAACACGCCGCCGAGCGCGGCCTCGACGCGCTCGCGGGTCTTGATCGCGGTTTGCCCCAGATATTCACCCACTACTTCGCTGCGGTCGGCTTCGATCAGGTGCCCCGTCGGCAATATGCCCAGTTCACGGTAGATCGCGCCGAGCAGCCGCGCGACGGTGGTTTTGCCGGTGCCTGCATTGCCGGTAAACACCATGTGCAATCCCACGTCCTGTTGGGCGGCGCTGGCGCCGCGCAAGGCGCGCACGCGGTAAAAATCCGCGATGTCGCGTACCGCTTGCTTGACGCCGGATAAACCATGCAGCGCATCCAGTTGTTCCAGGGCGGTTTTTGCAGCGGGAGCGTCGCTCCGCGGCTCGGCCGTGTGATCGTGCGGGTCTTCGGTCAGATCGGCAAGCACGAAGGTATTCAATTCGTCATGCGTAAGCGCCTTCAAATCGCGCAGACTCAGGCGCGCGCTCTGCTGCGCCAGCGCGCGTTCAAACAGATTGCGCACCTCGCGTGCATTGCCGAAATGACGCCCCTTGCGCCGCTTCATGATTTCGCCGATGGCCAGCAGCCGATGTTGCGCCGACACCTGCATGGTGGATTTTTTGCACATGCCGTCGAAAATCGTCCCCAGCTCGTCCTGGGTAAAATCCTCGAAATACAGGTGGTTCGGCACGCGGCTGCTCAAGCCGGGATTCAGATGCAGAAACTCGCGCATTTCGTCGGTGTAACCGGCAACGATAACGATCAGATCCTCGCGCAGGTCCTCCATCATCTTGAGCAGCGTGTCGATGGCCTCCTGCCCGAACGCGTCATCCTTGCCGTGCTTCAGACTGTAGGCCTCGTCGATGAACAACACGCCGCCCTTGGCGCTATCGACCACCTTGCCGGTTTTCACCGCGGTCTGGCCGGCGTATTCGGCCACCAGTTCCTGGCGCGACACTTCAACCAGATGGCCTTTGCTCAATGTGCCAAGCTTGCGGATTTCCTGCGCGTAATAACGTGCGAACGTTGTCTTGCCGGTGCCGGGGCTGCCGGCGAATACCGCGTGCAGCGTGACCTGATGCATCGGCAAGCCGCGCGCTCGCCGCTCGCTGTTGACCTTGGCCAGCGCAATGATTTGCGCAATGCCAGCCTTGGCGGCCTTTTGACCGACCAAGCCTTGAAGATCGATTTCCTTGGGTGGGGGTGTGGCTGGTGCCTCTGGCGCTGCAGGCGGTGACTCAGCGCCCGGCGCCTCCGTGGCGGCGGCTGTTTCCCGCGCCCCCTGCGCTGGCCCCGGCGCTGGCGTGGCGTTCGCCCCGCCGCGCACATGGCGCGTGACCAGCGATGCGATTTCCGCGCCCCAGATGCTGCGCAGCAAACCGCTGTCGCTGCCGCTTATTTTCGGTGGCGCCGGTTTTGCCGTAGCAACTTGCCGTGCGCCGTCCAAGAGGTCAACGATGGCAACATGGCCGCGTGCGCGGGCGTAATCGGCCGCAATCCGGCCATCCTGGTCGCGCCGCGCTGGATCCGCGCCAAACGCGAGCAGCAGTTTCACCAATTCGGTGCGTCCGGTGGCGACACAATACACCAGCGGAGTGCAATCGCCCGCCATCGCCGCATCCGGATCGGCGCCCGCCAGCAGCAAACGCCGCGCCTGCGCCGGGTCATTGCGCTCCATCGCGTCACCCAATGTTTCCGCCATTTACCGCTCCAGATTCACGAACCGCTCCTCGAACAAGATTCGCGGCGTACCCATACGATGCACGTGGTGGTTTGCCACCACGGTATTACGTATTATGCTACGGAATTCATGGATAATTGGCGGGCAGCCGGGTTGGAAGCTTGCACGCGCGTAAGTCATACGAGGATCGTACCAATGAAACTTGCCTTCACCGTCACCTTGTTCCTGTTCTTGAGCGCTCTGCCGCCGGGATTGATGCCGGTAGCACATGCAGCGCCCGCCGCACCGGCTAAATTTATCGAAGCGCCGCCGTTGACGCAGGTCGCCAAGGGTGCTGTCACCGCGTGTCCCGCGCACGACGTACTGCCGCTGCCGGTGATCACCTGGGGCGGCGATATCGCGACCATCCACGCCAACGGCAGCCAGATAGACACCGCGCGCAACAGCCTGTTCGCCAAATCCAATCTGAAAGTGCGCATTGCGCGCGAGGACGTGCTGTCGCGCCAGCTTGAAAATTATCTCGCCTGCCGTTCGCCGTTCCTGCGCGGCACCATGGGCATGCTGGGCCAAGTGGCGGAAGTCACCGACCGCGATCCGCGCACTAAAATGGTGGTGATCTATCAACTCACATGGTCGGCGGGCGGCGACGCACTGGTGGTCAAGGGCGGTATCAAGCAGCCGCAGGACCTGCGCGGCAAAACCATCGCGCTGCAAGCCTACGGCCCGCACATCGATTATCTCGCGAAGGTGCTGCGCGACAGCGGCCTGACGTTTAAGGACGTGACTATCCGCTGGGTCAAGGACCTCACCGGCAGCCAGGACACGCCGCGCGCGGCACTGTCCCAGGCGGGCATAGACGCGGCGATGGTCATCATTCCCGATGCGCTGGCGCTGACCTCCGGCGGCAAGGTAGGCAGCGGCGCCGAAGATTCGGTGAAAGGCGCGCGCATATTGCTGTCCACCAAGACCGCGAACCGCATTATTTCCGATGTCTACGCCGTGCGCTCGGACTTCCTGCAGGCGCACCGCGCGCGCGTGGAAACACTGGTGCGCACTCTGATGCTCGCCGAGGAAGACCTCGTGGCGGTATTCAAGAAAAAAGGCGGCGCCGAATACAAAACCATGATCGGCGGCGCGGCCAAGTTCCTGCTCGACAGCGCGGACGCGGTGCAGGATACCGAGGCCATGTACGGCGATGCGAGTTTCGCCGGCTGGCGCGGCAACGTTGCGTTCTTTGGCGACGCCAATAATCCGCGCGGATTCGCGGCACTCGGCCGTGAGATCGACGAGGGGCTGATTGCGGCGGGCCTGCGCTCCAAGGCCACCGAGTACGCGCATGCGCGCTGGGATTACAACACATTGAAAGCCGGCCTCTCCAATACCGCCGGTGTCGAAGCGCCGCGCTTCGATGCGCCAGCGTTAAGCCAGGTGGTGGCGAGCCGCGCACAAACCGACCGGCTGGCCGAGGGGCAACTGTTTAACTTCTCGGTGCGCTTTAAACCAAATCAGACTACTTTTGCCGCGGCCGAATATGCGCGCGACTTCGACCGCGCCATCAATCTGGCATCCACCTACGGCGGCGCGGTCATCACGGTTGAAGGGCACGCCGACCCGCTTTCGTATGTGAACAACAAAACCAAGGGTGAACCCGAGCTGGTGCTGGGCCGCATACGCCAGTCAGCAAAAAACCTGAGCCTGACACGCGCCAACGCGGTGCGCGAAAGCGTCATTGAATACGCAAAACAAAAAGGCGTCAGACTGGACCCCTCGCAACTGACCGTGGTCGGGCATGGCATCGACCGCCCCGCCAGCGGCATGTGCGGCGCGGACCCCTGCGCGCCGAAAACCGAAGCGCAATGGCTGTCGAACATGCGCGTTGAATTCCGCATCATTCAAGTGGAGGCAGAGGCCAGTGTCTTCAAACCCAATTAACGTGAAGCGTGCCGTGCCGGGCGTGCTCTGCACGCTCGTGCTTTTGTTCACCGCGGCATACACGATGGCGGCGGGCATCGCGTGGCCGCCGGCGGGCAAAGCCGACCGCATAGACGCCGATCTCACCGCGCGCAATTTCTACGTGGTGTTCGACGGCTCCGGCAGCATGAGCGAACGCGCGTGCCAGGGCGACGGGCGCAAGATCGACCAGGCCAAGGCGGCGCTCGCCGTGTTCTCCAAGGCCGCGCCGCGCAACGCCAACATCGGCCTGCTGGTTTTCGACGACAAGGGTATTACCGAGAGGGTGCCGCTGGGCCGCGACAACCGCGAGGAATTCACACGCGCAATTAACTCCGTGCGTCCGTCCGGCGGCACGCCTCTCGCCAGCGCGATCTCGCAGGCGCGCCAGCGCCTTGAACAACAGGCGCGGCGCCAGCATGGTTATGGCGAGTACAATCTGGTGGTGGTTACCGACGGCGAGGCCGGTGCGGGGCAAGACCCGCGCGCGGCGGTCAACGACATGCTGGCGCGCTCGCCCATCGTGCTGCATACCATCGGGTTTTGCATCAGCGCGAACCATTCGCTCAACCAGAAGGGGCGCACCGTGTACCGTGCCGCCAGCGACCGCGCGGAAATCGAGCGCGGGCTCGAGGAAGTTCTGGCCGAAGCGCCAAAATTCACCGCCGATAAATTCATCGCGCCTCGATGAGCGCACATCTCAAGGGCTTCGTCGCGTTGTTGATGGCCGGACTGGCGTTATTGTTCGGTGCCGACTATGCCTTGAAATGGTACAAGCAAAAATCGCAAATCGGCGCCTCCGACGCCAGCGGAGTCAAAAAAACACTGCGCATCGGCGTCGATAACTGGGTGGGCTACATACCGCTATGCAGCAAGGAGTTGCGCACCCGCATGCACAACGACGGTTACCGCCTGCAATGCGACGACGACAAGGCCGACTACGCCGCGCGCACGAAAAAACTGCGCCAGGGCGAACTTGAATTCGCCGTGACCACGGTCGATTCGCTGCTGCTCAACGGCGGCAAGGAAAATTTTCCCGGCACCATCATCATGGTGATCGACGAATCGAGCGGCGGCGACGCCATCGTGGCGCGCAAGGATAAACTCGCCAGCCTCGAAGACCTCAAGACCAAGACCGGCTACAAAATCGCGTTCACCGCCGGCTCGCCCAGCGAGCATCTGCTGAAATCGGTCGCCGTGCATTTCGATGTGCCGCCGTTGCGCAACCGCCAGGGCGGCTGGCGCGTTTCGGTAAACAGTTCCGCGGACGCTCTGAAACAACTCGGCGAAGGCAAGGTGGACGCCGCGGTGCTGTGGGAGCCTGACGTTTCGCGGGCGCTGGCGATGCCCGGCATGCACCGCATCCTCGGCACCGAAAACACGCGCCGCGTTATTGTTGATGTGCTCACGGTGAACCGCGAATTCTCGCGCGCGCAGCCCGAGGCGGTGAAGCTGCTGATGTCGCACTACTTTCGCGTGCTGCGGCATTTTCGCGACAATCCCGAAGCGCTAACCGCCGAGGTCAAGGACGCCACGCGCATGAACGAGCAGCAGGTGAGCGCGATGTTAAAGGGCGTGCGCTGGGTGTCGCTGACCGACAACGCGCGCGAGTGGTTTGGTGTTGGCGGCAGCGCCGGAAAATCGGGGCTGGGACTGATCGAAACGCTGGAAGCCACCGCGCAGATACTGGTGGACAGCGGCGACTTTCGTGAAAACCCGATGCCGGAACGCGATCCCTATCGCATGCAGCATCGTGTCTTCATCGAGGAACTCTACACCAGCGGTCTGGGCGCGGAAGCCGCCGCTCCGGACAAGAGCGGCGCGCCGCGCGTCTTCGGCGCGCTTGACGAAAAGCAGTGGGACAGTCTTGCCGAGGTTGGCACGCTGAAAATTCGCCCCATTACCTTCCAAAGCGGCGCCGCCGAACTGAGCGCGGAAGGCAAGCAGGAACTCGACAGCGCGGCGCAAAACCTCGCGCATTATCCGAATTTTCGCGTGGTGGTGCGCGGCCACACCGGCACGCGCGGCGACCCCGGCTCCAATCGCGAGTTGTCGCTGGAACGCGCCGACGCGGTCAAGCGCTACCTCACGGTGACTCACGCCATCGACGAAACACGGCTGCGCACGGTAGGTTATGGCGGCGAACGTCCATTGCCGCGCACCGCCAATGAAAACGACCGCGCGCACGAATACCGTCTGCCGCGCGTTGAACTATACCTGGTGTCCGAGGTATTCTGATGAGCGACAAGCCGGCCGGCGCCAAACGCCTTGCGCTGTCGCGCACCATCCAGCATCCGCTCACGCTCTACCCCACGGCGCTGGGCGTGCTGGGCGCCGTCGGCATTGGATTGTTTGGCCCGGTGACCGTGGCCGTGGCGGCGGCCGTGGGAGGGCTGGGCTTCGGCCTGGGCCACCTCGCCACGCAGGTGCTGGTGCGCTCCGATGCCGTGGCCGCGCAGCACTATCGTGAAATGCGCGCGCAACTCGACGCCAAGCGCGCCAAGTTGATCGACGAACTGGAAAAAAACCTGCAACAAGCGTGGGAGAGCGAGGGCTGCAAGGTGCACGCGGATCAGGGCCTGAATCAATTCAACATGGTGCAAAAACGCTTTGACACCATGCAAAGCCTGCTCGGCTCGAAATTCGATACCGCCGAGCTTACCTACAGCCGCTACTACATCGCCGGCGAGCAGGCGTTTCTGGCGGTGCTCGATACGCTGGACAACATCGTCGCGCACCTGCGCAGCGCCTGCGCCATAGACCCCAGGTACAACGACGAAAGAGTCAACGCGCTCAAACGCCAGAAGTCGCTTGCCGCCGCCGACAACGAAGAATTGCGCACTCTGAAAGAACGCATGGCGTTGCGCGACACGCAACTGGATACCGTCAACACGCTGCTGACGTTTAATGAAAACGCCATTACCGAATTTGACCGCGTCAACGCGGCCATCGCAGGTATCAAGGGCGTAAAATCCCAGACATCCGTGGATCTGGACAGCGCGATGCGCGAACTCGAAACCTTATCCGAGCGGGCGAAAAAATTGTCCGCTTGAGTTCCAACGCAGGCGCTTGCAAGAAAGATATGGGTTTTACGTAAGTATTTGATTTTACATAGTTTTTTAACTAACGAGGTTCTTATGCGCAAACTTCTGACACTGCTTTGCCTGACGATGATGATGTCCGCCACGGCATTCGCCGCGGCACCGGCGCCCGCCGCCGCGGGCAAGACTTACGACGTGTGCTGGTCGCACTACACCGGCTGGGAACCCTGGGCGTATGCCGACGAGAAAGGCATACTAAAAAAATGGGCGGCGAAATACGGCATCAATATCAAGTTGACGCTGGTCAACGATTACGTGGAGTCCATCAATCTCTACACCGCGGGCAAGTACCAGGCCTGCGCCATGACCAATATGGATGCGCTGACCATACCTGCGGTGGGCGGCGTGGACAGCACTGCGCTGATCATCGGCGATTTTTCCAACGGCAACGACGGCATCGTCACCAAGAGCGGCAAAACAGTGAAGGAACTGAAAGGCCAGAAAATAAAACTGGTGCAACTGTCGGTGTCGCATTATCTGTTGAGCCGCGCGCTGGCGATGAACGGCATGACGGAGAAGGAAGTCACGCTGGTCAACACCAGCGATGCCGACATCGCATCGCTGTTTCTCGCGGAAAAAACCGGCGCGGCAGTGACGTGGAATCCGATGCTGCTCAAAGTGCGCACCGGCAAGGATGCATCGCTGGTATTCGATTCATCTAAAATTCCCGGTGAAATCATCGACATGATGGTGGTGCGCACCGACGCGCCCGATGCGCTGAAAAAAGCGCTCACCGGCGCGTGGTTCGAGACCATGAGCATCATGTCGGGCACGGACAAGGCGGCGAAGGACGCCATCGCTTTCATGGCGGCCAAGGCCGGCGGCACGGTGGCTGAGTTCGAGGCGCAACTCAAGACCACCTCGATGTTCTATAAAGCGGGCGAGGCGGCAGCCTTCGCCAAGACACCCAAGCTCAAGGAAACCATGGAGTTCGTGCGCACGTTTTCGTTTGAAAAAGGGCTGTTCGGCAAGGGCGCGCGCACCAAGGACGCGGTGGGCATCGGCTTCGCCGACGGCAGCACGCTGGGCAACCCCAAGAACGTGAAGCTGCGCTTTGACGCCACCTATATGCAGATGGCGGCGGATGGCAAGCTGTAACCGGCGATCCCTCGCCGGCGGCGCGCAAAAGCCAAGGTAATGAAGCTGCCTCGTTTCCTTGGCGTGCATGCGTCGCCCGCGCCGGGGTTGGCGCGAACGATGATGCTGCTGCCGTTCATCGTGCTGCTGGCGGTGTATCTCATGGCCTCGCATCAGCGTCTGGCCATCAACCCGGACGATAAAATTTTGCCGTCTGTGTCGCAGATGGCGGATTCAGTGGTGGATCTTGCATTCAAACCGGATGCGCGCACCGGCGAGTACGTGATGCTGCACGACACGCTGTCGAGCCTTAAACGCCTTGCCATCGGCATCACGCTGGCGGCGCTGGTGGGTTTGCTGCTGGGGCTGAACATGGCGGTGTTTCCCGGCATGGGGCACACGCTGATCGCGGTTGTCACCTTTCTCTCGATCGTGCCGCCGCTGGCGATCTTGCCGATTATTTTCATCAGCTTCGGGGTCGATGAACTGGCCAAGGTAATGCTGATATTTCTCGGCGTGTTTCCGCTGATTACGCGCGATATTTACGGCACGGTCAAGGCCATGCCGCGCGAACAAATGACCAAGGCGCTGACACTGGGCGCTACCGAATTGCAACTGACGTATCGCATCGTGCTGCCGCAGGTGATGCCGCGTCTGATCGATGCGGTGCGCCTGTCGCTGGGCGGCGGCTGGCTGTTCCTGATCGCGGCGGAAGCCATCGCCTCCACCGACGGGCTGGGCTATCGCATCTTTCTCGTGCGGCGCTATCTGGCGATGGACGTGATTATTCCGTATGTGCTGTGGATTACCTTCCTTGGATTCGCCCTCGATTGGATGCTGCGCCAACTGGTGAAGCGCATCTACCCCTGGTACCACTCGTGACTCCCATGGCGGACACCGCGCGCCTGCACATCGAAAACGTCTACAAGCGTTACGGTGAACGCACGATATTGGATAACATCGATCTGCGTGTCGCGAAGGGCGAGCTTTGCACCGTGGTCGGCCCCAGCGGCTGCGGCAAATCCACACTGCTGCGCATCATCATTGGCCAGGAACAAGCCAGCGCGGGCACCGTGCTGATCGACGGCAAGCCGGTCGAATTGCCGGATGCGCATCGCGGCATCGTGTATCAGAAATACTCGCTGTATCCGCATCTCACCGCGCTCGAAAACGTGCTGCTGGGCAAGGTGCTGGAGTATCCAATCTATCGGCGCGGCAAGGCGGTGAAAGCCCATCGCGACGAAGCCATGGCGCTGCTGGAACGCGCGCGTATCTCCGAGCACGCGCACAAGTATCCGCACGAACTCTCCGGCGGCATGCAACAGCGCGTCGCCATCGCGCAAACACTCGTCAAGCGTCCGCGCATCATTCTGATGGACGAACCCTTCGGCGCGCTCGACGCCGGCGTGCGCGAGGACATGCAGGTGCTGCTGCTCGATCTGTGGGAGGAATACGGCATGACGGTGTTTTTCGTCACCCACGATCTCGAAGAAGCGGTGTACCTCGGCACGCGCGTGCTGGTGTTGTCGCAGTACTACACCGATGACCGCGGCCCCAATGCGGGCGCCACGCGCGGCGCGAAGATCGTCGCCGATCACGCGCTGCCTCGGCGCGCCATGCCCACCGTCGCCAAGAGCATGCCCGAGTTCCGGCAGATCGTCGCGCAAGTGCGCAAAGAGGGCTTCGACCCCGAATATTTGCGCCATGCACGCGAATTCAATCTGCGGCATCCCGACGCGTTCCAGACTCTGACCCCGGAAGAAGACGGCGCCAACGCCCGCACCAACCCATGATTCGCTTTTACTTCGCAAAGGAAAAACCATGAACACGCCCACCACCGCCGCCAACGCTGCCACCGCCACCGCTGCCGCGCCACTGCAAATCGCCACCATGGACGAAATCAAACGTGATCTGGGCGTGGGCGCGGTCGCCGCACCCGAAAGCGCCGAGAGCCGCGAACTCGACGCCAAGGCCGATCAGTTTGTCGATGCATTGCTGGCGATCGACCCCAAAGACTTCAAGGCGCGCAAGGATTACGTCACCGCAGCCGAAAACATGGGCATCGAGCTGCAGAAGCAGGCCGCCAAGAAGAGCGAGATTCTCAAACAGCAGATCGGCAAGATCGCCAAGGACGAAGGCGACGGCGGCAATGTGGCGACTTCACTGGTTGATCTTAAAATGCAGGTGGAAGACCTCGACCCCTCGCGCATGGATCTGGACCCCGGCTGGTTTTCGCGCACGCTCGGACTGATCCCCGGTGTCGGCACGCCGCTTAAACGCTACTTCACCAAGTTTGAAAGCGCGCAGACCGTGATCGCCGCCATCGTGCGTTCGCTGGAGATGGGCCGCGATCAGTTGGCGCGCGACAACGTGAATCTGGTGGACGATCAGAAGTCAATGTACGAACTCACGCAAAAGCTCGAAAAAGCGATTCAGCTCGCGCAGCGTATCGACAAAAAACTCGATGCCAAGCTCCAGGGCATGACAGCGGGCACCGAGCAGCACCAGTTTGTCGCCGAGGAACTGTTGTTTCCGCTGCGCCAGCGCATTATCGATTTGCAGCAGCAGATGGTGGTCAACCAGCAGGGCGTGCTGGTCACCGAGGGCATCATCCGCAACAACAAGGAACTGGTGCGTGGGGTGAATCGCACGCTGCACGTCACGGTATCCGCGCTCAACGTGGGCGCGGCGCTCGCCATCGCGCTTGCCAATCAGAAAAACGTGTTGGAGAAAGTCGAGTCGGTCAACAAAACCACCAGCGATCTCATTGCCGGCACCGCCGAGCGGCTGAAAACCCAGGGTGCGGCCATACACAAACAAGCGGCGTCGGCCTCGCTCGACATCGACAAGCTCAAACAGGCCTTCGCGGATATCAAAATCGCCATGGAAGACATCGCCACCTTCCGCCAGAACGCGCTGCCGCAGATGGCGCAAAGCGTGATCGATCTCGATCAAATTTCCACCGAGGCCTCGGCGCAAATCGAGAAAATGAATCGCGGCAACCAGATGCGGCCCGGCGTGACCATCGACATCGGTTAGACCATGAGTGAAGCCGCTGATACGAAGACGGCGTGGCGCCGCTGGCATGTGCCGCTGTCACGCGGCGATCTGACGCTCGGCAAAGCCTGCGAATCGCTCGGCGCGGTCGCAATGGAGCAACGCGATGTGCCGCTGATCGTGCAACTGGTGGAGAACCCGCGCTTCGATCTGCCGGGCATCGAAATATTCAGCGGGGCAACCAACCTGAACGCGCACGACTACCTGCACATCCTGCTGGGACGCGGACTGCTGGCAAAGGACGAAGCGTTCGTGCTGGGCTTCACCATGGGCAGTTCAAACCGCGTCGGCGAATTCGAAGAGCGTTTGTTCACGCTGTTCGCGCGCTATCTGTATCCCAAGGGTTATCGCTTCAACGACGAGGACGTTGCCGTCTACAAGGACGCGGTGCGGCTCGGTTATATCTCCGATTGCCGCCCGCTGGCCGAGGTGGACTGCGCAACCATGCTCGACTGGCCGATCAGCCGCATACGTCAAACCATCGGCCTGGAAGAAGACCTGCTGCGCGCCTACTATGCGATTGAGGCGCGCCGCTATCCGGCGTCGGTCGAGAGCCAGCGGCTCGCTAATTGATTTGCGGACCAGACGCCAACCGCGAAGGGGTTAGTAGAGACGCTGGCCGGGCACCCGGCACGGCTATGCGAGCTTCGCGTTAAGTACACAGCGCGGGCTGCATTTTGGCATTGAAGCCAATCACCACGATGCGCGCATTCGACGAATTTCTCGCGGCGCAATTGCCGCGCTGGAGGCCGGTGGTGAAGGCTTCGGGCGCGGCTGGATTAACGCGTGCGTGTGCGCCGGGAGGGGATGTGGCGTTGGGGTTCACGCTGACAGGGAATAGGTAATCGAATGCTAACGACCCATTGCAGCCGCCCGTCCCGTCGCGAAGGCGATGTCGGCTTCCTGGAAAATAAATCTCATCGTGACCGCCATCATCAACGACCGGTCATCATCTAATGCAGTCTGCATCTGCTTGAACAATACTTAGGAACTGTAAAGAAATAAAGGTATCAACTATGCGTGACGTTTGGCTTGATCAGATAGTTCCACTCGCCATGAAACTTGTTACGTTCCAAGTTGACGCACTGCATCTGCGCATCGGTGACTTCGCGTCCCGTGGGGTATTTGTGTCTATCCAGTCTACAGGTGACTTTCAGTCCTTTCGCC
>CAMDLH010000104.1 GCA_945901405.1 Bordetella parapertussis | reverse complement strand
GGCCCGGTCGCGTCGAGCCCAGAGCCGTAAAACGAAGACCTAAACCTTATCCGTTACTCACACAACCCCGAGAGATCGCCAGAGCGAAAATCCGAAAATATGGGCATCCTGTTAAGCTTAAGTAAGTGCCATTCGTATCAGACACGATTAAACAGTAACTTGGACGCGCGGTCATCGGTCTACCTCCAGTGCCGCGGGATTGATCACATCCACGGGCTTGCCAGTCGCATAGGCAAGCACGCGTTCGAAGTTATCCGAAAAGTAATTCTGCATCTGGTCGTGTTCCATGTAGCCCAGGTGCGGCGTGGCGACGACGTTCTCCAGTTGCAGCAGCGCATCGTGCGCATCATAAAGCGGTTCGCGCTCGAACACATCCACCGCGGCCATTGCCGGTCTGCCGGCACGCAGCGCGGCCGCCAGCGCGCCGGGCGCGACCAGTTCCGCGCGGCTGGTGTTGGCGAACACCGCCGTGGGTTTCATGCGCGCGAGATCGGCGGCGGTGACGATGCCGCGCGTCTCGGCCACCAACCGGATGTGCATCGACAGCACATCAGCCACGGCGAACAAAGCCTCGCGCGAGGCCGCGGCTTCGTACCCATCGGCAAGCGCCTGTGCACGCGCCTTCTCGCGCGACCACACCAGCACGCGCATGCCGAAGGCGCGTCCGTAACCCGCGACTTGCTTGCCGATGCGCCCGTAGCCGTAGATGCCGAGCGTGCGCCCGCGCAGCACATAGCCCGCGCGGTTTTGCCACTGACCGCTTTTCAGCCGCGCCATCTGCCGCGGAATGTCGCGCATGGCGGCGATGATGAGGCCCCAGGTGAGTTCCGCCGTGGCGTAGGACGTGCGCGCGTGCGAGGAACACAGGATGACGCCCAGCCGCGTGCACGCATCCAGATCGACATGCGGCCACGGGCCGTTGAGCGAAATCATTTTCAATCGCGGCAGCCGCGTGAGCAACTCGGCGGACACGCGCGTGCGCTCGCGCAGCAGCACCAGCGCGTCGGTGTCCTTCAGCCGTTCGGCAAGTACATCGAGGTTGCGCTCGCAGTCGTTCCATACGGCAAGCTTGTGCTCGCCCAGCTTGGCCACGCACGGCAGCGTGCGCACGATATCGGTGTAGTCGTCGAGGATGGTGATGTTTAGTGGCATAGGTTCCAAAAATTCAAAAGCTTCACCGCGGAGGCGCAGAGGGGCAGAGGGGCAGAGGGGCAGAGAACCCCCGCAGAGCGAACCGAAATGGTTTATTGAAGTTCTTTGCGTAACCTCTGCGTCTCTGCGCCTCTGCGCCTCTGCACCTCCGCGGTGAAGATTTCATGGTGTTAGTGCTTCGCCAAACCCAATTCCTGCAAGCCCGCGCGCATCTGATCGTATTGCATCTTGAACGCGGCCTTGCAGCCTTCGGCGTTGGCGTGGCGGTCGATCCATGAACGTGTTTCCAGCAGTTGCTTCCATTCCGGCGTCTCCGTCATTCTGCGTAGTGCGCTTTCCCAGTAGGCGACTTGCGGCGCGCCCATGTTGCGCGGGCCGGCGATGGCGCGAAACGCGTCCACCGTGGCGTCGATGCCGAGTTCCTTCCACGTCGGCACGTTGGCAAATTCACCGCCGAGCCGTTGTGGCGCGGCGATGGCGAGCACGCGCACACGGCCTTCTTTCAGCGGCGCGGCAAAACTGGAATGCGGATTCGCCACCATATCGATATGCCTGCCGTAGAGGGCCGCAAAGCCCTGCGACACACCGGGGAACACCACCGCGCGCAGCTTTTTCGGATCGCCGCCCGCGCCCTTGGCAGCGAGTGCGAGCGCGATATGGCCGGAGCCGCCAAACGCAGTACCCACTGCAACGCTGATCGAAGCCGGATCGGCTTTCATTTTCGCGAGCAAGTCTTTCGCGCTTTTCAATGGCGAATCAGAACGTACCGCAATGGCGGTAACTTCGCTGAAAATCTGCGAAGCGCAGGTGAAATCATTGTGGCTCAGTGCCGAAGCACCGGTGATGTAATTGCTGACCAAGTTGCCGATGAGTAGAGTCAAATGATGACCATCGGCGGGTTGCTGGCTGAGATACGTCCAGCCTACCGTGCCGCCGCCGCCGGGCTTGTTGATGACGGACGTGGCGACATCGACGAATTTTTTCTCCTGCAACAAACGCTCGACGCTACGCAGCGCGGTGTCGGAGGCCGCGCCGGCGGCGGAGCCGGAGATGAACTCGACATGCTTCGTGGGTTTCCACGACTGTGCGTGCGCCGAAAGCACGAAGGTAAATGCGAGTGCCACCGCAAGGGACTTGAGTAACATTCGCCGGTCAGTGTTTGACGGAATCCAGCGCCGGAAATTGTGCTACCAGCACTTCACGGCAGCCGGCGTGCAGCTTACCGTGTACACCACCGAGGTGGTGTACACGGCGCTCTGGAGGATCATAAAAATATCAATTAAAACAAATACTTACGATATCTTGTTATTTGCCGAATTTGCCTTGCAGATTAACCGCGCCTTCCTGCAACGGCATCTGGTGCGACAGCAGCGTCAACGCCACCATGCCGTAGTAACCCATCAGGCACGACAGTTCGACGACGGCCGGAATGCCGAAAATTTCTTTCGCGCGGTCATACGATTTGTCGCTGATGGCGTGATCGCGAAAAAGCTCGGTGCCGTAATCGTACATGGCTGCTTCTTCCGCGCCGTTTTTGTCGGAGCCGAACTTGGGCCGCTCGTTCTTGACCATGGCATCGACGATGGCTTGCGAGAGGCCATTGTCGGTGGCGATTTTTTTGTGCGCGTTGAACACGTAGTCGCAATCGAGCGCGCGCGCGGTGATGATGATGGCGAACTCCGACAGTCGCAGCGGAAAACAACTGTTCAACCGCAGTTTTTCGCCCAGCGGATGCCACACCTCGGTGACTTCGGGCGCGTGCAGCGACAAACGATACGGCCCTGGGATGCGTCCGCCGCGGCGGCCGAGTATGCCATCCACCACGCGGCGCTGAACGGGATTGAAATCGCTTTTTTCATCGAAAATCGGGATGCGTGCCATGAGTGTGTCCTGTGAGTTACGTGGTTGTAGGGAGCGCCTTGACGGTAATGGATTTCAAGCGCGCGTGTCAAACGCGCGCCACGCCAGGTTGTTAGAATCAACACTCAATCATTATCTGGTGACGCACATGTCGCGACTATGGCGAGTGGGACTTGGGACGGCGGGCATTTTGCTGATGGCGATTGCGCCCGCGGCGGCACAAACCGCGGCACAAAATTATCCAATAAAATCGGTGCGGCTCATCGTGCCGTTCCCGCCCGGCGGCAGTACCGAAGTGCTGGCACGGTTGACTGGCACGAAGCTCGCTGAGGTGTGGGGCCAGCAGGTCATCATCGACAATCGGCCCGGTGCGAGCGGCATTATCGGCACCGAGCTTGGCGCGAAAGCCGCGCCCGATGGCTACACGCTGCTGATGGCCTCCGGCGCGCCGTTTACCATCCTGCCGGGAATGCACGCAAAACTTCCCTACGATCCGCAGCGCGACTTTGCACCGATCACCATCGTGGCGGCAGTGCCGAATGTGTTCGCCGCACATCCGTCGGTGCCCGCGCGCAACATCAAGGAACTGATCGCATTGGCACGCGCGCGTCCCGAACAACTCACCTACTCATCCAACGGCGCGGGCACGCCCGGCCATCTTGCGGGGGAATTGCTCAACTCCATGTCCGGCGTGCGCACGACGCATGTGCCGTACAAGGGCGCCGCCCCTGCGACGCTCGCGGTGATGTCGGGCGAGGTCTCGCTCACCATCACCACCACCACGGCGGTGCTGCCGCAAGCGAAAGCGGGCCGCATGCGCATCCTCGGCGTCACCACGCTGCAACGCCTGCCGCAATTGCCCGAGGTGCCGACGGTGGACGAATCCGGACTGCCCGGCTACGAAGCGATTTCTTGGTTCGGCCTCGCGGCGCCGGCTGCGATTAGCCCTGACGTGTTGAGGAAAATCACCGCCGATGCGCAGCAAGTGGTGAAGACGCGCGACATGCAGGAAAAATTGGCGAGCCACGGCGCGACACTCGTCGGCAACACGCCAGAGCAATTCCGTGCGCAAATACGCAACGATCTTGCGAAGTGGTCGAAGATCATCAAGGCGGCTGGGGTGAAGGCGGATTGACCAATCTGCGCTATCATGAAACAACTTTACACGGGAGACTTCAATGGCAACAAAAATGAATGGCGCGAGACTATTCGGCCAGATTCTTAAATCATACGGCGTAACCCATCTATTCTTCATGGACGCGGTGCTGCGCCGCGCGCTGGCCGAAATGGAAGATACTGGAATCCATCGTATCCTCGGCCACTCCGAAAAAGCCGTGGCCTACATGGCCGACGGTTACGCGCGCACCTCGGGCAGGCCCGGCGTGTGCATGGCGCAATCGGTGGGCGCGGCGAATCTTGCCTCGGGCATGCAGGACCCGTGGCTGGGCCATTCGCCCGTGGTGGCGATTACGGGCCGCCACGTGCCCGAGTTTCAGTATCGCAATGCCTATCAGGAAGTCGAACATCCGTCGCTGTTCGCGGCGACGACCAAATTTCACGGCGAAATCGACGTGCTGGGGCAGATGCAGCAGGTGATGCGCCAGGCGTTTCGCGAGGCAACCACCGGCACGCCGCGCCCGGTGCATATCGACATGGCGGGCCTCACTGGTGATGCGATCACGCATCTCGAAGGCATGTTCGATGTGCTGGCGGATGAAGCGCACACGCGGTATCCGGCGTTTCGTCCCGCGCCCGATGCCGGGGCGGTGCAGCGCGCGGTTGCCGCGATAAACGCATCGAAGAAGCCAGTGATCGTCGCCGACCGCGGCGCGATTATTTCCGACGCGGGTGCCGCAATCGCCAAGCTCGCCGAAAAAATCCAGGCTGCGGTGGTGGCGACACCTGACGCCAAGTCGATCATGATCGAGGATCATCCGCTGTTTCACGGCACTATGGGGCTTTACGGTCGCACCTGCGGCAATCTGGTGGTGAACGACGCCGACCTTGTGATTTACGCCGGCAGCAACACCAGCGACCACACCACGGGTTATTACAAAATGCCGAAGGACGGCACCGCGATCATTCAGATCGACATCGATCCGGTGGAGATCGGGCGCAACTACTCCGGCGTGATCGGCGTGCTCGCCGATGTGCGCACGGCAATTGAAGCGATCACTGCCGGCGTGGCGGCAGCCAAACACGACGAGTGGCTGGCGGCTACGCGTAAATATGTTGCAACATGGCGCGCCGAGACCGACAAGATGCGCGCCTCCGACGCCGTGCCGCTGCAACCGGCGCGCATCTGCAAGGAACTCACCGAGCTGTTGCCCAAAGACGCGATCCTCTTTGCCGACACTGGCTTTGCCGCGCTGTGGACCAACACCATGGTGTATTTCAATCACCCCGAGCAGCGCTACTACCGCGCGGCGGGCTCGCTCGGCTGGTCGTTTCCCGCCTCACTCGGCGGCAAATGCGGCGCACCCGACAAACCGGTGTTCTGCTTCACTGGCGACGGCGGCTTTTATTACCACCTACCCGAACTCGAAACCGCGCGCCGCCGCGGCATCAAGACTGTCACCATCGTCAACAACAACAAGTGTCTGGCGCAGGGCATGAAGAATCTGTCCATCGCCTACAGCAACACGCCCGAACCCAACCGCAAGGACGAATGCTACGAATTCCTCGAAACCGATTTCGCGCAGATCACGCGCGCGTTCGGCGGCTTCGGCGTGGTGGTCGACAAGCCGCAGGATTTCAAAAAAGCGTTCGAGCAGGCGATGGCATCCGACTTGCCGGCGGTGATTGATTGCCGCACCGAGTTTGCGTCGCAGGCGCCG
This sequence comes from Bordetella parapertussis, assembly GCA_945901405.1. Lineage (GTDB taxonomy): Bacteria > Pseudomonadota > Gammaproteobacteria > Burkholderiales > SG8-41 > CAMDLH01. The sequence goes on along the minus strand of CAMDLH010000104.1, from coordinate 15,958 downwards.
ATGCCGTGGTTGCCGTCTTGACGAGCGTGAGGCGTGAGGCGTGAGGAGTAGTTCGTCGGTGATGCATACACGTGGGCGCCGGCCATATCAAAGAAACCCCCTCTCCTGCCCTGGGGCGGGAGAGGGTTGGGGTGAGGGTGGGGGAAAGCACACATGACTATCATGCGTATCGTTGCGGCTATTGGTCTTTTATTAACAGCAAGCCTTTCCCAAGCGGCCTACCCCGACCGTCCGATCCGCTTGGTAGTCCCCGTCGCCCCTGGTGGCGCGGTCGATGTGGTCGGGCGCATCATGGCGCAAAAGCTGGGCACGCAACTCGGACAAAACGTCGTGGTGGACAACCGCCCCGGCGCCAACTACATCATCGGCACCGAAGTGGTGTCGCGCGCGCCCGCCGACGGCTACACGCTGCTCACAACGGCGGGCGGCCACACCATCAACCCGGTGGTCTACAAAAAGCTGCCCTACGACACGTTTCGTGATTTCACGCCGATCAGCCACATCTGCAACTCAAGCGGGCTGGTGATCGTGGTGCATCCCTCGGTGCCGATCAACACGCTGCAACAACTGATCGATTTCGCGAAGACGAATCCCGGCAAGATGATTTACGTCTCGGCGGGCTGGGGCAACTCCACGCACATCGCCGGTGCGCAATTCGAGGCGATGGCGGGCGTCAAGCTCACGCACGTGCCGTACCGCAGCGCCGGCCCCGCCATCAGCGATCTCATCGGCGGGCAAGTGCCACTGATGTTCGGCCCCAGCCCGGTGGTGGTGCCGCTGGTGCAGTCGGGACGTTTGCGTCCGCTCGCGTTCACCGGACTCAAGCGTTCACCGCAATTGCCCAACGTGCCAACAGCGGACGAGGCTGGCGTCAAGGGTTATGAATCAACCGGCTGGTATGGTCTATACGGCCCGCGCGCAATGCCGCGTCCCATCGTGGATAAACTCAGCGAAGCCGTGCGCCAGATGGTGCATTCCGCCGACGTGCGCGAGCGTTTCACCGCGCTCAACCTCACGGCAGTGGGCAGCACGCCGGAGGAGTTCGCCAAGTTTTTGAAGGAAGATTACGAACGGTATGTGGCGGTGGCCAAGGCTGCGGGGATACAGCCGCAGTAGATCTGAACACGGCAGTGTGTGCTACGCGGTAAGTTGGAAGACCAGTTCACTGCGGCGCTGGAAGTGACAAAAGCTTAGGCGGAAGTTTGCTTGCGAATCACATACTCACGCAAAGCCTGATTTACCGCTTCGGAATTGGGAAATAGCCTATGTAAATCAGGGTCGATCAACACGACATTCGTTCCGTCACGATATCGTTTGGCGAACTTTCCCCGCACTCCGGATTTGATCATTTCTTCGGGATATTCGTCCCGTAGGGTGTCCTTGTCATTGTTCATAAGTTTTACGCTCTCTGGGCGTCATCAATCTGGCGGATACGATGCGAATCTTGTCTGTACGTTCCGTAAAGGATACAACGAGAAAGCGATCCTCGTGTGTTTTCCCGAAAATGAGGTAGCGATCTTCGTCTTGGGAATGGTCGGGATCAGCAACGGTTGATGAGAAATCGTCATCAAAAACCTCGGTCGCCTCAAAGAATGAGACGCCATGCTTGGTTTCGTTGGAGTTTGCCTTGTCTTGGTCCCATTCAAAATCCATGACCTAGCCTTTTGCCGGAGTTCAGGATTTGGCCGGTATTACCGGCAACAACACCGCCGCCGGATAGGCTGGCCCAAAGTGCAGCGTAACCTTGCCACTAAAAATTTCCGGCGGGCGATCCACTGGGTCGTCGTGCATGAAGGGGCCGCAGCCGCTCATCGGGTTTTTCATATTCGACAATGATGCCGCCGATTGCCCGTGGTCGTAGTCCTTGCCCTTGATGGTCAACGCAATACGATAGTCCTTGGGCACGACGATGCAAGTGGGCCAGATTTCGATATCGAGTTCGTAGACTTCGCCCGGTGTCAGCGGCTGCTTTTCGTCGTGCGTGTGATACGGGCGATACGGCAGCGACAACGCTTTGTCGAGCTTGCGATGCGAGGCACGCAGCCAGCCCTGTGCGATGGGTGTCTTGGGATCGAGCGCGCCCTGGAACAGCACTTCTTTTCCCGCAGGATCGAACACGCGCAGGATTACGAACAGATCCGCATCCGCCGTGGATGACGACACAAACAACTTTACCGCTGACGGGCCGGTGATCTCGGTTTCAGTTTCCAGTGGCGGCGTGGTGAATGTCACGCCTTCGCTCATTACATCGTAAGTAATTGTTTTTATGGATATTTTTGATTCCGTGCTCAAGCCCATGTTTGACGGATCTAGATAAAAATTCGTCCACTGCGTGCGCGCTATCGGCCATTCGTTTTCATGGCGCATGACAAACTTTTCGCCAGGGTGGCGTATCTGCAATTGCACTTTCGGTTGTTTGTCCCAGCCGTTTTGTTTGTCCTTCAAAAAGTAATCGAAGAATCTTTTTTGCAGGCCCACGCCGTAGTCAGTGTAGAACGGCGCCCAGTGCGAGCCGCCGTGCGCTTCGAGCCACTTGTCTTTCGACGCGGCACGCATGAAGCCCTCGAAGTTGCCGCGCGGATGCAGGCCTTGTCCGCCCCAGTTGGCGGCCGACAGCACGGGCACTTTCACTTTCGACAAGTCGCCGCTGCGCTCGCGATAGTAGGGTGCGTCCATGGTGTTCTTGATGAGATTGGCCCACATGTCTTCGCGGTTCTTCACCAACTCCGCGTCGCTCAGGGTCTCAGGCCCGCAGGCCAGTTCTCCGGTCAAAGCGCTGCGCGTGCCGTGTTCGCCCACACCGTGCTGCACGGTTTTCACTTGCATCTCCTGCCAGTTTTTGCGGAACACGCAGATGATGCCGCCGTGGTGCGTGGAGTCGCGGTAGTTATCCACCCAGCCCTCCCATACGCAGATCGCGGCGAGATGCGGCGGCTGGGTTGCAGCGGCGCGCCATTGATTTGCGCCGTAATACGAAATGCCGTTCAAGCCGATCTTGCCGCTGCACCACGGCTGCACCGCGGCCCACTCGATGCAGTCGTGAAAATCCCTGTTCTCGCGCGCGTCGTTGTGGCACAGGTAACCCGGCGAGCGCCCTGCGCCGCGCGAATCCACGCGCACCACGGCATAACCATCTGGCACCCATTTTTCCGGATCGACGACTTCCCAGTTTTGATATTTGTTGGTGCTGCCAGACACAGCGTCCGGATTTTCCCTGCACATGATTTCCCACGCGGTCTTGTAGCCCTCCTGAAACGCGAGGCCCTTGCCGTAAGGGCCGTAGCTCATGATCGCGGGGTACTTGCCCTCGTTCACGGGGCGAAATATATCGGCACGCAACACAATGCCGTCGTCCATGGTGATGGGCACATCCCAGTCGATGCGCATGTTGTCGCGGATTTCGGATTTGTAGTCGGGCATGGTTGAACTCCCAGGATGATGACTTGGTTGTCAGGGCGGCTAAAAATTCTCAGACGCAGATTTACGCAGATTTAGCAGATGAACGCGGATAAAGAACCAGGACGGGGGTATTGAATTTATCTACGTTCATCTGCGTTAATCCGCGTCAAGGATTTTGACGTTAATCCACCTTCGCCCCGATGAGTTTGATGATTTTTCCGTTCTTCTCGTATTCGCTGCGTATGTGCGACGCGAATTCGGCTGGCGTGCTTGCAACCGCGTCGTAGCCGAGCTTTTCAAACTGCATTCGGTTGTCAGGTGTGTTTACCACTTTTGAAATGGCGGATTGCAGGCGCGCAATGACGTCAATGGGAGTGGCCGCCGGCGCGAGCATGCCGAACCAGGTGATGAATTCGTAACCCGGCACGCCGGACTCGGCGATGGTCGGCACATCCGGCAATTGCGCCGAGCGCCTGGCGCTGGAGGCGGCGAGCAGCCGCAGGCGCCCGGCTCTGATGTGCTGGATGGTGGGCGGAATCGAGTTGAGCGTCATGTGCATGCTGCCGCCGATAATATCGACGAGCGCCTGCGGCGCGCCCTTGTACGGCACATGCGTGATGTTCATGCCCGACAGGTTTTTCAGCAATTCCATCGCGAGGTGATTCGGCGCGCCGTTGCCGGCAGAGGCGTAATTCAGTTTGCCCGGTTGCGCCTGCGCCAGCGCCATCAACTCCTTAATGGTTTTTGCCGGCATCGCAGGATGGGCCACCAGCAGAAACGGACCGCTGCACACCAGGCTCACCGGCGCGAAGTCACGCAGCGTGTCGTACGGCGGTTTTTTTTGCATATGCGGCAGGATGGTGAGCGAGCCCGCGCTGCTGAAAAACAGCGTGTAGCCGTCGGCAGTGGCGCGCGCCACCAGTTCCGCGCCGATTTGCCCGGCAGCGCCGCCGCGGTTATCCACCACCAGTTGCTGGCCGAGGATGGCGGACATGCCGGGTGTGACCATGCGCGCCACCACGTCGGGCGTGCCGCCGGCGGGCACGGAAATCACCACGCGCACGGGCTTGGTCGGCCACGATTGTGCGTGCGCGAGTGGTGCGAGGGCAAGCAAGGCTGCAATGCGGATAAGCGTTTTCATGTGGCGTGATCGTAACTCAAAACACGCTCAAATATTCTGTTCAGGCGCACCCTCCGATGGACGCGAGCCGCGCTTTCGACTTAAGATTCACGGCCCCCAGCTACAACTTCCAACATGCTAAATCCAATCGAAGTACTCAATCATTACCCCGCGCACGACGGCTCGCTGTGCGGCGTTTACGAAAGCCGCCTTGCAGCCGCGCCAGATCGTCCCTTCATCGTGTTTCAGGACAAGACCTGGGGCCGCGCCGAGTTTCGCGAAGCGTATCTCGCGGCGGCGCGCGTGCTCGCCGCGCGCGGCATCAAAAAGGGCGACCGCATCGGCGTGATGGCGCGCAACCATATCGGCCACGTGCTGATGTTGTTCGCGTGCGCGCGCATCGGCGCGATCATGGTGCCGACCAATCCGGAGTTCGGCGCGGCCGAGGCGGGCTATGTGTTTAATCACTCCGGCGTGTCGGCGGTGGCGTGCAGCGAAGATTGCTTGAGCGTGGTGCGCGAGGCCTGCCGGCAAATCAGCCCCGCGCCGTTTCTCATGTTGTTCGACGGTCTGAGTGCAGATGCGCCCAACTTGCTCGATGCCATAATCCATGCGCCCACTGTCGCCTTGCCGCCGCCCGCGAGTGCCGGCGACACCTGCATTTTCATCTACACCTCCGGCTCCACCGGCTTTCCCAAGGGGGCGATGCACAGCCAGAGCAACTTCGTGGTGTCGGGCGAGGCGAATATCGCGCGCCTGTGGTTGCAGCCCGATGAGCGCATGCTGATCGTGCTGCCGATGTTTCACGTCAACGCATTGTTCTATTCGCTCGCTGGCGGCGTGGCGGCGGGCTGCACCATGATCATCGCCGAGAAATTCTCCGCCAGCACGTTCTGGGACTTGGCGGTACAAACGCGCGCGACTCAAGTGAATGTGATCGATGCCGTGGGGCGCATACTCAAGGCGCGGCCGCGCGGCGAATTTCGCCCCGAGCACAAGATACGCATCATCTATGGCGTGCGGCCCGAGGCGCAGGAATGTTTTCGCGATGAATTCGGCATTCACGATCAGATCACCGGCTTTGGCATGACCGAAGTGCCGGGGCTGATGTGCAATCCGTACGAAGGCCCGCGCAAGATGGCGAGCATCGGCGCCGTCGGGCGGCACCCTGATCCCGCGCGCCCGTGGGCGCAACTGCGCATCGTTGACGATGACGGCAACGACCTCGGCCCCGATCAAACCGGCGAACTGTGGGTGAAGCACCCGATCGTGATGCAGGGCTACTTTCGCGATCCGGAGCAAACCAAGGCCACGTTTCACGACGGCTGGTTCAAGACCGGCGATTTGATGAAGCGCGATGCGGACGGGTATTTTTATTTCGTCACGCGCAAGAAAGACATCATCCGCCGCCGCGGCGAAAATATCGCGGGCCTTGAGATCGATCGCACGATAAGCGAGCATCCCGATGTCGTCGAAGTCGCCGCGGTGCCGGTGCCCGCCGAGTTGGGCGACGAAGAAATTCTCGTCGCCGTGGTGAAAAAGCCCGGCTCCACACTTGATGCACAAGGTGTTGCCGCATGGTGCGCCGAGCGGCTGGCCGCGATGAAAGTGCCGCGCTACGTTTTGTTCATGGATGAACTGCCGCACACGCCGACGCATAAAATCGCCAAGCATGTGTTGAAGGCGGATAAAACGCTGCAATCGCGCGCAACGGATTTGTCTTTAAAAACAAATATTTAGGACATGGAGATTTTATGAATGCCCCTGCTGAAATTAGCCTGACACGCAGTCAACAAATTGCCGCGTGGGCGGCCGGCGCGCTGACGCGCGAATTCCCGCCGGATATTTTGAGCGCGGCGAGACTCGCGCTGATCGACGTGATGGGCTGCGCCATCGGCGCGTGGGACGAAGAGTGCGTGCGGCCGGTGCGGCGCGTGGTTGAAAACTGGCGTGCGCCGGGTGATGCGCAAGTTTTTTTGGGCGGCCGCACCACGCCCGCATTCGCGGCGCTTGCCAACGGCACCATGGCGCACGCGATGGATTACGACGATTCGCATCAAATGGGCGCGGGCCACATCAGTTGCGTGTGCGGCACTGCGGCGCTGGCGGTTGCGGGTTCGTTGAATAGCAGCGAGAAAGACACGCTCGCCGCCTTCATCACCGGCTTTGAAGTGATGGCGCGATTGGCGGGCGGCGGCCCGCCGGGCGTGGGGCGCAGTCTGCATCGCCGCGGCCTGCATCCGACGTCGGTGTTCGGCCGTGTCGCTGCGTCGGTGGTTGCTTCGATACTGATGCGACTTACGCCGCAGCAAACTGAATATGCCATCGGCGCTGCCGCGACCACGGCGGGCGGATTGGTCGGCTCGTTCGGCACGCACTCCAAACCGTTTCACGGCGGCAAGGCGGCGATGGACGGCATTCTCGCGGCTGAACTCGCGAAGGAAGGTTTTCAGTCCTCGACAAAATTGCTGGAACTCGAAAAAGGCCTGCTCGACGCATTCATACAAGACAGGAAAGTTGAAGTGCCGCCCATGGATTTCAGCTACTGGGAACTGAAGCGCAACGGCTTCAAGCCCTACGCCAGTTGCCGCGCCACGCATGCGGCGATACAGACCTCGCGCAAGCTGGCGTCACAGGTGGCGGGCCGCAAAATCACCAAGGTGCATGCGACCGTGCATCCGAACGTGGTGGTGGTGGCGAATCAATTGAATCCGCAAACACCGCTGGCGCACAAATTCAGCGTGCGTTACTGCATGGCGATGGGGTTGACGGGCTATCGGCTGGTGGCATCCGACTTCACCGACAAACTCACGCAGGATACGAAGCTCAAAGAGATCGCCGCCGTCACCGAACTCGAAGTCGTGGCCGATCAACCGCAATACGAAGCGCATCTGGATGTATACGTCGAAGGCGAAGCCAAGCCATTGCACGCGGACACGACTATCGTGTTGGGGCACGCCGATAATCCGATGAGCGAGGATGAAGTGTGGGGCAAATTCGACGGGCTGGTGACGCCGGCGCTGGGCGAGACAAAAGCAAAAGAACTTTACGGCTTGTTGAAAAATTTCGAGACACAGGGCAATTTGAAGAAAATCATCGCACTGGTCGCGAAGTGATGCGCGCGACGTGCATCACGATTGTGTTCGCGCTGGTGTGTGGCGGGGCGCATGCGCAAACGCCCGCGCCGAACTATCCAACGAAACCCATACGCTTGATTTCGCCCTACGCGGCGGGTGGTGGCAGCGACACGCTGGCGCGCATCATCGCGCAGAAATTGAACGAGTCCTGGGGCCAGCCGGTGGTGGTGGACAACCGGCCCAGCGGCGGCGGCGTCCTCGGCGCGGAACTCGTCGCCAAAGCCGCGCCCGACGGCTACACGCTGCTGATCACGCCGAGCGCGGTGCTCACCATTAATCCGCACCTCTACGGCAAGCTGCGTTACGACACCTTCAAGGATTTCGCGCCCGTCATGGCGGCGACGAATTCACCGTACTACCTCGTGGTTAATCCCAAGATTCCCGCAACCAGCGTGAGGGAACTGATCGCGCACGCCAAGGCGAATCCTGGCAAGCTCAATTACAGTTCTTCCGGCAACGGCTCGGCCACGCACCTTGCGGGCGTGTTGTTCAACAGCCTCGCCGGCATTGACTCGCTGCACATACCCTACAAGGGCGCGGCCCCTGCGATCGTGGATTTGCTCGCGGGCGCCATCCAGATGCGTTTTTCCAGCGTGGTGCCGATGCTGCCGCACGTGCGCGGCGGCAGGCTGCGCGGCTTGGCGATGAGCAGTTCCAAGCGCTACTCGCCGCTGCCGGAGGTGCCGACGATCGCGGAGTCCGGGCTTCCGGGTTTTGTGGTGGAGTCGTTCTACGTTATCGCCGCGCCCGCCGGTACGCCGCGCGCGGTGGTCGATAAACTCAACGTGGAAATCGCGCGCAAGCTGAAAGATGCAGAGGTGAATTCGCGCATGGCCGCCGATGGCGCGGAAGTCATCGCCGTTTCCGTCGCGGATACCACGAAAATGCTGCGCGACGATTACAATCGCTGGGCGAAGCCGGTGAAGGACTCCGGCGCACGGGCGGATTGAAAGTCAGAATCTTTTTTGACGCGGATTAACGCAGATTTACGCAGATGAACTCGGGGTAATCCGCGTTCATCCGCGAAATCTGTGTCGAAGGTCTTGAATTTGACGTGAATTGCAAGGAGAAGATCATGAGTAAACGAATCGCGGTGGTGGGAGTGGGCGCGCTGGGCGGTTATGTCGGCGGCTATCTTGCGCATCACGGGCACGATGTGACGTTGATCGACATGTGGCCGGAGAACATCAATACCATCCGCGAGCGCGGGCTGGAGTTGGATGGCGTGACGCCGGAGGAACGATTCACCGTCACCAAGGCCAAGACGCTGCATGTCACCGAGTTGCAGTCGCTATCCAGGCAAAAGCCCATCGATATCGCGTTCGTTGCGGTGAAGTCCTATGACACCGAATGGGCGGCGATGATGATCAAGCCGTATCTCGCGCCTGGCGGCTTCGTGGTGTCGCTGCAAAATTGCATAAACGAAGAAAAAATCGCCGCCATCGTCGGCTGGGGCAAGACCGTGGGCGTCATCGCCTCGTCGATTTCGGTGGAGCTGTACGAGCCGGGTAAGATACGCCGCTTCGTCGAAAAAGGCGGCGACAAACACACGGTATTTCGCGTCGGCGAGACGCACGGCAACATCACGCCGCGCGTGAAGGAGCTTGCCGAAATGTTTTCGGTGATCGACAGCAGCAAGGCCACCGGCAACCTGTGGGGCGAGCGCTGGACCAAGCTGTGTCAGAACGGCATGCGCAACGGCGTATCCGCCGCCACCGGCTGGGGCGGCAAGCAGATCGACGGCAACACCGCGGTGCGGCGGTTTTCAATACGGCTGGGCGGGCAGGCGGTGCGCATCGGCCAGGCGCACGGCTACAAGCTTGAGAAACTCGGCAAGATGGATGCAGAGCGCTTGGCGTTAGCCTCCGAAGGCAGCGCCGATGCGCTTGCCGAGATCGAGGAAATCATGATCGCGCGCTCGGCCGCAAGCCCGCGCGCCGGCATCCAGCGCCCATCGATGGGGCAGGACATGCACAAGGGCCGCCGCACCGAGATTCAGTTGATGAACGGCTTCATCGCCGAGAAGGGCAGGCTCTATGGCCTGCCCGTGGATGCGCACGAAAAACTGACCGAAGTCGTCACGCGCATCGAACGCGGCGAATTGCAGCAGTCGCCGGTGCACTTGGGCGGATAGTGCATGTAGGATGGGTGAAACCCATCGCAAACGCAGATTGCTTTGCGATGGGTTTCACCCATCGGTTAAAACGGTTTTTCCGGCCCCACCGTCAACCGCCGCATCTCACGCCGCGTGCCGTGGTAATCATTGATCGCGTTGTGCATGGTGCAGCGGTTGTCCCAGATCGTCATCTGGCCCGGTTCCCAGCGCACGCGGCAGGTGAATTCTGGTGTGATCGCGTGATCGTTCAACATGTTGATCAGCGGGCGGCTTTCGCGCTCGGTCATTTCATCCAGGCGCAGCGTGTGCAGCGAGCTGCAATAGATTGCCTTCTTGCCGGTCTGCGGATGCGTGCGCACGATCGGGTGTTTTGATTCAAAGCGATCGGCGTTCTCAGAGTTGGTCACCGGCATCGCGCCGATGCGCTTGTGGTGCGCCACGCGGTCGCCGCCGGGCCGGTGCTTGAGACTCGCGCTGAAGACGCCGATCAAGCCGTCGAGCATTTTTTTGGTGCCGGCGGACAACTCGTCGTACGCCGCCTGCGTGTTGGCGTAGAGCGTATCGCCGCCCTTGGGCGGCGTCTCGATGGCATACAGCGTGGTGATGCGCGGCGGTTCGGCGAGGTACGGCGTGTCGGAATGCCAGTCGTTGCCGAAGGCTTCGCGCTCGTGCGGCTCCTTGATCACGTGCGTCATCTGCGGAATTTCATCCATGCCCTTGGCGAACGGATAAAAATTCGGCTCGCCGAAATGTTTGGCAGCGGCCAATTGATCGTTGGGCGTGAGATTTTGCCCGCGCACGGCGATGACCTTGAACTCCAGCAGCGCGCGCTGCAACTCATCCCACATCGCCTTGTTGTCGTGATCCTTCAGATTGGCGCCGTAAATCTCGGCGCCGATGTTGCCCGATATGGGGCGTGCTTCCAGAGTTTTGTACGTCATGCGAAATCCTTGTTTGCTTTGCTCGATTGCCAATGTGCGGCCATAGTATAGTCCGGGTGAAGGCAGGATTAAAATCCCAAAACTTATTTAACGGAGAGCATCATGGCGGACAACACCAGGGAACTCGCGGGAAAAGTAGCACTGATCACGGGTGCTGCAAAAAACATCGGGCGCGCCACCGCGCTGGAACTCGCGCGCGGCGGCGCCGCGGTCGCGATCAACACGCGGCACTCGGTGGACGACGCAAAAAAAGTCGCGGAAGAAATCCGCGCCGCGGGCGGGCAGGCCGAGGTGTATGTCGCTGATATCGCCGACGCGAAAGCGGCGAAGGGCATGGTCGACGCGGTTATGAAAAAATTCGGCCGCGTGGATTTTCTGGTGTTGAACGCCTCGGTGCGCACCGAGCGGCCGTTTCTCGAAATGAGTTACGAAGAATGGCGCACGCCGCTCTCGATCACGCTCGACGGCGCGTTTTATCTGGCGCAGGCGTGTATTCCGTCGATGGTCGCCAACGGCGGAGGCAGCATCGTTACGCTGGGTGGCATGATGAGTCTGTCGGGTGCGAAAAAACGCATACACGGCTCGGTGGCCAAACACGGGCTGGTGGGCTTCACGCGCGGCCTCGCGCGCGAATTCGGTGACCGCAACATCCGCGCCAATTGCATCGCGCCGGGCCAGATGGACACCACGCGCGCGGCGGGCCGCACCGCGCCGCTGGGCGACGCCATGATTCCGCTGGGTCGCAAGGGCGCGTCGGAGGAAATTGCCACCGTGGTGCGCTTTTTGTGCAGCCCGGCGTCGAGCTACGTTACCGGGCAGTCGTTGCAGATCAACGGCGGGCAGATGATGTTTTGATCGTGCGACGGGCCCGCATAACTGACGTTGGCCGTCTGATTTGTTGCGATGAAGTGTTGCGATGAAGTTGACCAATGCCGGCGCGGCCGATACAGTGCAAGCACGTTACGTGTGAAAGTTGATAAAAGCGTCAATCCGGTCTGCCGAAGGGAGGAGGGAATGGTGAGTGCCTGTCGCCAGCGTGGTTGGTGTTGCGTCTTGGCGCTGTTCGATGCGTCTAGATGGTTTGTTCGCGCGCGCGCTTGCGCGCCGGGCGTTTTTGCTTGTGCCGCCCTTTTTGCATCCACCGTCCCGGCGCAGCAAACCTTTCCGGTCAAGCCGGTTCGTGCAATAGTGTCGGCCGCCGCCGGGACAGGGCTCGATGCCACCGTGAGGGTAATCGCGCCCAAGTTGAGCGATTACTGGAAGCAGTCCCTGGTGATCGATAACCGGCAGGGCATCATCGCCAACAGCACGGTGGCCAAATCGCCACCTGACGGCTACACGCTGTTATTTGTCTCCGGCTCCATCGCCGTGCGCCACGTGATGTTTAATAACTTACCTTACGACACGCTCAGGGATTTCTCGGGCGTCACCGAACTTTACACCCCCAATTCCGTGGTGGTGGTGGGGCCGGCGATGGGCGTAAAAACCGTCAAGGATTTGGTGGAGTACGCGCAGCCGCGGACGGGCAAGGTTTTCTTTGCTTCTCCCGTCGCCGGCGGCATGGACCACATGAACTCGGAGCGCTTTCGCATTGCCGCCGGCACCAAGGCGCAGCACGTGAGTTACAAGGGGTCGGGCGAGGCACTGATCGAAGTCGCCGCGGGCCGCGCGCATTTTACGGTTGTCTCTGTTCTGGTTGCGCAATCCCTGATCAAGGACGGCAAAGTGGTGCCGATCGTGCAGCGGCATCCGATACTGCCGGGCGTGCCGCTGATAGCGGACGTCTTGCCCGAATGGACGCTGGTTGGTGCGAGTGCCGTCTATGCGCCCGCGGGTACGCCGCTCGCTCTGCGGCAACAAATCAGCAGAGACATTGCGCGCGTTTTGCATTCTCCCGATCTTAAGGAACGTCTGGAGTCCTTTGGAATTCATGTTTCGACGACGACACCCGAGGAACACGACAGGAAGCTGCGCGCCGATATCGCGGCATTCGCGAAGGTGATGAAGGAAATCGGCCTCAAGCCGAACTGATTTTCCAGCGGTATAGCAAGGATGCACCTCGCCTTGGACTCCACACTCCAGCTCAACGACGGCGCCCACATGCCGCGGCTGGGCTTGGGCGTGTATCAAATGGCGCATTGCAAGGATGCCGTACTGCACGCACTAAACAGCGGCTATCGCTACATCGATACCGCGGCGCTTTACGGCAACGAAGCCGATGTCGGGCGCGCGGTGCGTGAATCCGCGAGGCCGCGCGGCGAGGTGTTCGTGGCCACCAAGCTCTGGAATGCAGATCAGGGCTTCGAGCGCGCGGTCAAGGCCGGCGAGGCGAGCCTCGGGAAACTGGGGCTGGATTACATTGATCTATACCTCATCCATTGGCCCGAGCCGGGCAAGCGCGGCGATTCGTGGCGCGCACTGATCGAACTGCGCAAGCGCGGTGTCGCGCGCTCCATCGGCGTGAGCAACTACACCATTGCGCATCTCAAGGAATTGATGGCCAGCTCGGACGTGGTGCCGGCGGTCAACCAGGTCGAGTTCAACCCTTTTCTCTACCAGCGCGAGCTGCAGGAGTTTTGCAACGTGCACGGCATTGCGCTGGTGGCCTATTGCCCGCTGGCGCGTGCCCACAAGCTCAACGACACCCGCTTGCAAAAGATCGCCGCCAGGCACGCCAGGACTGCGGCGCAAATCATGATTCGCTGGGCGCTGCAGCGTGGCGTCGGCGCGATACCAAAATCGTCGCGCCACGCGCGTATCGAGGAGAATGCGAAGGTCTTCGACTTCGCGCTCGACGCGGAGGAAATGCGGCAGCTTGACGCGCTTGACGAGGGTTTGCGCACCTGTTGGGACCCGACATGTGTGCGATGAACCGAAAGGCGCACCGCGATGCGCGCGTTGCCGCAATTTAACTCTCCCCGATAGAGGCAATTTTTCCAGGAAGAAAACCACGTACAAAAGTGGCTAAGGCTTATACCGATTGCAGGCGCGCTGAAACCTCATGGGTTGTTCCTCATTACAATTGGATGATTCCCAAGGGCCACAGGGGCGACTCAGAAGAGATCACTCCGTGGTGCGATTCCTGCGCGGGCCGGTGTCGAGCTACGTCCAATAGGCACGGTTTCTGACAGCCCGCCATCACGCCGACTGGACTTGCGCCAGCTTCTGTTCCCAATCGTTCGGCAACTGGATTTTTTTACCCGTCGGATAACCCAGGAACCCGTTGTGCGCGAACACGTACATGTTGTTGCGCAGCGGGTCGCCTGACACGGCGATCATGAAATCTTCCGGTTCCCACACGATGGGCACCAGCCGGTTTTCGTCGTCGGATTCGTGAAACACTTTCGGTATGCGTCCGTGCTTCACGTCGTCTTTCAGATCCCACACGCCGCGGATGTTCCACTCGCGCAACTGGCGCTCGAACTCCCATGCAGGCAGGCGCGCGTGATGGTAGAGATATTTTTTCACATCGGCTTTTGACCAGCCCGCCTTGGCGATGGTCTCGGCGAGTATCGGGCTTAGCACCACCAGCGGGCGCAGCATGCCGTTGCCGTGACTGGTGGTAAAGGTGATTTGCCACATGTGATATTTTTTCACCGAGTCGGCGACATACGGCAAAAGCATTTCGGGCGTGCTGCCCGACACCGATGAAAACGAGCCGCCGCCAGTGTAGCGCGCGACGGTCACCGTGTTGTCGCCCGCATTAAAGCCCATCTCCTCGGCGGTGTTCGCCCAGCCGATTTTTTTCAGCACGTCGTCGTTCTCCGCCATCACCACGCGCCAGGTGTTGCCGAAGGTGGCTTTGTCGGTCTTGTGCGGCAGGAATCCCGCGACGTTGCGCAGATACAAACGCCAGAAGCGGCCGATCGACGTATTCGCCACGAAGCCGTCACGCAGCGCGCCTTGCGTGTAGTTGAACCCAAGCTGCTTGATAATGGGGCCGTTGATGATGATCAGATTCTCGCCGCCGGGCGTGTTGCCGCTGTGCTCGACGCCGTATGCCGGATCGCACATGCCTTCAATCGCCGCGATCAGCACCGGCATGTATTCGGGTTTGCAGCCCGCCATCACGCCGTTGACCGCAATGCTCCAGATGGTCGCGGCGCGGCTGTCGGGCAGGATCACGCCCAGTACTTCGTTCGGGTCGCGGTCGGTGAATTTAAGAAACGCTTCAATCGCCTCCAACGTCGGCGGCACGATGGGCAGGCCGTCGGACCACTCGTTGTCGTAGAAAAATTGATTGAGCGCGTTGAAGCCGCCCTTGAAAACGATGTCGCGCGCGGCCGGTTCGCCGGTGGCTTGCTTCTCCGCGGGTTGCTGCGTGAGGTTTTCGATCACGTATTTCGCGGTGGTTTCGATCACGTCGCGCCGCAATTCGTCCGTGCTCTTGATGCCAATGTGGCCGGGCACCAGCGCCAGCGGAATGTTGGGCATGCCCAGTCCGATGGAGGTCATCGCGGCCTGGCGCAAAAATCCTTCACAGGTGAGCGAAGAGGTCGGAAGCCCGAGCGCCTCGCACGCCGCACTGGCCCGCAACACGGCGGGCGTGCAGGAGCCTCAACACGCCATGCCGCTGATGACGGCATCGACCCCCATGGCCTTGAATTTTTTTGCAAACCCGGCGAGCGCTTCTTTTTCCTCGCCGCCGTGCGAGCTGCCGAATTCGCGCCAGCTCACGAACTTGACCGAAGGGAATTCTTTTTTGATCGCTTCTTCGAGCAGCGCGAACACTTCGTCGCCGCGAAACAGGTAGTCCCACACCTGCGCGATGGTCTTGTTGTTCAGCGTTTCAAGCCTGCCCGCAAGCGGCTTGATGCCGGTCTGGCGCGGCGTGCGCGGCCAGTAAACTTCGTAGTATCCGTCGTTGGTCATGATATGTAAGTGATTGTTTTAATTGATAAAGTAAGTCTGAATCAGCGATCCGTTCGCGGCAGGTCGATGACGCGAATGTCGCCGAGCAGGCCTTTATTGTCCAGCGATGGTCTCATGCCAGCAACTTCATCAAGCCGCGTATTTCGCTGAGTTTGTCGAGTTCGTTCACCGCATCGGCGATTTGCATCGCTTGCGGTTTGGTCACCGGCGTCAACGCTGCCGCCGCGCAATCGAGAAACTTGCCGATGCGCTGTTCGGTTGTCATCGGGTTGGCGGGGTGGCCCAGCGCGACTTCGCAGCGCGTATTGAATTGCCGTCCGTCATTCAATGTGATGTTTACCCGGCTGGCCTCAAAGGTGTGGCCGTCGAGCGA
>CAMDLH010000103.1 GCA_945901405.1 Bordetella parapertussis | reverse complement strand
GGCCGGGCGCTGGTGCTGAAAGCGGGAGCAAGCTCCCGCACTCCAAATAAACGGCATCAAATCAACACCTTCAGCCGCGTGAGTTCGAAATAGCACTTCGCGCAGGCGCGCACATCCGTCAGCGCGCGATGTGCGCCCGTGAACTCCTCGCTGAACAATTTTTTGTATAACTCTTGCAGCGTGGGCCATTTGTATCCATACGGGCCGGGGATGCGGCAATGGTTCGTCGCTGACTGCATGGTGCATTTGCGTGGCTTGGCTTCCACGTGGTTGGCGTAACCGGCGCGCAGCAATTCCGAGCCGAGTATCTTTTCGTCGAACTGAACGTTGTGCGCAATGAGGGCGGACGCGTTACCGATATCGCTCGATATGGCGTCGAGCGCGGCCTTGATATCGATGCCGTCTTGCATCGCCATCTTCGTGGTGATGCCGTGAATCTTCGCCGCGGCGGGCGGTATGGTGTATCCATCGGGCCTGATGATGTGCTCGGCGCTGCTGATTTCGTGGCCGCTTTCGTCGGCGACCAGCCACGCGATTTGCACCAGCCTTGGCCAGTTATTTAAATCGGACGCCGGTGCTTTGTAGTTCTTGGGGATGCCGGTGGTTTCGGTGTCGAAGAACAGGTACATGTTTGTTGCCGTGAGAGCGAGACGCGCTACGGCTTGGCCGGTTTCTTACGATCAATGAAAGCCTGCATCATGCGGCGCGGCTCGTCGGTGCGGCGTGACTCCACGCAGGCGCGGATGCCGGCGAATATGCCGTCGGTGACCGACATGCGTTCCCAATCGTTGATCAACGTTTTTTGCAGACGCATCACGCGTTTGCCGCCAAGCAGAATCGATGCGATCCACTTTTCCACGGCGGCATCGAGCTCGCTCGCAGGCACCAGCTTTTGCAGGAAGCCAATGCGATAGGCCTCTTGTGCATCGATGATGTCGCCGGTGTAGATCAACTCAGCGGCCTTGCCCCAACCTATCAGCTTGGGCAGCAGCACCGCCTCCATGCCTGACGGGATGCCCACGCGCACTTCAGGCATGCCGAATTTTGCGCTGTCGGCGCCCACGCGCATGTCGCACGCGGCGGCGAGCTCCATGCCGAAGCCCAGGCAATAACCGTTGACGCGCGCGATCACCGGCACCGGAAAGCGGCGTATCGATTCGTTGGCGACATGCGTCAACGTGTGTTCGACTTCGGCCTCTTCGGGCGTGAGGTCTTTCATTTCGTGGATATCCGCACCGGCGATGAAGGATTTGTCGCCCGCGCCGGTGATCACGGCGGCGCGAAGCCTGTCGTCTCGCGCGAGCGTGTTGAAAGTGTGCGCGATCTCGCGCTTGCCTTGCATGCCCAGCGTGTTGCGGCGCTCGGGATTGTTGACCGTGATGTAGGCGATGCTTCCAGCTTCGCCGCGGTCGTCAATGCGAGTGAGCAGCAGGTTGTTCATGGTAATCATAGTAAATGTTCGCGCCGCATCTTCACCGCCTGCCCGTGCGTCACGTTCGGTGCCACCAGCTTATAGAGCGCGCGGCGCGTGTTGCTGAACAGCGAGCGCATCTTCTCCGTCCACGGCGTCTTGCGCGCGAGCAGCGCGGCAGGGCTTTCCCAGATGTCGGCGCCGGTCATTTCATAGGCCGTGAGGTAACGCGGCGCCACCGTGCCCGAGGTGCAGGCCGCCGCCGTGTAGCGCCGCGCGCGCAGCACGCCGGGTATGTTGGCGCAGCGCGGCAGATGCTCCTTGTCGTACCACGCGTTGTATTCGTAGATGATGTGATCGGGTATGTCGGTGTGCACGATATACATCCACGGCGCGCCGGCGTCGTGTAACTCATGCAGCGCGGCGCTGGCATTGGCCACGTCGCACATCAGTTTGAAATTCATGCGTTCACGGTTGGCGCCGTAAATGCCGCGCATGCGTTGCGACCACGGCGTCGGGCCCGTGACGATGCTCTGAAAGTGCGCGCTAGCCTCGACGGTTTCGTTTTCGGTTTCATACCACGCGAGATAACGAATGTCGGATTTCTCGCAGAAGTAACGGCGCGCGCGCACGAAGCCGGGCAGGGCGGTGACCTGCGGCACGTGTTCAAGGTTGTACCAGTCGTTGAATTCTTCGTCGTGCTCCGCTGCGGCGGGGTGGAGGCGGACGGTAATCAGGCCGTTGGCTTGTGGCATTGGAGTTCTTCCAAAAAACTTCTTCGACGCGGATTTACGCAGATGAATGCAGATTAAAGGACCGAACCCGCTGGGTTTTAATACGCGTTAATCCGCAAAATCCGCGTCAAAAATATTATTTAAAAACAATAACTTACAGTAAATTACGCTGGAACGTCTAACTCCACCAGCGGCCCGTACTGCTGGCCGCCGAATACATCGGTGTCCATTACGTCGCCTGAAATCACCGGGCGCGGTATGGTGATCTTGATGGCGTTGGCGGCGTCGTAGTTGATGATCATGACCTGTTCGGGCTTGGTGTGAAACGTCTTGCCGAACCAATCGGCGTTGATGAGTTTGGCGTCGCGCACTTTTTCGTAACCCGCGCGATCCTTGAAGATCACGTCGAACGTGAGTTCAAACGGGCCGGCGTTTTTGCTGCGGATGAGTTTGGTGATCTGCCAGAGTTTCATCGTGTTTACCTTACACTCACTTACGTATTTTCATAGTCGATTTTGAACATCTCCAGCGGCGACGCGGGCTCGACCACGTGATTGACGTTGAATCGATAACACGCCCCGCGGTCGATCTCGGCGGGCGAGTAGCAGAACGCAATACCGGTGATGAGGCCCGTCCACTCCGGCACCGGGTAATGCACGGCGATGTGCCCGACCGAGCGCGCGAGGCTAGTGGCGAGCTTTTGCGATTCGGCGGTGATCTGAAACAGCAGTCCCAGTTCGTGCCCAATCTTTGTTTCGCTCTCCAGCGGCCCCATCGCGGCGTTCTTGCCGAACACGCGCGTGTCGAGACGGTATTTGCTTTCGATGTCCGCGCCCATCACCGCGGCGATGCGAGCCTTCGCGGCTTGAATCAAGTCCGCGAGCCACGAATCAAACTGGCGCAGGATGATTGGGTCGCGCACGCTGCCGATGACGATGCTCTGATAGCCCGCGAGTTCCGCGCCTTCGAGCTTGATGGTGTAGCGCTCGGCTTTTCTGAACGTGCTGCCCGACACGCGCACCGCGCGATCCGAAATTGCCTCATACTTGGCGTTGAACATATTGCACGTGCCCGACGGTTCGACCAGCTCATATGGCGTGGCGTTTTCATACAGATTGTGCGAGGCCACGCTGGCCGGGTCGCAGCGGTAATCCGGATTCGGCGGCTCCATGATGAAATAGTCGTCACACACGGTGGCAAACATGCAGTCCGGATACTTGCGCATTACCACGCAGGCCGCGCCGCATTCAAGAATTTTCGCCGCGTGCCACACCGTGGCCGGGTTGATGCCCTTCATCACCGGCATCGCCGAGAATATCGACGTGTCGCTGGAGCGCCCGGCGATGATGACTTCCGCGCCGTTGTTCAGCGCCTCGATATAGGGTTCGATGCCGCACATGCCGACAATGTGCGCGCTGCGCTCGATCACCGCTTCATCGAAATGCGGCGCGTTGGCGAGCGGCTTGATGCGGCCCTCGCGCAGCTTCTGTTTGAGATAGCCCTTGTTCTGCTCGCTGTGGATGGCGGCGAGCTTGAACGAGACTTTATCCTCGCGCGCGATGTCGCGGGCGATGCCGCACAGGCGTTCGAGCTGCGCGTCGGTGCCCGCGGTACAGGCGCTGCCGACGATCACCGGGATTTTCGCTTCGCGCGCGGCGAGGATCATCAACCTTAGATCGCGTTTGTAGGCCGCATCCGAGAATTGCGTTTCTTCCGAACCCAGATGATGCGGCCCGGGGTCGGTCGAGCCGCTGTCGGCGCCGATGAAGTCTGGCTTCAGCGCCATCGCGCGCTTTAGCGTCTCTTCCTTGAAGCCCGAGCCGAGCATGCCGGTGGCGGACAGTACGTTGATGGATTTCATGCGTGGTTCCTGGTTACGTAACAGCGGGGCCGCGCACCGTGGTGCGATACATCAGCCGCGGCAGCGGGTCGTAATCAAACGTCGCCTTGTGCTGCACGGCGATGTTGTCCCACATCAACAGGTCGCCCACGCGCCAATGGTGCGCGTAAACAAACTCCGGCTGCGTGATGTGCGCATACAGTTTGGCGAGCTCGGCTTCGCTCTCGGCGCGCGAGATCCCCGTGAGATACGCCGTGTGGCCGTCGTTGATGAAGAGGCCTTTTCGCTTGGTCACCGGGTGCACGCGTACCACGTCCATTTCGGTGTCGGGCACGCTGGCGAGCTGCTCCGGCGTGGGCGCGTGTTCCAGCACGGTGCGGATGCCGCGGCGCTCATCCTCCTGCTGCGCGGCGTAGTTCTTCAAGCGGTATTCGCGGTAGCTGTGCACGTTGCGCATCTTTTGCAAGCGCTGCTGCATGGCCTGCGGCAGTGCGGCAAAGGCCGCGGTGCTGCTGGCGAAATAGGTGTTGCCCAGCGCGACACCGTCTTTCACCGGCACTTCCACCGCATACAACGCGGAAAGCATGCTCGGTTCGCGTTTGTACGACAGATCGCTGTGCCAGTAGCGGCCCGCGTCTTGCGCGCCAATGGCTTTACCGGCGGCGTCGAGCTTGTTCGACAACACAAAAATTTCATCCTGACCGCCGAGGCGCGCTTCCTTGCGCACATGCGCTTCGAGCGTGCCAAAGCGGCGCGTGAAAGCGACTTGCTGCGCGGGCGTGAGATTCTGATCGCGAAAGAAAACGACTTCGTTGTCGAAGAATGCATTCGCTACTTGCGCAAACGTGTTGTCGTCGATCTGCTGCGACAGATCGACGCCGGAGATTTGCGCGCCAAGGTGTTTGCCGATGCGGGTTACGGTGATCATGAGTTACGCCTGTGGCGACGGTTACGGAGGGTGCATCGTAGCGAAATTCGCAAGTTTACGAAACAGCGCAGCATGTGGAAGCCTCGCCGGGGTAAAATATCACCTTTCAATAGCAGGTTTTCAGGAGACAGATTATGAAGTTGTATGGATCGCCGACCTCGCCCTATGTGCGTAAAGCGCGAGTGCTGATCGCAGAAAAGGGCCTCACCGTCGAGTTCGTGGTCGAGGATCCGTGGGCGGATAACAGCCCCATCATCGAGAAGAACCCTCTCTCCAAGGTGCCGGCGCTGGAAATCGGCCCCGACAATTACATGTTCGAATCCGCGCTGGTGGTGCACTATCTTGACCACGTCGATGGCCGCTCGTTCACGCCGCGCGACCCGCCTGGCTACTGGCAGGCGCAGTGGTGGCAGGCGCTGGGCAACGGCATTATCGATGCCGCGATTCAGCGCATCTTCGAGACGCGCCGTCCGCCCGAGCATCAACTGCGCGACAAGATGGAGCGCGAGGAAGGCCGCGTACAACGCGCCATCGCGCTGGGTGAAAAATCATTCAAGGGCGGCGATTTTCTCGTCGGCAACCGCTTCAGCCTGGCTGATCTCGTGCTCGGCGTCGGATTGCAGTATGTCGATTTTCGCTATCCGCATGATTGGCGTGCGACCGCGCCCAAGCTCGCCGCATGGCACAAGGGTATAGCCGCGCGTCCGTCGTTTGTGGAGACGCAGCCGCCGGGCTGGACGCCGCCGGTCGCTTAGAAACACATTCATCTCACAAAGAAATCCCCTCGCCCGCCCTGGGGCGGGAGAGGGTTAGGGTGAAGGTAGGGGAAGCGCCGCTTCCCCTGAAGATGCGAGTCCCCTCACCCCAACCCTCTTCTCCGCTTTCAGTGCGCCCTGATCCCCCAAGCGGGGCGAGGGAGTGTCAAGCATCCATGATCCCCCGCAAGCGCATCGACATCGGCGGGACTGATCTTGCGTGCGGCATCGCGAGTTGCTTCACATTCGGCGATGCTTCAAGTGTTGAACAAAGTATTGCACGCGCCTGGAACGACGGCCACGCAATGCTTGCCTGCCTTTCCGTGCGTAGCGGTTTCGATGCCCTGCTCGGCACGCTTGCTCTGCCGCAAGGCAGCGAGATTCTCGTTTCAGCAGCCACGCTTTTCGACATGGCGCGCGTGATCGAGGCGCATGGTCTTATCGCAGTACCGGTCGATCTCGACATGCAAACGTTAAGTGTTTCGCGCTCGGCGCTCGAACGCGCACTGACGCCACGCACGCGCGCGTTGCTCAGCGCGCACCTATTCGGCAGTCGCATGCCGATGCAGGAGCTTTCCAAATTTACCAATAAAAACAATATCTTACTGATCGAGGACTGCGCTCAGGCGTACACCGGCGACGCATGGCGCGGCGAGCCTGCGTGTGATGTGCGCATGTTCAGCTTCGGTCCGATCAAGACTGCCACTGCGCTGGGCGGCGCGGTATTGAGTTTTCGCGATACTGCGCTGCGCGACAAAGTGCGCGAATGCATGACACGCTGGCCGCTGCAGACGCGCACGTTTTATTTGTCGCGGCTGTTCAAGTACTCGCTGTTTGCGTTCTTCAATAATCGCACGGTGTACGGCGCGTTTGCCGTGGCGTGCCGCTGGCTGGGCACCACGCACGAAAAGGTCGTGTCGGGCGCGGTGCGCGGATTTGCCGGCGTGGAGTTTTTCAACGGCATCCGCAAGCGTCCATCGCTGCCGCTGCTGCGGCTGATGCTACGGCGCATCATGCAGGGCGAGCAGCCGTGTATTGCGTGCCGCAACGCGTGTTCGCGGCAACTGCTGTCGCTCGCGCCGCAATTGCGGCACGTGGGCACGCAGGCGCAATCGCACACGCACTGGGTTTTCCCGGTGGAAGAACCCCGTGCGCAGACGCTGATCAATCACCTTGCATCACATGGTTTTGACGCCGCGTGCGGCACGTCAAGCCTGGGCGTGATCGATGCGCCCGAGGGCCGCGCGCCGGCGATTGAAGCACGGCGCGTGTTCGGAAATATTCTTTACCTGCCCGCGCACGAAGGCATGGATGCGAGCGATATCGAGCGGCTGGCGGCGGCGCTGACGGCGTTTTACGCGAAGCAAGCCGTTTAAAAATGCCGGGAAGCCGTAACCGGCTGCAACTCTGGATCCAGCTTGATTTCCAGCAGCGTGTTGTTGGCGAGCGTGCCGCCGAGTTTGCCCAGTGCCGCATCGAACTCACCTGCATTGGTGGCGGATGAATAATCCCAACTGTAGAGCTTCGCCAGGCCGCTAAAGTCAATCACCGGCGGTTCGATGGTGAACGATTTCAATGGCCCGCCCGCGAGCCGCGATGCGGCTGCGTTCAGCGTTGCATAACGCCGGTTCGAAAGGATCACCAGCAATATCTTCGTGCCGTGATGACCGGCGGTCCACAGCGCTTCGGAGGCATACAGTGCCGAGCCGTCGCCGATCACCGCGACGATTTTTCGCGTCGGCCGCGCGATGGCCGCCCCCACCGAGGCTGCAAGCCCCCAGCCGATGCCGCCGCTGCCGTTGATGAGGTATTCACCGGCCTTCAGTTGCATCCACTGGCGCACGTCGGAGGTGGACAGCCCCGATTCATCGAGCCAGATCGCATCGGAGAATTTTTCCAGCAGTGCGTGGATGGCTAGTGTCGGGTGCAAAACTTTTGCATCGCGGGCGGGCAGGTCGAGCGCCACGCGTGCGGTGCCCTTGCCTTGCGCGCACGCGGAACCGAGCGCGTCGCCGATCGCGGTCAGCGCGGATTTAAGATGCGTGACGGTCGCGAGTTCGTATTCGCTCTCATCACCCCCCGGCGCGGTGGCCGAGGCATCGTTGCCGAGCCAGGCTTTGCGCTGCGGCAGGGTTGCCTCGCTGTAGAGCGTGTTGCGCAAACCGCGGCCGCCGACGAACAGCAGCGTGTCATGTGCCGCGAGCCTGTCCGCGACCTGCTTCAGACTCGGCGGCAGATAGCCGGCGTAGCTTGTCGAGGATGCGTCAACCGGCAACACACCGGTGTAGGGTGCTGCGTAAACCGGTGCGCCAAGCGCGAGCGCTACCGCGTCGAGTTCGGCGCTGGCGTTGTTCCAGTGCACGTCTTCGGCGGCGATGATCGCGGGTTTTTTCGCGGCGCGCAAAAACTTTGCGTAGTCGCGTATCTGTTCGTTCGACAACCCGGCGAGCGCGGCAGGTGTCACCGCTGATGGCGCCGCGTCGATGTCGGTTTCAAGCAGATCAGGCGGGCAGATCAGCGCCACCGGGCCGAACGGCGGAGTCAACGCAATGCGCAATGCGCGCCGAATGTTGGCCGCGGCATCAAACGTGGTGTTGAGCACGAACACGGCCTTGCACACCGCGCCCGCCATTTTCTCCACCGGCCCCCACAGAATAGGATTGGTGTGCAAAAAGCGCCGGTCCTGCCCGCCCACCAGCACCAAGAGCGGCGTGCCCGCGATGCCCGCGGTGTAGAGCGTGCCCATGCCGTTGCCCAAGCCGGGCGCGACATGCAGATTGACCACGCCCAGCGTGCGATTCGCGCGCGCGTAACCATCGGCCATCGGCACGGCGGAGACTTCGGACAGCGCGACGACGTACTTGAGATTCTTGCGTTGCTCGCAGGCTTTCACCAAAGGCAATTCGGTGGTTCCGGGGTTGCCGAAGATGTGCGAGACGCCGTTCGTCTCCAGTGTTTGCAGCAGGTAATCTGATATTTTCATTTAGAGACGATTCGTAAAGGTCAAAGGCGTTTTTGACGCAGATTTACACAGATGAACACAGATGAACACAGATTAACCGCTATGTCGTTCCCGCGCAGAGCCCGTCCCCGATTAAAGCATTCGAGGACAGGCTCTGCGCGGGAATGACAAGGGTGGGTTTTCATCTGTGTTCATCTGTGTTCATCCGTGGCTAAAAAGGTTTTCGATTTTCACTCCACGCGCATGCCGGATTCTTTTACCACGCGCGCCCAGCGCTTCGCCTCGGCCTGAATGAAGGCACGAAACTCCGCGGGCGTATTGCCAACGACATCGGTGGCGTCCTTGTTGAAGCGTTCGATGAGATCGGGCGAGCGCGTGGCCTTGATCACGATGCTGCTGACGCTACTGATGAGTGGCGCGGGCATGGAGGAAGGCGCAAGCACGCCGACCCACGCATAGAACTCGTAGCCCGGCACGCCGGCCTCCGCGATGGTGGGTATTTGCGGCAGCGTGCTCATGCGCCGCGGGCTGGTGATGCCCAGCACGCGCAAGCGGCCCGCGCTCACGTAGGGCATGACCGCGCTTACGGCGAGTATCGACAGATCAGCTTCGCCGCCGATCACCGCGGTGAGCGCCGGCCCGCCGCCCTTATACGGGATGTGCAGCATTTTCACGCCTGCGAGCACGTTGAATAGTTCCACCGCCACATGCAGGTTGCTCGCATTGCCCGCCGACGAGTACGTGATCTTGCCGGGGCGCGCTTTCGCCGCCGCGATCAATTCCTTCACCGTGCGCGCGGGCACCGAAGGATGCACGGTGAGCAAATACGGCGAATTCACCGTAAGCGAAATCGGCGCGAGGTCTTTCTCATAGTCATAAGGGATTTTCCCCAGCACCATGGGGTTGATCACCATCGGCAACGACTGAAACAACAACGTGTAGCCATCGCCAGGGCTGCGCGCGACAAACTCGCTGCCCACGTTGGTGAGCCCGCCGGGACGGTTATCGATCACAACGTTCTGTCCGGTATGCTCTGTCATCTTCTGTCCCAGCACGCGCGCCACCACATCGACGATGCCGCCGGGCACCACGGGCACGACCATGCGTATCGGCTTGATGGGGTAGGCCTGTCCTGAGCTTGTCGAAGCGGTTTGGGCGTGAGCAGAGCCTGCAAGCAACAATAGAGCGAAAGCGATGAGTGGTTTCATTTCACGACTCCCGATTCAGGACTGCTTGAGCGATTTCCATGCGCGTGGCGACCCACACGTCGCTGGCCTTGGCGGCGATCTCGATCACGCGCTCATAAAAATATGCACCGTGCGGGCGGCCGAAGATGTGCGCGTGCGAGGTCACGTCGATGATCACCGGGCCTTTTTCGTGGCCGCGCACGCGAGTCAATTGTTCCTCGAAGGTGCTGACGATGGAGCTTACCGGCGCGCCGTCCTTCATCGAGCGCATGTCGTTGACTTCGGTGTTGAGCGGAATCGCGACGATTTTTTTGTTGCCAAAAGTCTCGACCCACGGCAGATCGTCGGCGAGCGTGTCGCCATACCACGCGTAGCCCGCCTCGGCGAGCAGGCGCGGCGTATTCGCGCTGGGCGTCGCGCGCGGGGATAGCCAACCCTTGATTGCCTTGCCTGAAACATTCTGCAAAAGACCGGTGCAGCGCCTGAGATTGGCGCGCTCGTCGTCTTCCTTCATCATCGCCGGCATCACGTCCATTGCGTACGAGTGCGAAACGATTTCATGGCCCGCGTCGGCGACGGCCCTGACGGCGGCGGGGTGACGCTCGGCGATGATGGCGTTGGTGAGCACGCTGGCCTTTGCGCCGTGCTTTGCAAAGCCTTCAAGCAGCCGATAGATGCCGCGCCGCGGGCCATACTCGGCCCACGAGATCGCCATGTTGTCGAGCACGCCGGCGGGCAACGGATTACCCATGGGGCTGATTCCCGGCGCCTTGCCGTCCGACCATGCTTCGAGGCAGACGTTAAAGCAGACGGCGATTTGTTTGTTTTGCGGCCAGCGCCAGTTGGGAGTATTCATTTTGATTATAAGCAAAGGTCAAAATCCTTGACGCGGATTTACGCGGATAACTGCAGGGCGATTTTAATCTGCGTTAATCAGCGTAAATCTGTGTCAAAAAAGTTGGGGTTATTTTTTCAATCCGATCGATGCCATCAATTTTGCAAGCTCGGCGTCTTCTCTGCCGATTAAACCACCAAACTCCGCAGCCGGCATAAAAGCCGGCTTTACATAAAGCTTTTCACTGCTGCCAGCGAACTCCGCGCTTTGCACGGCAGTGCGAATCGCGCTCTCCAGCGTGGCGATCACCGCGCGCGGCGTGCCCTTGGGCACGGTGATGCCGCGCCATGCGTCGAGCGCGACCTTGTGGCCGAGCTCCTGCGCGGTGGGCACGCCGGGCAGCAGTGCATCGCGCTGCGCCGACACCACGGTGAGTATGCGCACGGTTCCGGCGTTCAGTTGGCCCGCAATCGCGCCGGGCAACAGCACTAAAACATCCACATGCCCGCCCATCAGCGCGGGCACCACTTGCGCCGCGGCGTACGGCACGTCGTTTGCCTCGACGCCGGCGGTCTTGAACAGGGCTACGCTGGTGATGTGCGTGTGGCTGCCGATGCCGGAATTGGCGACGGTGATCTTGCCGGGCTGCGCTTTCATGTCGGTGATGAGTTCGTTGAAAGTTTTCCACTTTGCATTGGCGCGCACCGCGATCAGCGGTGTTTCGATCAGCACGCGCGCCACCGGGTCGAACGCCTTGTAATCGATATTCATCTGCCCTGAGTGATAAGCAGTCGAAACCGAATTGGAGTTCCACACCATTGCGTAGCCGTCGGCATTGCGACCAGCGACGTACTTGTAGCCGATGGCGCCGCCCGCGCCGGGACGGTTGACGACGATTACATTTGCACCGAGCTGCTTGGTCATGCCTTGCGACAACAGGCGCGCGGTTACGTCGGCGGAGGAACCGGCGGGGAACAGCACGGTCATTTCTACGTTGGTGCGTTTGGGGTAGGGTTCCTGTGCGTGGCACACGGGACTAACAAATGCCATGGCGAGCAAAGCAAGTCGGCATATCCACACCAACCCGTCATTCCAGCGCAGGCTGGAATCCAGGTTGAAACGCCGGCGTAGCCCATTATTTAGCGGCTTGCGCCGCAGGTACACACTGGATTCCAGCCTGCGCTGGAATGACGGTGTTGGGAGGTTTGAGAATTTCACAAATGTTGCTCCTGCTGAATCAGGCAGTGGGATCCGCCAATATCTCCGCAATCTCCACCCGCCGCCCTTCCTGCGCCGAGCGTATGCCCGCGCGCATCACCGCCAGCGACAGCGTGGCCTTTTCGCCATCGACTTCGGGGGCACCCACGCCGCGCACCGCGGCGGCGAATTCTTCAAGCTCGTCGACGAAGGTGTCGATCTTGTTGTAGCTCACGGCTTCGGGTTTGTCCGAACCGCGTTTCAGCCAGCGCAAACCCGTGTGAAGATCGTAGTACGCACTGGCATCCTTGCCGTAGATGTTCATCAGGTAATACTCGGACGCCGAGGCGTAGCTCGCGTTCACCGTGGAAAGCGCGCCGTTTTCGTGTTCGAGTATCAGGCTGGCGACATCGGGGTTGTCGCCGGGCAGCACCAGTTGCGCACTACGGCCGCTGACCGCTTTGACCGGCCCCATCAGGTAGGTGAGCACATCAACATAGTGAATGCCGATTTGCAGCATCACGCCGCCGGGCATGCCCGCGGCCTGATAGCGCCACGAACTCAAATCAATTTTGCCCAGACGATCACGGCTGATGTTGCTCTCGGCATTGACCAGTTTGCCAAAGATGCCGGCGTCGATCTGCTTTTTGATCCAGCGGAACTGGCCCTCGCGGCGGCGCTGATAACCCATGCCAAGCACCACGCCGGCCTTGCGGCAGGCTTCGCTTAACGCACGGCCATCGGCTACGGTATTGGCAATCGGCTTGTCGAGAAACACATGTTTGCCGGCCTGCGCGGCGGCGACGGTGGTTTCGCGATGCACGCTATTGGGCGTGGTGTTGATGATGACGTCGATGTTTTTGTCGGCGAGGATCGCTTCGTAACTCGGTGCTGCCACGCATGAATATTTTTTTGCGAACGCGTTGCGCTTGTCTTCAGAGCGCGTGTAACACGACACGATGTTGATCTTGTCAGATTTCTTGATGGCGTCGGCGAGTACGTCCGACCACCAGCCCATGCCGAGGCATGCGACGTTGATTGGCTTGAAAGTGCTCATAACGTAAGTAATTGTTTTTATTTACTATTTTTTGTCTATTAGGAATCCAGCACCGATCGACTCGACAGCGGCGCGCGCCACGCGATCATCAAATTCCCAATTGCCGCCGCTGACACCGATGCCGCCGATGCACTCGCCATCGACGATGATTGGATAGCCGCCTTCCATCGCCGTCCAGCGCTCGGGGCCGGCGGCGAGTGCCAAACCGATTGCATGTGTAGTATCCAGCGTTTGCGCCTGCGCGCCCTTGGCCGTGGTGGGGCGTTTGTTCGATGCCGCGCATACCGCCTTTGTCGTTGAAGAATGCACGGTGTGAAAACGTCCGCCGTCCGAGCGCTCCAGTGCAATCAGATGCCCACCCGCGTCGGCGATCGCCACCGCAATCGGAATATTTTCTTTTTCGGCGATGCCCATCGCAGTGGACATCATCTTGCGCGCGCCCGCTAGCGTTAGGCGTTTGGCGTTGGCTACATACATTGGTTACGCTCCCAAAAAAACATTCGACACGGATTTACGCAGATGAACGCAGATTAAGACCCACTACTGTCGTTCCCTCGCAGGCGGGAACCCATGCATTGCCTCAAGTGCCCCTGTGTTATGGGTTCCCGCCTGCGCGGGAACGGCAGTTGAGGTTAATCTGTGTAAATCTGCGTCAAAAAAGCTTTTGACCTATCTCAAAATAAACGGATTAGGCACTTCCGTAGCAGTGGATATCCACACGCTCTTGGTTTGCAGATATTCGTAAATCATTTCCTGCCCGCTCTCGCGTCCGAGGCCGCTGCGTTTGTAGCCGCCGAAGGGCGACATGTAGCTCACCGCGCGATAGGTGTTGACCCACACCGTGCCTGCTTGCAGCTTTTCGGACATCATAAACGCGCGGCGCATGTTTTGCGTCCACACGCCTGCGGCCAAACCGAACACCACGTCGTTGCCGATGGCGATGGCTTCGTCTTCGTCCTTGAACGGAATCACCGACAGCACCGGCCCGAACACCTCCTCTTGTGCGATGCGCATGCTGTTTTTTACGCCGCCGAAAATGGTCGGTTCGACGAACCAGCCGTTGCCGCACTCCGGGCGGGTAGCCTTGGCGCCGCCCAACAGCGTTTGCGCGCCTTCCCCTTTGGCGATATCGAGGTATTTGAGTATCTTTTCAAACTGCGGCTTGTTGGTGACCGGGCCGACCTGGGTGTCGAGACTCATCGGGTCGCCCATGCGCGCGGTTTTGGCGAAGGCGACGAGCTTATCGACGAACTGATCGTGAATGCTCTGCTGTACCAGCAGGCGCGAGCCGGCGATGCAGGTCTGGCCGGTGGCGGCGAAGATGCCGGAGATCACGCCCTTTACCGCGTTATCGAGATGCGCGTCGTCGAACACGATGTTGGGCGACTTGCCGCCGAGTTCCATTGATACGCGTTTCAATCCGCGCGCGGCGGCTTCGTAGATTTTTGTGCCTGTGGTGTCGGAGCCGGTGAACGCTACTTTGGCGACGAGAGGATGCTCCACCAGCGGCGTGCCGACCTCTGCGCCAAAGCCGGTGACGACATTCACCACGCCCGGCGGAAAGCCTGCTGCTTCGATCAGCTTCATGAATTCCAGCGCCGAGGCCGAGGTGTACTCGGAAGGCTTGATAACCACGGTGTTGCCCGCCGCCAGCGCCGGCGCGAGCTTCCATGCGATCAGCAGCAGCGGCGAATTCCACGGAATAATCATCGCGATCACGCCCAGCGGCTCGTGGCGCGTGAAGTTGAAGGTGTCGGGCTTGTCGATGGGGATCACCGCGCCCTCGATCTTGTCCGCCAGGCCGCCGAAGTAGTAATACCACTGCGCCATGTAAGCGGTCTGCGCGCTCATCTCGGCATAGAGCTTGCCGTTGTCCTTGACCTCGATCTCGGCGAGGAATTTTGATTTCTCGGTGATGAGGTCGCCCAGCTTGCGCAACAGCGCGCCGCGTTGGGTGGCGTTGAATTTGGGCCATGCACCAGTGGTGAAGGCCTTGCGCGCGGCTTGCACGGCGCGGTCGGCGTCGGCGGCGTTACCGCGCGGGATCAGCGCCCACGGTTTGCCTTGAAACGGATTGTCGGATTCAAAGTGGTTGCCGGACGCGGAGGCTGTCCACTGTCCGTCTATGTACATCTGGTATTTGGCTAGTGTTGCGGTGGGTGTGTCCATGTCTAATCTTCCGAGTTTTGTGGTTTGCTTCCGCCCCTCACCCTAGCCCTCTCCCCACTTCGTGGGGCGAGGGCTAGGGTGAGGGGCTGGTAAGCGATTCAAAAATCACTTGCATAACACCATCAGTCTGCGTCAGTACCTAATTATCCCAAAATCGAATGACGCGAAAGCCGCGTGATTCCAAAAATGCAGTTCGTTTCAAGTCGCGCTTGTTACGTTCCATGTGCTGACTACCATCCACCTCAACAACCAGCTTTTTATCCAGACAAACAAAATCGGCGAAGTATGGCCCGACCGGGTGTTGCCGTCTGAACTTGTGCACATGCAGGCTTCTGTTTCTCAGCAATTGCCATAAGCGTAATTCGGCATCCGTCCATGATTTGCGCAGCGCCCGCGCACGTACAAGTGCGCGAGGCGAGTATGACTTCACGCGCTTTGTCTTGCACGCCCATGCGCGGGCCGCGTCAACGCATCCGGTGCCTCGTAAGGCTTATGCCCCTCAACCTGTGCCGCATAAAGCACGCGCCGCGATTCGGGATCAAACCCCTGGCGCCTGTGTACGCTGGCTCGGTTATCCCACACCACGACATCGCCTTTATTCCAGCGGTGCTCGTAACAAAAGCGCTCCTGTGTGGCGCGCGCCCACAGATCATCTAGAAACGCTTCGGAGTCTTCGATCGTCATGCCGTTCACGAACGCGGCGTGCCGGCGGCCTAGGAACACCAGGTTGCAGCCGGTTTCCGGGTGGGTGGAAATTATTGGGTGGCTGGGGCCGTGCGCCGTGCGTATGTCGTCATTCAGCGACGCCCCAGGGCGCAGCTTCATTGCGGTGTCGACGATGTTGCCTTGCTTGATGGTCTTGCCTGTCAGTTGCTGCTTGTATTCGGCAGGTAGTGCGTCGTATGCGGCATAGGCGTTTAGAAACTGTGTATTGCCGCCTTTATCCTGCGGCGGCAGTTCCATCGCCACCAGCATGCGCGCGGCGGTGGGGCGCTCCTTGAATGAGAAATCCGAGTGCCAGACGATTTCGCCGTCGCCGAGGATGCCCACCGGCTTGCCGTTCTCACGCAGGTTCGTCACCACCGTCACTTCGGGCGGCAGGTCGAACAATTTATTGGCGGTGCGCTCTTCGAGCTTGCGCTGATGCAGGCCCGAAGAGGTTATGGGCGTGCCAAACCGGTTCACCAGTTTTACCAGGTCTTCGGCGGTCAGTGTCTGGTTCTTGAACACCAGCAGCAGATGATGCAGCCATGCCTCATGAATGCGCTTGAAGGTGGCGTCGTTCAGTTGCCGCAGATCCAGCCCATGCACTTCGGCGCCCAGCGCGGCATCGGCGGGGACGATTGTGTAGTCGAGTACTGCGTTATCGAGCGTTGCGACAGTCACGGGCGTGCTCCTTTAGTCGAATGCTTTCGGCCCCAGCAGCGCCTCGCGGAAGCGGTTCTTGATGTGCGTGCCGTCGCGCAGGCGTATCGACAGCGGA
This sequence comes from Bordetella parapertussis, assembly GCA_945901405.1. Lineage (GTDB taxonomy): Bacteria > Pseudomonadota > Gammaproteobacteria > Burkholderiales > SG8-41 > CAMDLH01. Next base: position 5,295 of record CAMDLH010000103.1, on the reverse strand, counting down.
TAACGGGCGGCGTTGACTTTCACATCGAGGAATACCGGCCCTGGCGTTTTGTAGAGTTTCGGCATCCACGTTTTCACTTCCGCCAGTGTCGATATCGTGCCGGTGGTGGCGAAGCCGGAAGCCTTCGCCACGCCGGCGAGATCGACTCCGCGGCTGGTGTGGGTGGGCTGCATGCCGGTCTCGGAATACAACTCGTTGTCGATGACGATGATGGAAAGATTGGGTAGTTTCTCCGTGCCGATGGTGGCGAGCGAACCCAGCCCCATCAACATTTCGCCGTCTCCGGTGATGACCAGCACGCGCCGCTTGGGCTGGGCGATGGCGAGACCGACGCCGATCATGCACGCGCCGCCCATGCCGCCCCACAGGTAAAACGTGCTCGGATGATCCACCGTGCCGGCGTCGTAACATGACGAGCCTAGCCCGGTGACGAGCAGTGAATCGCCACGCCCGGCGAGTATGGTTTGCACCGCCAACCGGCGGTCGAGATTGGATGTTATTTTTTTCATGATTATTTGCTCCAGTCCTTGAAACCGACCACACGTTGTCCGATCAACACGGCAATCGCGCGATTGGTCTGAAACGCCATCATCGCCGCGGCGAACACGGTTTCGCCCACCAGCGCGCGTTCGTTGACATGCCGCACCACCACGCCGATGTCGTTGAACACATTGGGCGTGCTATGGCCCATCGGCAGTTGCCAAGGGTTGAATTCGCCCCATTCGCCGCGCATGGTCACCAGCATCAGCAGCGGAAACCTGCACTCGCGTATGGTGCCCAGCATGTTGATGCAGTTGCCCACGCCGGATGACTGCATCAGCAGCGCGCCGCGATCACCGCCGAGCCACGAGCCGGCGAGCATGGCCACGCCTTCCTCTTCGGTGGTGAGCGAAATCGCACGCATGTTTTTATCGGCGTGACAGCTCTTGATGAGCTGCGTGTGGCCGGCGTCGGGCACGTAGGCGACCTGCCGGATGTTGACCTGCTTGAATACGTTGTAGATGTCCAGCGGCCAGGTTGGCGCTACTGGTTTTTTTGCTGATTTCAATTGAAATCTCCGTTAAGTTCGAAGTTCATAGACGCAGATTTACGCGGATGAACGCTGATTAACCATGATCCGTCATTCCGGCGCTGGCTGGAATGACGAGCCGGGTAGTTTATCCGCGTAAATCCGCGTAAATCCGTGTCAAAAAGTCCTTGATGTTGTCGTCCTTACTCCATCTTTGCCCCGGACGCCTTGATCACCACTGCCCATTTCGCCAGATCGTCCTTGATGATTTTCGCGAATTCCGCCGGCGTGTTGCCGACCATCACGGTGCCGGTGGGCTCGAAGCGGCTGCGTGTTTCCGGCAGCATTAAAATGCGGCGCGATTCCTGGTAGAGCTTTTCCACGATCTCCGGCGGCGTTTTCGCCGGCGCGAGCATGCCGTACCTCAAGTCGGTTTCAAAGCCGGCGAGGCCCGGTGACTCGGCGACTGCCGGCACGTTGGGCAGCGATGGCGAGCGCTTCTTGCTGGTCACACCGATGGCGCGCACGCGGCCAGATTCGATCAGCGGTGTCGCGGTCAATATGCTCACGAACATGAATTTCACTTCGCCGCCGGCGAGCGCGATGATCGCCGGGTTGCCGCCTTTGTATGGCACGTGCTGCATGTCGAGCTTTAGCATGGTCTTCATCATCTCGCCGGAGAGATGCGCGCCGCCGCCGCTGCCCGACGAGCCGTAATTGAATTCACCCGGCTTGGCCTTGATCAGCGCCACCAGATCGGACACCGATTTCGCGGGCACGGAAGGGTGCAGCAACAACGCGAACGGCAGCGTCGCCCACTGCGACACGGGTGCAAAATCGCGCACCGGATCATAGCTGATTTTGCCCAGGTGCGGATTGATGACGATGGTGGCGTTGGTATTCACCAGCAGCGTGTAGCCATCCGCGGGCGCCTTCGACGCCAGCTCGGTGCCGGTGTTGCCGTTGCCGCCGGCGCGATTGTCGACGATCACCGGCTGGCCCCAGGTCTCGGTAAATTTGATCGCGACCGCGCGCGCCATCACGTCGGTGCCGCCGCCCGCGGCGAAGGGCACGATCATGCGTATCGGTTTCGTTGGGTAGGCGGCGGGCGTGGCCGCAGCCGCAACCGGTGCGAGCGCAATCGACCAGCAGGCGATCACAAGCGCGCGTGGCGGCAATCGTGAATTGAGGCGAAGAATAAACATCCGGGCGGGTGGGAGTGGGCGCAATGTAAAGCGGCGAGTGACGTCCAACTATACCGCAGATTTTCGCTCAATTGACGCGGTAACACTGGCAGCGCACCCCGCGTGCTGGTAAATTGCGGCTCAACATGTTTACACACAATAAATCAGTATGGATCGCGGGCATTGCGGCGGGTTTGGCTGGCATCACGGCGGCGCATGCACAGCAGTCATTTCCATCGCGCACCGTGCGCATCGTTTCCGGCTTCGCGCCCGGCGGCGCCACCGACGTTGCCGCGCGTGCGGTGTCGCAACGCATGAGCGAGTCGCTCGGCCAGTCGGTAGTCGTCGAGAATCGCCCCGGCGCCGCGGGCATCATCGCCGCCGAAATGGTGGCGCGCTCCACACCCGACGGGCACGTGATGTATCTGGCGAACGCCACGCTGGGCGCGCCGACGTTGTTCGCGAAACTGCCGTTTGATATCACCAGGGATTTTGGTTTCGTGTCGCTGATCGGCATGGGCGCGTCCGCGCTGGTGGTGCATCCGTCGGTGCCCGCTAAGAATGTGAAGGAGTTGATCGCGCTTGCGCGTGCGCATCCGGGCAAGTTGAATTACGCCTCCGGCGGCACCGGCAACATCACGCATTTGCAGATGGAGTTGTTCGTGTCGATGGCAAAACTCAGCATGGCGCACGTGCCGTACAAGGGCGGCGCGCCTTCGACGATAGCCACCATCAGCGGCGAGGCGCAACTCATGTTCAGCTCGCTCGCCACCACGATCCCGCCGATACAACAGGGCAGGCTGCGCGCGCTCGCGGTGTCCACGTTAAAACGCAGCGCGGTGCTGCCCGAGGTGCCCACGGTGCACGAGGCGGGTTTGCCCGGTTATGACGCAAGCTCCTGGTACGGCCTGATCGCGCCCGCGGCCACGCCGCCCGCGATACTGGCGCGCCTGAGCAACGACACCATCAAGGCGCTGGAATTCAATGACGTGAAAGAACGCCTGGTGAGCCAGGGCATTGTGCCCGCGGTTGGCGGCACGGATGAATTTCGCAAATACATCATGGCGGAGATTCCGAAGTGGACGAAGGTGATCCGCGACGCGAAGATACCGCCGCAGTAAGTTCAACGGCTTTTTTGACGCAGATGAACGCAGATTTTCACGGATCAAAACCCAGCACACACTGCACGGTTGTTTTTGACTTTATCTGTGTAAAGCCGCGTTAATCTGTAGTTAAATGTTTTTAAGTAATTGTTTTTAAAGGGTTTTTATGTACGTAAAGTCCATCCCCAACAACACTGCATTTGATTACGTCATTGTCGGCGCAGGTTCCGCGGGCTGTGTGATGGCGGACAAGTTGTCGGGCAACGGCAGGCATCAGGTGCTGCTGCTTGAAGCGGGCGGGCGTGACACCAGCTTCAACATCAAGGTGCCGTTGTATGTGGCGCATGTGTTGAACGACGAATCGTTGATCTGGCCGTACATGACCGAGCCGCAGACGCATCTGAATGGCCAGCCGCAGCGCTGGACGCGCGGGCGGGTGATCGGCGGGTGCAGTTCGATCAACGGCAATTTGTTTGTGCGTGGCGACCCCAAGGAATACGACCGCTGGCGCGACCTGGGTTGCGAAGGCTGGGGTTACAACGACCTGTTACCGATCTTCAAGCGCCTCGAAGATTTCCCCGAGGGCGATCCATCGATACGCGGGCGCGGCGGCCCGATACACTGCACGCCGCTGACGAAATTCGATCCGCTGTCGGATGCGTTTCTCGATGCCTGCGGCGAGGCTGGTTACCGCAAGCTCGACGATTACAACGACGGCAGCTACGAAGGCGCGTTCTACCTGCAATATTCCACGCGCAATGGCTGGCGCAACAGCGCGCCGGTGGGTTATCTCAACCCGGCGTTAAAGCGCGCAAATCTTACGGTACTGCCTAACGCCATCGTCACGCGCGTGGTACTGGAGGGCAAGCGTGCCACCGGCGTCGCTTACCGCTTGGGCAACACGGATTTCACCGTGAAAGCGCGGCGCGAAGTCATCATGTCCGCCGGGCCGCTGGCTTCACCCAAGCTGCTCGAACTCTCCGGCATCGGCAACAGCGAGATTCTGCAAAAGCACGGCATCAATGTGCAGCATCATCTGCCGGGCGTGGGCGAGAACCTGCGCGATCATCCGAACACGCGCATCACCTATGAGTGCGCCAAGCCCATCACCATCAACGACGTGCTGCGCAGCCCGTTGCTGAAATTGAAGGAAGGCCTGCGTTTCATATTCAAGCGCGAGGGGCTGCTGACCATTTGCTCGGCCACGGCGCAGATGAATCACCGCAGCAGCGACAAAACCGATCAACCCGATCTGGTGCTGCGGCTGCTGCCGCTGTCGGGCCGGGATCGCTACGCGCGCACGCCCGACAAGGGGCTCGATCCGCATCCGGGCTTCACCTTCGGCATCACCGTGCTGCAGCCGCATTCGCGCGGCACCTGCCACATAAAATCGAACGATCCTTTGCAGCAGGCGGCGATGGATCCGAAATACCTGTCGCACGAGGCCGACGCGCAGTTGTTCCTCGACGGCATGCGTGTTGCGCGCAAGGTGGCGCAGCAACCGGCGATGAAACAACTCATCGTGCGCGAAACGCGGCCAGGCCCCGAGGTCAACGACGATGCCGGGCTGCTCGATTATATGAAGGGCACGATTCAGACAAGCTGGCACATGGTAGGCACGTGCAAGATGGGTGTTGACGATGGCGCCGTGGTCGATGCGCAATTGCGTGTGCGCGGGATTGAGGGCTTGCGCGTGATCGATTCGTCGATTTGCCCGACCATTCCGTCGTCGAATACGAATATTCCGTCGATCGCGATAGGGGAGAAGGGCGCGGATATGGTGTTGGCGGCGGCATAACTCCCTCCCCTTCAGGGGCTAACTGGTAATCATGCTGGACAAGCAGAAATTTTTCCGCTATGCTGCGCGGCATGGTCATTGCTGGCAGAGACTTCAACGATGAGATTCTAGCGCGCATCAGCGAGGCGGTGCGCACTACAGCGAATCTATCACGAGGCGCATTGGCCCGTCTGGTGTGTAGTTGGTTCAACTGGCACGGCG
>CAMDLH010000102.1 GCA_945901405.1 Bordetella parapertussis | reverse complement strand
ACGCGGGTTGAACAAGGTCAGCGGCGAGTGGGCGCTGGTGTGCCTCGCGTGGAACGTGAAACGCATGGCGGTATTGCGCCCAAAGTGCGCCGCTTGCGGGTGAAACGGGGTGAAAAGAGAGAAAAAACGAGCGCTAATTATTCATAACGCATAATCAGTCAAAAAATCCGAGATTCAAAATCCTCAACTTCTCCAATTTCAAGTCAAGTCCGACAGGCTGTTCTACGATGTCGAACACGACCGGCTGCTCGTCTTTTTAACCAACAATTTCGATTTGCCCGCGTTGTCCATCGCTCAACTGTATCGCTGCCGCTGGCAAGTGGAGTTGTTCTTCAAGTGGATCAAGCAAACACTTGTGGATCAAGGCGTTCTTCGGCACTTCCGAGAACGCAGTGAAAACCCAAGTGTGGATCGCGATCTCGGCTTATGTCCTCGTCGCCATCATCAAGAAGCGTCTGCAATCCGATGCTTCGCTCTACACAATTCTACAGATTTTGAGTTTGACGCTATTCGAGAAAACTCCATTGATTCAATTACTTACCGAAGCGCCACGCGCAACAGGCGAAGCCGCCATCACTAACCAATTGAATCTATTCGATAAATGACCGGACAGCAGTGTAATGAATTGATGAATTGATGAACTGACGAACGGATGAGAGGATTTTAGGACGAAAAAAACCGGCCCTTGCAAGAGGGGCCGGTTTTTTTATTACTGAATGCGCTGAATTACTTCTTCATCGCGTCCATTGCGCCCTTGGCACCGCCCGAGGCAGCACCAGCAGCACCACCGTCTTTGGCGCCGGCAACCGCGCCAGTGGCGGCGGCTTTGGCTACGTCAGCGGCTTTGTCTTTCATGTCGCCCATCTTGTCTTTGGCGGCATCCATGGCGGACGGAGCAGCGCCAGCAGGCGCAGCGCCGGCAGGTGCGGCAGCGGCGTCAGCTTTCGGAGCGTCGCCTTTGGGGGCGTCCTTGGCTGCGTCAGCGGCGGCAGGGGCCGGGGCAGCAGCAGGTGCGGCAACCGGTGCGGGCGTCGGCGCGGGGGTTTCAGCGGCTTTTTCTTTTTTGGGTGGGACTGGCGGAGTCGGTTTGTCGCCGCAGGCGGAGAGCATAAGTGCCGCGATAGCGGCAGCGATCAGAGTACGGTTCATAACAGTATTTTCCCTTCGAAGGTAGAAAAATTGAATAATATCAACGGTCAGGAATGACCTGCCCGCCGGGTTAACGGCTGACCCGCCTTTACGGTTGACACAAAACTGCCACTTACAGGCCAGCATCCGCGGATTTCATATACTGACCCTTGAAACTTTGTGTCAAAGCCCGCTCACATCAGCGGAAACAGCAGGGGCCGAAGCCTCCCACAACTCGGCGTAGCGGTCAAGCAACAACTGCGCGCCTTCCACATCGTGCGTGCCTTGCGCCGCGCGCATATGGTCATGGTGAAAGCGGTGCACGTAGTGGCTGGCGTCGAACACCACGAACGGGTCGTAGACGTGTTTGGCCACGCGCAGGGTCTCGCGAATCTTGACGGCGTGCGCGAACTGCTTGTGCAGCGCCAGAAAGCGCGAAAACCCGCGTTCGAGATTCTGCTTCTGGTGCACCACGATCATCAGGCGGTTGGCGGGGCTGCGCAGCAGAAATTCGCGTAGCAGCCGGTCGCGCTCAAAGGAATTCCAGTCGCGCGCCAGCTCGCGGTCGAACACGCGAATGATGCTTTCGGTGCGCGTGATGCCGGAGTCGACCAGCGATTCGTATTCGCGAAAGCTCTCGAAGCGGCGGTACTCAGCGATGGGAAGTATGGCGGGCTTTTCCATGGCCGTTAAACGGTTAAGTCAGCGCGCCGGACCCGGCCACGCGTAGCCGCTACGATACCATTCATACAGCAAATCCGCGGCAGCCGCGTTTAGCGCGGTGGCACCAAGCTCGCGCTTGTCCGCGAGCCGTGCCAGCGCGCGCATCGCGTCGGTGCCGGGCCTGTGCCGCTCGCCATTGATGAACACGTCGCCGCCGCAAAACAGCATGCGCGACTTCAGATCGAGGTGCAGTCCCGTTTTGCGCACGGCCGCCGTAAATTCGCCAAGGTTCAGCGCGCGGCGCGGCGGCGTGAACATCACTTCCGGTTTGGGTTCGGTCAAATAACCGCCGGCAAACCGCGTAACGTCGGTGGCATTCCAGCGCGCGCCCGCGAGCAGGCGCGCGATTTTTTTCAGCGATGCGGCGCTGATTTCGGCGGGATGTTCCTGCCTGCGCAAATCCGCATCCTCATACATGCCCTCGACTTGCAGCTGGTCATGCAGGAAATCCAGAAAACGCGCGCTGAGTTCCTGCGCGCTGGGCGCGCGAAATCCAACCGACAGCGTGACGCAGGGCGTGACCGCCACGCCGTCGTGCGCGTGGCGCGGCGGCAGGTACAGCAGGTCGCCCGCATCGAGCGTCCATGCGTCGCGCGCACGAAAGTTTCTCAGTATTCGCAGCGGTTCATCCTCGACAAGCGCGAGATCGCGCTGCGTGCTCACTTTCCAGTTGCGCTTGCCTGCGCCCTGGATCAAAAACACATCGTAGCTGTCAAAATGCGGCCCGACGCCGCCGCCCGGCGGCGCGTAACTTGCCATCAGGTCATCAAGCCGCGCGTGCGGTATGAACGAAAACGCCTGCAACAACCGAGCTGCTTGCGGCGACACCTGCTCGATGCCTTGCACCAGCAGCGTCCAGCCGCGCGCGGGCAGCCGCGCCATTTCACCCTTGCGGAACGGGCCGTGACGCACCTGCCAGCGGCCGCGCGTTTGCGTGATGATGCGCGATTGCAGATCGTCGCGGGTGGCAAGCGCAAACAAATCCGCCGCGCCGAGATTTAACGCGGGTTCGCGCAATGCATTGCGTACCAGCAGCGGTTTTTTCTGCCAATGACGGCGCAAAAAACGCTCCGGTGTCAATCCGCCCAGCAATTCATGTGCCATGTGCGCATTATAATGTTGGCGCGCGTGATTGGGCGCGCCGCCGGAGTCGCGGTAAAAATCGCGCATTGCCGATTTCCGCTAGAATGGAAAACAGGGAACGCAAAATTTAATGCACGTTGGCTTGGGAGTTTCAGCGAAACACCATGCTTCAACCAGGACAGCCAGCGCCGGAGTTTGAACTGCCGGACGCGGACATGAATGTGGTCAGCCTGAATGATTTCAGGGACCACAGCAATGTCGTGCTGTATTTTTATGTCCGCGACGGCACGCCGAGCTGCACCGCGGAGGCCATCGACTTCTCCGATCTCGATGACGAATTCGCGAAATTGAAATCAGTGGTGGTCGGGGTGAGCATGGACGACTGCGACGCACATGGCCTGTTTCGCGACAAACACGGCTTGAGTGTACAATTACTGGCCGATGTCGAGGGCGAGGTGTGCGGACGCTACGGCGTGCTGCACGACAAGGATCTCGACGGCAAAACCAAAAAGTGCATCCAGCGCTCGACATTCATCATCGACCGCAAGGGCCTTCTTAAACATGTGATGTATGGCGTCAATGCGCGCGGCCATGCGGCCCAGGTGCTTGATCTAGTGAGGAGCGTGGCGAATTGCAAGTAGAGAAAGACACGGTGGTGGCGTTGAACTACGAATTGCTCGACAGCGACGGCAACATTATCGAGAAGACCGATGAGCCGATTGAATATCTGCACGGCGGCTATCAGGGCATTTTCCCGCTGGTTGAGCAGGCGGTCGATGGCAAAAGCGTCGGCCAGGGATTCAAGGTGCGGCTCACGCCCAACGATGCATTCGGCGAGTACGACGCCGAACTCGTAATGGTGGAGCCGCGCGACAAGTTTCCCGAAAAATGCGAAGTCGGCATGCAGTTCGAGGGCAGCACGGAAAAGACGAATGAACGCGTCGTCTACACCGTGACTGAAATTGCCGAGGATAAAGTCGTAATCGACGGCAATCATCCGCTCGCCGGCATGACGCTCAATTTTCAGGGCAAGATATCCGCGGTACGCAAGGCCACCAGCGAAGAACTCCAGCACGGTCACGTGCATGGGCCGCACGGGCATCATCACTGAAGGGCGGTGTTGAGTGATGAGTGTTGAGTGCTGAGTTTTTAGTGCTGACTCAGTTTCCTGGCGTTACATTAAAAATCGTTCGTCCGTTCTGCCCGGTTACTTTTATGCGCAGCCAATTCACGGCCGGGCTGCCGAAAACTTCCGCACGCGTGAAGTTGCTCAACGGTTTTCCGGTTTGCGGATTCGCGAGCGGCTTGTCGACGCGGTGTACATGCGTGTCGCCGTGGATCATCAACACTTCGCCTTCGAAGGCCGCCGTTTCGCGTGCGATGCCGTCGAGCAGTTGCCGGTAACTTGCGCGCGGTTGCCCGCTGCTTGACCACGGGTTGGCTTGCATCAGCAGCACCACGCCCGAGCGGCGTTCGCCGCGTGCGAGTCCAAACACGAGCTCAACCCATGCCGCGAGCGCCTTGCCGCGCGCTGCGGATTCTTCCGGCATGCGTCCACGATTATTGTCGCCGCCCGGCACGTTAAGCGTTGCGAACAACACATTGCCGCTCACCCATCGCGCATGTTCGGGATATGCGGCGCTCTGGCGCGTGAGCTTGAGTTTTTGTTGACCCAGCGAATAATCATCGGCGTGAAACAGTTTGCGCAATTTCGCCAGGCGTTCGAGCGGATCGCGCGCGCCGCCAATCGCGCGCCAGCAGTCGGTCCATTCGTTATCGCCGGGCACGTAAATCAGCGGATGATGTGAATAGCCGAACCACTCGCGTCGTTGCTCAAAGAGTTCGTCGCTACATGCGCTCCATCCGCTCTTGAAATCGCCGACATGCACGGAAAACTGAAGCGGCTCGCGATTCATCTCCGCGATCATCGAGACAAATCGCTCTTCGTCTTCGCGCGAGTAGGGTGCATCGCCAAATGCGGCGAAGGTAAACTGCGTTGCCGTTGCACTCAGGCATGCAAACGTGAGCACGCATGCAAGCGCACTGGTCACGATTTTACGCATGAACATAAGTATTTGTTTTTATTGACTTATTTATCAAGCTGTTTGCGCAGTGCGTATAGCAGTTCGAGCGCGTCGCGCGGCGTCAGTGCATCCGGGTCGCTGGCGCGCAAGGTCTGCACCACGGGATGTTCAACTGGCTCGGGCGCCTGCTCCGGCGCGGCATTGTTGCTGAATAAATCTCGCTGCGGCGTCGCTGTGACACCTTGCTCCTCGAAGCGTTGCAAGTTGCGCCGCGCGGCGCGAATGATGCTGCCCGGCACGCCCGCAAGTTGCGCGACTTGAAGGCCGTAGCTTTGATTCGCCGGGCCTTCCTCGACGCTGTGCAAAAACACGATGCGATCCTTATGTTCCACTGCGTCCAGGTGCACGTTGGCGGCTTGGCGAAACTCCGCGCCCAGTTGCGTGAGTTCAAAATAGTGTGTGGCGAACAGCGTGAGGCAGCGATTTTTTTCGATCAGATGCCGCGCGATCGCCCACGCCAGCGCGAGCCCGTCGTACGTGGACGTGCCGCGTCCGATTTCGTCCATCAGCACCAGACTCCTGGGCGTGGCGTGATGCAATATGTACGCGGCCTCGGTCATCTCCACCATGAAGGTCGAGTGCCCGCCCGCCAGATCGTCCGCCGCGCCGATGCGCGTGAAAATCTGGTCGATGGGGCCGAGCCGCGCGCGCTGCGCCGGCACGAACGAGCCGCAATGCGCCAGCAACGTGATCAACGCAACCTGGCGCATATATGTCGATTTGCCGCCCATGTTGGGGCCGGTGATCAGCAGCATCTGGCGCGTGGCATCAAGGCGGGTATTGTTGGCGATGAATTGATCGACCGCGTTTTCCACCACCGGATGGCGCCCGGCTTCGATTTCAATAACGGCCTCGATGGTGAATTCCGGCGCGCACCAATTCGCCGCCGCCGCGTGCCGTGCGAACGTGGATAGCATGTCGAGTTCCGCCAGCGCCGCCGCGGCCTGCTGCAATGCCGGAACATGCGGCGCGAGATCGTCGATGAGTTTTTCGTAGAGCAGTTTCTCGCGCGCCAGCGCGCGATCCTGCGCGGAGAGTGCCTTGTCCTCGAAGGTCTTCAGTTCCGGCGTGATATAACGCTCGGCGTTTTTCAGTGTTTGCCGGCGGCGGTAATCGTCGGGCACTTTTTCGCTTTGCGCGCGCGAGACTTCGATATAAAAACCATGCACGCGGTTGTATTCAACCTTCAACGTGGTGATGCCGGTGCGCGCTTTTTCGCGCTGTTCGAGCGCGAGCAAAAAATCACCGCAGTTGGTTTGTATCGCGCGCAGCTCATCGAGATCGGCGTCAAAGCCATCAGCGATCACGCCGCCTTCGCGCAGCACCGTTGATGGCTCCGAGCGAATCGCGGCCTGTAGCATTGCCACGAGATCGTCCTGCGGCGTGAGCGCTGCCGCCAATGCGGCAAGGCGATCACTGGGCGCGCCGGCGAGGATGGCGTTCAGGTCGGGCATCCGCTTCAAGGTGTCGCGCAGCCCTGACAGATCGCGCGGACGCGCGGTTTTCAACGCCAGCCGCGCGGTGATGCGCTCCACATCGACGCACGAGCGCAGCAACGTGTGTATGCCGGCGTGCAAAACAGAATCGATCAACGCCGCCACCGCGCCGTGCCGCGCGCGCAACGCCTCGCGATCGGTGAACGGATGATGCAACGCGTGGCGCAACAAGCGGCTGCCCATGCCGGTGGCGCAGGTGTCGAGCAGCGACAGCAATGTCGGCGAAGGTTCTCCGCGTATGGTCTCGGTGAGTTCAAGATTGCGCCGCGTGGCCGGATCCATGCGCACATAAGCGCCTTGTTGCTCGACATGCAGGGCGCGCACATGCGTGATCGCCGCACCTTGCGTGGCCTTGGCGTACTCGATGAGCGCGTTTGCAGCGCCCAGCGCGGCGGTGAGTTCGCTCGCGCCAAAGCCGGATAAATCAAGCGTGCCGAACTGTTTGCACAAATTGCGCCGCGCGGCATCCAGCTCGAATTGCCACGCTGGTACGCGCGTCACCGGCGCGCCGTGCTGATCCAGTTGCGCTATATCCGCGTGTTCGCCGGCGAGAATTTCCGAAGGCCGCAGACGTTCCAATTCGATAGGCAGATTCGCGAGCGAGGTTTCCATTGCCGTGAGCCGGCCCGACGCAAGCGACAGCCACGCCAAGCCCAGCGTATTGCGATTACGTTCCACCGCCAACAGCAGGTTGTCGCGCTTGTCCTCAAGCAGCGCCGAGTCGGTCAACGTGCCCGGCGTGACGATGCGCATCACCTTGCGCTCCACCGGCCCCTTGGAAGTCGCCGGATCGCCGATCTGCTCGCAAATCGCCACCGATTCGCCGAGCTTCACCAGCTTCGCCAAATACTGCTCGACGGCATGATAAGGCACGCCCGCCATCTTGATCGGCTCGCCAGCGGAAGCGCCTCGCGTGGTCAACGTGATATCAAGCAGCCGCGCCGCACGCTCGGCATCACCGAAAAACAACTCGTAAAAATCACCCATGCGGTAAAACACCAGCATGTCTGGGTGTTCGGCCTTGATGCGTAAGTACTGTTGCATCATCGGCGTGTGGTTGCCAAAGCGAGGGTCGTTCAAATTTGTGTCATCCTGGAATTAACCGTTAGTAACTGCTGGCGCCGGGTGTTTTGCTACCGCAGCCGCAATAGATTGGAAAGACTACCCCAATAATCGTGCAGACGTTCACGCATGTTTTCCGGCAGACCGGCTTCGCCGATTATTCCGGGCCACGCTTTCTGTGCCGTTGCCACGGTTTCCTTGACGATTTCCAGCACGTATTTCGGCGGGGCTTCCATCCGCCGGGCGAGCCGGTCGAAATGTGTTTCGTCCATGGATTGAAAACGTTTTTCTCCTCCCAGGTTGAGCGCGAGGCTGTCGTTGGGGACGTAGTGGATGGTCGAGACAAGGTCGTATACCGGCGATAACCGGGGCGTTGCTTTGTCGTAATAGATCACCGACCAGTTTTTGAGATGGGCGTCGCCGTTGCCGATGAGTATGTTGACAACCAGCCGCCGGATGAATTCAGCGAGTTGCTCGAACCGGTTGGGAAAAAGATCAAAGATAAGCCTGCCGATTGTGTCGTAATTGGTTGCCTTGTATTCCTGGTCGGCATACACGTTGAATACTTGCGCGAAGTCTTCGGCATGGACGCGGCCCGCGGCAGTACGGTCATAACGCTTGACCGCGTAGGCCCAGGTTTCCGAATGCGGTATCGAGAAACCGCCCAGCCCGGATAAATCGATATCGTCGAGCTTCACTAATTTGACCTCGGGCGTTTGTATGCCGGCTGCCGCCGCAAGCCGCATCATCGTGTATTCGTTCGCCGGCACGTTGGGGTGGATAGGGTGCGGGGGTTTGACAATCCATTCCTCGTTGCCGTCGTCCAGCGCAAACTTCCCGCCGCGTTCGATCATTGAAAATTTAAGTTGTGAACCGCCCAGTGAGAATTTTATGGACGCTTCATCATTGGCGGAGCGCGTATTGTCCTGCTGGAAATCAAGCGCGGCTTTAGGGGGCTCGTCCGCGGCAAGCGCGCGAATCGCGCCAGGCAAGCTCGCGCCCAGCGCCACGATCATGTCGAATTCGTGGTCGTTATGAATCTTCAGGCGCTTGACCATGTATTCACGCAGCACGCCTTCCGGCAGCAGGTTGCTGAAGAAAGGCGGCAGCCTCATGCGGCTCGTTTGGATTTCACTCAGCTTGCGCTTTGTTGCGGCGTCGTCTTGCGGCGTGTTGAAGGCGAGGCTCAGAGTTGGTCGGCCGGGCCCCCGGTCTATGTATCCGTCATCGAAGACGAACAGACTTTTTCCGTCCCGAAAGCCCGTCAGGTGGCCGGCAACCACATCGCCAAGCAGGATTTTCAGGACGCGGGCGTCAGCCGTTTGATTGCTCATCGTCCTCCTTTACCTGGTAGTGTTCGAGCAGGGAAGTCGAGGACGTTGAAGGCGCCGGCTCGCGTTTGACCGTCAGGAGCGTTTCCACCTTGGCTACATCTTCGCGCGGCACGGTTATCAGTTCGATGTCGAGCGCTTGGGCCAGCTTCTTGAGCGTGGACAGCGTGACGTCGCCTCCGCGCTCGAAGTGCGACACCTGCCGTTGCTGGATACCGCTTCGACGCGCGGCTTCGGCTTGGGACAATCCCAGCGCAAGCCGGCGTGCTCGAATCGCATCATTGATCGCGAATGCCATGTAACGTGTAATGTATTTAAATACATTAATAATTTACTTAATATATTATAATGCATAATTTTGCAGAAATGGAAAACTGTAAAACGGGCAGAAAAGCAAGTATACGGACGACCGCGACGAAGCCGACGAAGCCGACGAAATCGACAATAAGGATGCGAGGCCGCGCTCGCAGTACACTGCGTGCCGTTTGTGAATTCAAAGGAAAAGGCATGAGCCACTGGTTTGAGTATTTCCCCGGCCATCACATGTGGTCGCAGGGCATGATGTTCGGCATCGAGATGCAGACCTGGGGTGCGGCGGCGCTGGGTGAGATCGACCAGGTTGGGCAGAAGCTGCGTGCGCACGCGGGGGATAACGAGCGCTGGTGGCAGGAGTGGACCGCGATGGCGCAGCGTGTCGAAGGCTTCGCCGATGCCGAGGAAAACGCCGGGCATGCGTTGACCGCGGGCAGCTACTATCTGCGCGCGGCGATTTATTATTTTTGCGGCGAGCGTTTTATCGCACCGTCTGATCGCAAGCGCGACACCTATCGCGCGTGCCTGCGCTGCTTTGAGAAAGGCATCGCGCGGCGTTATCCGCGTATCGAGCGCATGGAAGTTCCCTATGAGGGCACGACGCTGCCGGCGTGGTTTTTCAAGGCCGATGTCGATGGCGCTGCGCCCGCGGTGGTGATGTTTGATGGTCTTGATAACGCAAAAGAAATGAGCGTGCTGTTCGGTGGCGCGGAGATCGCGCGCCGCGGCATCCATGTGCTCGCCATCGACGGGCCGGGGCAGGGCGAGGCGTTGCGCTTGCAGAATATTCCCAGCCGCTTTGACTACGAAGTGCCCGCGTGCGCGGCGTACGAACATCTGGCAACGCGCGCCGATGTCGATGCGAAGCGCATCGCCGTGATGGGCTTCAGCATGGGCGGTTACTACGCGCCGCGCGCGGCGGCGATGGAGCCGCGCTTCGCCGCGTGCGTGGCGTGGGGCGGGCATTTCGATTATCACGAAGCGTGGGTGCGCCGCCGCAAGATCATGGAGTCCGGCGGCACAAAAATTTCCGCGCCGTCATTTCAGTTGCCGTGGGTACTCGGCATGCCCGACATGGAAGCGTGCATGAAGAAGTTGGAGAATTATCGCCTCGCGGGCGTGGCGGAAAAAATTCGCTGTCCGTTTTATTGCATCCACGGCGAGAACGACAACATCGTGCCGCTCGAATTCGCGCGACGATTGCATGACGCCGTGGGGGCGCAAGACAAGACGCTAAAGATACTCACCGCGCACGACGGCGGCAGCGATCATTGTCAGGAAGACAATCGTCAGGTCGGCGTGAATCTGGTTGCTGATTGGCTGGCGGAACGATTGGGTGGACGCACCGCCTGATAAAAACATTCTAAAAACAATTACTTACAATATAACCCCATGCGGGCCGTATCACTTGGTGCGCCCGCCAATGCCTTGCACCAGTGACGCTAACGCGTCAATTTGATCAAGCAGCACTTTGTCGTAAGCCTCGGCCATGATCGGCGCTGTCATCAAGCCGATGGCCTGCAATTGTTCGCGAACTTCGGGCGTGTTGACGATGCGCACGAGTTCCTTGCCGATTTGCTGCACGATCACGCGCGGCGTCTTCGCCGGTGCGAGCACGCCGTAAGAACCGAGCACGCGATGAAAGCCGGGCAGTGTTTCGGATACGGTGGGAACATCCGGCAAAATCGGCGTGCGCTGCGGCATGGCGGTCGCCAGCGCGCGCAGTCGTCCATCCTTGATGAACGGAAGGGCGCTGCCCAGCGAGGTGAACGCATAGTGCGAGCGGCCCGCCAGCAGTTCGACGATGATTTCCGGCCCGCCCTTGAACGCGACATGTATGGTCTTGATGCCGGTATCGAGCCTGAATCGTTCGCCCACCAGATACGGCCCCGAATTCGGGCCAGGCGTTGCCCACACCAGTTGCCCCTGTTTTGATTTCGCCAGCGCGACCAGTTCGTCGAGTGACTTGGCGCCTAACGACGATGCCACCACCAGCACCTGCGTGTTGACGCCGAGTTGTGCGACGCCTGCAAAATCCTTGCGCGGATCGTAAGTCAGCGCCGGCTGTGTCGCCGCACTTGCGGTGAAGGCGGCCGAGGTCAGCATCAACGTGTGGCCATCCGCGGCGGCCTTGGCCACCATGGCAAAACCTATCGTGCCGCTGGCGCCGGGGCGGTTTTCTATCACCACTGATTGATTCCATGCGTCTGCGAGTTTCGGCGCGATGATGCGCGCGACGCTATCGGGCTGCCCGCCCACGGAAAACGGTACGACGATGCGCACTGGTTTTGTGGGGAATTTTTGTTGCGCGTGGGCGGGCGTCAGGGTCGCATTGATGAATATCACCACCGACGCGATCGTAATTTGTCTGACTGAAAGTGCGCTCATGAGTTTGCGGCGGAAATAATGTTGCGCTGGAGGATGAACCGATTTTAGGTAGTGCACGAACGCGAGGCAAGGCGTTACACTGCGGCCATGATGATGAAAACTCGCTGGCTTCTTATTTGCATTGCAGTGTTGGCATTTAATGCCGTTGAAGTCGCGGCGCAGACGTTTCCCGCAAAACCGATACGCGTGGTGATCGGCGGCTCGCCCGGCAGCAACGCGGATATTTTCTTTCGCATTGTATCCACGCGCATGGGTGCGGCGCTTGGGCAGCAACTGGTTGTCGATTACCGGCCCGGCGCGGGTGGCGCGATTGGCGCGAACATCACGGTGAAAAGTCCCGCGGATGGTTATACGATAATGCTGGTGGCCGCCGGTTTCGTGATGAACCCGGCGCTCACCAAGTCCCTGCCCTACGATCCGGCGCGCGACTTCACCGCGCTGGGGCTGGTGGTCGATGTGCCCGCGGGGCTGGTGGTGCATCCGTCGCTGCCTGCGAGCGATCTCAGGCAACTCATCGCACTGGCGCGCAAGCGTCCGGGGCAACTTAATTACGGCAGCGCGGGGCAGGGTGCGGTGTCGCATCTGTCGGGTGTGTTATTTAATTTGCTGACCAAGGTGAACACCGTGCACGTGGCTTACAAGAGCAGCGCGCCGTCGATGGTTGATCTGATCGCGGGGCAGATCGAGTTTTCATTTCCTACAGTGTCGGGCGCGATACAGCACGTGAATAGCGGCAAGCTGCGACTGCTGGCGCAAACCGGTGTCAAGCGCTCCGCGATGTTGAAAGAAACGCCGACGATGCAGGAAGCGGGCTTGCCCGGCTTCGTGGTGAACAGCGGTTTTGGATTGGTAGGCCCGCAAAATTTGCCGCGTAACGTGGTGGATGCCATCAACGGCGCGTTGGTGAAGGCGGTGCAAGACCCGGCGGTGCGCAAACTCATGATCGACAATGGCGCCGATCCGGCGGGCTCGACGCCCGCGCAGCACGACGCGTTCATCAAGTCCGAAGTCGCGAAGTGGATCAGGGTGGTTAAAGAAGCTGGTTTGAACGCGGAATAAAAAGGGTATCCGTCATGGGCATCGCAAGACAACTCGCGCAACGTATTGTTGCGACACGCTTTGAGGATTTGCCGCCGGAGGCGATCCATTGGTGCAAGGTGGCGCTGATGGACACCGTGGGATGCACGCTGGCGGGCTCGCGCGAGGATGCGCCGAATCTGCTGCGCGAGGCCATCACGCAAGCGGCGGGTGACTGTTTGATCTTCGGCACGAATCAACGCGTATCGTGTCTCGATGCCGCGCAGATCAACGGCACGGCTGCGCACGCGCTCGATTTCGACAACACCGCCGCGCAGTTCGCGGGGCACGTGTCGGCGGTGCTGGTGCCCGCGCTGATCGCGGCGGGCGAGGCGCACGGCAGCAGCCTGCGCGATCTGTTGCTCGCGCATGCGGTGGGTTACGAGGCGGGCTGCCGCATCGGGCGCGCGGTGAACATTGGTCTTTATCATTCGGAGAAGGGCTGGCATCCGACGTCAACACTCGGCGTGTTCGCGGCGGCGGCGGCGTGCGCACGCTTGCTGAATCTAAGCGTAGAGCAAACAGAAACCGCGCTGGCGATGAGCACCTCGATGTCGTCGGGCGTGAAGGCGAATTTCGGCACCATGACCAAGCCGTTGCACGTGGGCGAAGCCGCGCGCGCGGGGCTGATGGCGGTGTTGCTCGCGCGCAAAGGATTCACTGCCAACGCGGAAGCGTTCGAGCACAAGCAAGGCTGGCTCAATCTTTACAACGGCGCAGGCCACTTTGAAGCCGCGCGCGTGAACGAAAGCTGGGGCAGTCCGTTTGAAGTGGTGAAGCCCGGCGCGAGTTACAAGCAGTATCCGTGTTGCTACAGCACGCATGCCGCGATTGAAGCGGCGCTGACGCTGGTGCGAGAACACGGCGTATTCGACCCGGCGAACATCGCGAAAATCGAAACCTGGACGCCGGCGTTTGGGCTGTCGTACACCAACCGGCCCGATCCGCAGAGTGATCTTGACGCAAAATTCAGCGTGCAATACTGCACCGTGCGCGCGCTTACCAAGGGCCAGGTCGTGCTCGACTATTTCGAAAACAATTCATTCAAGGATGCGGGCGTGCAAGGCGTGCTGCCGCGCGTACGCTCGGAAAATTACACCGGCAAGATGTTCGATCCCGACGATCCGTTTGATGCCGAATTAAAACTCACGCTAAACGATGGCCGCGTGTTGCCGACAAAAGTGGATCGGCCGCTGGGCAGAACGTCGGATATCCCGATTCCGCACGAGCGGTTGCAAGCCAAGTTCGAGGATTGCGCGGGGCGCGTGCTTACGCGAGAGGCCGTGGCGAAGGCGCTTCTAGTGGTTGATTTTGCTGATAAATCTGGAACGGTAAAGGATTTGACGCGAGTGCTGGAAACGGCGTCTGCAAGCGCAAAACGCGCCGCTTAAAAATTCGTAGCCCGGAAGTAGCGCAGCGCATTCCAAGGCAACAGTTCTTCCATTGCGAAATTGTTACCGCGGACGCGCAGAGGAACGTCAAATTCGGATACGAGGTTTTCTCGCGTCCATACTGCCGTTGTTTTCGTCGATGTGCTGCCCCGGAATACGCTGCGCTACTTCCGGGGCTACGTTCACTACGTTCCGCATTCGCGGGGATTATCGGTAATGAGCCGCCCGGTACTATAATCGCACGCATCACATCTTAAGCAGGAGAAAGCAATGTCAGCATCAATCGACTCAAACAACCTCGCGCGGGAAATGGCGCGCCGACGCGGCAAGATTTACCCCGCGCACACATGGATCGCGGAGAAGTTTCCGGATTACGTCAAGGTGCTGGTGGAGCTTGATGAAGTCATACGCGTGAAGCCGCGCCGCTTTGACGAGAAGATGCATGAGTTGTTTCACATCGTCGCTCTCGCGGTGGAGATGTCCAATCCGCCGAATCAGCCGCATCTGAAGCAGCACATCAAGCGTGCGCTGAAACTCGGCCTGCATCCGGAGGAGATCGCCGAGGCGCTGATGGTGTGCGTGAATCCTTGCGGCGCGAAGGTGCTGACCTACGGTGTGACGTGCATGCTTGAAGCCATCGAAGAATTGAAGGCAGAGGGCGTTTGAGCGCCGCCCTGAAGATACGGTATAGCCTGGCCGCCGCCTGTTTTGCCGCGCTGACGGCATGCACGCCGCAAGCGCAGTTGCTGATGGCGTTTTTGCCCGACAGCACGATACCGATTTTGCTCGGACATTTTCAGAAACTCGACGAATCAAACCGGCGCCGCATCGGCGAGCTAGAGCAGCAAAAGGACTGGGCTGGGCTTGCCAAATTCGCCGCGGAAAACATCGCAAAGGACAAATCGAACGCAAGCTGGTGGCTGGTCGCCGGCTACGCGCATGCGCAGTTACGCGAGCACGCGCGCGCCATCGAGTGTTTTCAGGAAGCGGTGCGGCTGGAGCCTGACGTGCCGGAGGGCTGGAATCTGCTGGCGCAGACTTTTCGCGAGAGCGGCCGCTCCGACCGCGCGGTCATCACGCTGGATAACGCGCTGCGCATCCTGCGTGATTCGCCGGTGACGGTGTATCTGCTCGGCGAGAGTTACACCGATCTGCGCCGCAACGATCTCGCGGCAAAGGCCTACCAGCAGGCGATTCAGATGGACAATGGTTTCATCGAAGCGTGGGCCGGGCTGGGGCGCGCCTACGCGAGATCGGGCCGCATCGGCGATGCGCGTGACGTGGCGCGTACGCTGGAAAAATCCGCGCCGCAGTATTCGGAAATGATCAACCGCGAGATCGCGGCGGCGGGTGGATCGAGGTAATTACGTCGATGGCAAAACGCGGTGCAAAAACGCGGCGCATTGAATCAATGCACGTATTCCTCGGGGTAGTAGCTCACCTCGTGCTCCTCATGGCCGTAGGAGACATAGCCGCCGCTACCGAGTACGCGGGGAATGTCGAGCATGAGCGCGGCAAAAAATTCGCCTATTGAATCGTAGCGCGGCTGGTCGTCCAGCACGTCGTCGCCCGACAGCATCACCTTGCCCGCATGCTTGCCTTGCGTGACGAGTAGCCAGAAACGCGCATCGCCGGGGATTAGCCCGAACGGGATGGCGTGTTCGAGGTAATTCGGTATTTCGTCCGGTTCATCCTGGAAATCGACGTCGCGCGCCCATGACATGACGCGGCCGATGCCTTCCTTCCAATCCTCGACGGACAGCAGTATGAAACCGGGTTCGTTCTTCGCCACAAAAAATTCCACGCCATTCGCGGCAGCGTAAATAGCGAGTAGCGCATCGGCCGCGTCGCCGTGCCGCACGCGCAACTGTTCGACTTTTTTCGGCGCGAGCGGCGTTTGCGCGCGATGCACTACCGGGACTTCCAGCCAGTCCGATGCCTTGCCGGTGCGGTCCGGCTCGCAGACGCAGGCGCGCATGCGCGGTTTATTGTGTGTGAGTAGTTCCTGCACGATTTCGAGCGCGGATTTCTTTGCTGCAAGTGCCGCGATGCGCGCCTGCATGGTGTTCTTTTTCACGACATCTGGCGGCGCTTCGATCCCGGCGAATTCAGCGCGGTGCTCGGCGACGTAATCGAGCACGGCATCGTCCATGCTCTCGTCGATCAACGATAAGGTGAGGTCGGTGGCGGCCCACTTGTCGTTTAGCTCGGGCGGCAGGGTTACGGGCACATCCTGGCCGCGAATATTCGCGCTCATGCTCACGGGGCCCGGCACGGGTACGCCTTTAACCACATCCGCCAGTATCTTCGCGGTTTGCGTAAGGCCGTGCTCTCGCGTGAAATCCGCCGCAGCCTGAATGCACTTGCGTTTGGACTTCAGGATGCTCTCGATGCCGTCGCAATGCGCCACCGTGCAAACCTGCAACGCAAGCATTTCCGCGGGGTTCAGTTTCCTGCCGCTGGTCAGTGTCTTTTCGAGTGCCGAGCGCAGCTCCCAGGCGAGTTCGATGTCCGAGCGTTGGCCGCGCTGGGCGAGCAGGGTGTCGATGTAGGTTGTCATGTAAAAAGTGTTAAAAAATAATTAACTTATGGTAATTCATGGCGAAGACTCACATATCCAGCGCCAGCCGCCACTTGGCGTCGATGGCCTGGGCCTGTTCCAGCACCGCCTTGTATTCGAGCAGATCGTCAATCACATCGGCGGCGGTCTCTGCTGCATCCGGCTCTTTGCGCAGCGCCGCGATCAGCGCGTCGACGTAATTCACGCCCTCTTCCGCTTCGAACCATTGCGCATCGCCTGATTCGCCTTCCGGGAGCTCGATCTCTTCGTCCAGCATGTCCGCGAGTTCTTCCCGTGATTGACTGACAAACGACTCCAGCGTGGGCAAGCCGGCTTTCACGCAAAATTCGTCGAGATCGTCGGCGTGCGCGATGGCCTTGCCGTTGACGAAGGTATCAAAGCCGGGTTTCTCGGTATCGAGAATGATGTAGAAAGCAACGGACATGAGTTTGTCTCCTGTTATGAGTGTGCGGCATCAAGCGCGCGCCGCGCCGCCGCCAATTGCAGCTTGTTCCGCAGCGGCTTCCATGGCCACACGAATTTCCAAGTAAATAATATCGCACCCTTCGGCGTCAGGCGATGCGCGCCGTTCTCAACCCTGCGTACGAGATAACCTGCGTCCATCAGTTTGGCCGTCTCTTCGTCGAGCCTGCGCGACAGATCGGCCAAAGGCGCCTCCGTACTCAACGACGGTAAGGGTGAGTTTGTGCGTTCGTGACGGGCGCGCAGTTTCACGAATGCCGTGTGAAGTTCAGGCACTTGCATGCCGGGAAAGCGCCACACATGCTTGCCGGGAAACGCCGGAAACGCCGAAGGCATGGCGCTTGTGTTCACATCCAGCATCGTGTTGCCGGTGAAGACCTGGGTGAATTCGACATAACTGACTCTAAGCGCCGCATTGGCGGCAGTCGTGAGATTTGCCGCCGCAGGGTCGGTGGGGTGGCGAAACATCAGGAACGACGTGCGTGAGTGGCTCTTCACGATCTGCGATGCCAGGACAGGAACGAAGCCCAGCGCCACGAGTTGTTCGACGCTGAGTTTGCCGTTCTGATCAAGTTCCGCCATCACGGATTGAATGTCGATTGGCTGCAAGTCATAGGCGGCGGGAATGCGCTCCGCGCGCCAGACGAGCACCGGTCCGAGCACATGCTGGAGCACAAGAAAAAAGATTGCCACCCAGAAAATCGTGGATACGAGGGATTCAAGGATGTCGGTCATCGCCACACATTTCTACGAAAAGACGCGGTCACACTTCACCCCATCACGCCAGGTCATGTGCGTCTGCACTTCGCGCCTGTTTTTTTGCTGGTGAATACTGGCCGGGCGATCACACACCAGGCAGAGCCGCTCAAACGAGTAAATCCATCCGCAGCTCGCGAGCAATTCCCGCCCCGCCGCGAGCGCTGCGGGCGGTGTGCGCACGTGGCCGAGCGCAAGCGCGGCTTCGAGCGCCGCATATTCGTACGCCTCCGCCCACAGTGAACCGGCGCCCTGCGTGTAGAGTAGCCAAGCATCAGGCTCGGTTTGGACGATTTTTTCAAGCGAGTCGTTCACCGTGTGCGCAATATGGCACAGGTCAAGTACCTTCGACTCGACGCGCCGCTTTACCGGAGGCCAGGTCGCCGATCCCCATGGAATGGCGCCCAGTGCCTCAAATACTTCACTGTGAAACGACAAGGCAACCTCGCGCCCCAGCGTGGGCCAGACCTTTGGTTGTGCGGCGACCATTACATCCCAGACGCCAGCGAATGACCTTCCGTCTTCGAGCACCTTTTGCAGATCGGGAACAGTTCTAGCCACACGTGAATTTGCATCCGGCGAATGACTTTGCAATTTGCTCATCGCTTCGATGGGGCTGCGGCAGAAAACAATCTCGGGCGTGGTCAGCCCTTCGAGTGCGTAAGCCTTCGCGGCGGCGCTGCGGCACTGCGTTTCGTCAATGGGATCAGTGCAATTTGCGCGCAACAGCCATTGCGCGCAGATGGCGTCTATCTCGCGCCGTTCGCTTGCGCTGAGCCTGTTTGCGGGCATCGGAAAGCATTCAAGACTTCAACGCTGGCGTCAGATGCGGCGCCAGCATCTGCAACAACTGTGAAAACACTTTCGCGTTACCGGCCGCGATGTTGCCGCTGTTCAGATACCCCTCGTTGCCTTGAAGATCGCCGACCATGCCGCCGGCTTCCTGCACCATCAATGCACCCGCGGCAATGTCCCAGCGCGCGAGGCCGATTTCCCAGAAGGCGTCGAGCCGGCCCGCGGCAACATACGCGAGGTCGAGCGCGGCGGAACCGGCGCGGCGGATGCCGGCGGAGTTTTTCATCGCGTCGCGCAGCATGTTGAGATACGTCTCGATGTGCGCGACTTCCTTGAACGGGAAGCCGGTGCCGATCAACGCAGTCTTGAGTTCCGGCCGCTTGGAGACGCGCAGGCGCGTGTCGTTGCAATAGGCGCCCGCGCCGCGCGTGGCGGTGAATAATTCATCCGCGGCCGGATCGTAAATCACCGCTTGCGTGGTGATGTTCTTGTGCACCAGCGCGATCGAAATCGCATACTGCGGAAAGCCATGCAGGAAATTCGTCGTGCCGTCGAGCGGATCGATCACCCACTGATACTCCGATTTGCCGTCTGTGCGGCCGGACTCCTCTGCTAAAATCGAATGCGCCGGATAGGATTCGAGCAGCGTGCGTATGATGACCTGCTCGGCTTCGCGATCCACCTCGGTCACGAAATCATTAGCGGCTTTTTCGCGCACGGCGATCACGTCGAGGTTACGCGCGGCGCGGTTGATGACGTTACCGGCCTTGCGCGCGGCTTTGACCGCGATGGTGAGCATGGGATGCATTTTTGCCGCCGTGAAAGGTGAATGGTGAAAAGTGAAATGTAAAAGAACGCGGCCCGCATTGTACGTGATATGAATAGCCCTCTCAAAAACATCCGCATTGTTTTGTGCGAGACCCAGCATCCGGGCAACATCGGCGCCGCCGCGCGCGCGATGAAAACGATGGGCTTGTCGCAACTTTATCTGGTGAATCCGCGGCGCTATCCCGACAAGGAGGCCGAGGGCCGCGCCACCAACGCGGGCGATGTGCTGGCCGGCGCCACGGTGTGTGCCACGCTCGATGCGGCGTTGAGCGGGGTCGTGCTGAGCGCTGCCTGCACCGCGCGCAGCCGCGATATCGCCGCGCCCGCGTGTGATGCGCGCCAGGCGGCGGCGCAACTCGTTGCGGTGGCGCGCACGCAGCCGGTGGCGCTGGTGTTCGGCAATGAGATATGCGGCTTGTCGACCGAGCAGGTCAAGCATTGCCAGATGATCGCGACGATTCCGGCGGACCCGGATTATTCTTCGCTCAATCTTGCGGCGGCGGTGCAGGTGCTGGCCTATGAGTTGCGCATGCACGCCGTGGGCAACGACGTTGTGGATAAACCGCGCGACCTTGCCAGCCACGAAGAAATCGAGGGCTTTTACGCGCACCTGGAGCAGGAGCTTTTTGCCAGCGGTTATCTCAATCCGGAGCAGCCGAAGAAGCTCATGCAACGCGTGCGGCGGCTGTTCGCGCGCGCGCAACTGGAGCGCGATGAAGTTAACTTCTTGCGCGGCATGGTGCGCACGCTGCGAGTGCCGAAGAAACGCGTGTGAATTAGGTATTCTTACTAAGTTATTGTTTTTATTTAGTTTATTGTCTTAATTCCAAATAGCCGAGGAATTTAGTATACTATTATTTCTCTGTGTGCCTCCCTGCCAGCTAACCCCATGTTTTCCCGCATAAAAGAAGAAATTGCCGTGGTGTTCGACCGCGATCCGGCGGCGCGCAACACGTGGGAGGTCATCACCTGCTATCCCGGCTTTCACGCCATGTTGATGCACCGCATGGCGCACTGGTTTTGGGATGCAGGGTTCAAGTGGCTGGGACGGTTTATTTCGCACATGGGGCGCTGGTTTACCGGCATCGAGATTCATCCGGGGGCGGCCATCGGTGAGCGCTTTTTCATCGATCACGGCATGGGCGTGGTGATCGGCGAGACCGCTGAAATCGGCGACGACTGCACGCTGTATCACGGCGTAACCCTCGGCGGCACGTCGTGGAACAAAGGCAAGCGCCACCCGACGCTGGGCAAGGGTGTAGTGGTCGGCGCGGGGGCGAAAATCCTCGGCCCGATCACCATGGGCGACGGCGCCAAGATCGGCTCAAACGCAGTGGTGGTGAAGGACGTGCCGCCGGGTGCCACCGCGATCGGCATCCCCGCGCGCGTGGTGGAGTCGCAGACGGGCGGCTCAAATGGCAACGGGCGCTTTGCGGCGTATGCGGTGGGCCGCGACGACAACGACCCGCTGGCGAAGGTGATGCACGAGATCATCGACCATAGCGCCGACACCGACAAACGCATTGACGAAATCCTCGCCGAATTAAAGCGTTTGGGCCTGCAAATCGAGGCGCACCAGATGCCCAAAATCGACGCCAACCAACTAAACAAGATAGTTGACTAAATCGGTCGGGATAGGTAAACTTGAGTGCATTAGTTGGGTATTGCGAAATCTATATAAATAATTGTTTTTAAACGATATTTTTGAGGTGACCCATGAGGCTCACGACTAAAGGGCGGTTTGCGGTAACGGCCATGGTTGATCTGGCGCTGCGCCACGGCAATGGGCCGGTGACGCTAGCCGAGATCAGCGAGCGCCAGAAAATTTCCCTCTCATACCTTGAGCAATTATTCGGCAAGTTGCGCCGCCGCGAGCTGGTGGAAAGCGTGCGCGGGCCGGGCGGCGGCTACATGCTGGCCAAGGACACGCGCCAACTTTCCGTGGCGCAGGTGATACTCGCCGTCGATGAGCCGATTGACGCAACGCAATGCGCCGGCAAGGAAAATTGCCACGATGACGGCAAGTGCCTCACGCACGATCTGTGGGCGTCGCTCAATGATCACATTTTTTCGTATCTCGAATCGGTCACGTTGCATCAACTGGTTGAAAATCAGCGCGCCAAGGAAGCCGGCATCGCACCCGTGCACGACATGCGGCTGGTGGCGATGAAACGCACGGCTGTGACGGCCTGAAGTGCAGTTATGAGTTTTGCTTCGTCAGCAGAATCTGTGGGTGAGTTTCACCCATTTTAGGAAGTTGGTTGTTTACCTGGTTGAACAATCTGATGAGCGAAGTTATCCACGGGCGCGCGTGCGGCTCCCTCCATAGAGCCAGAGCGCGCGCGCCGGTGGGTAACTTTGCGGCGGTCATTGCGTCCGATGGGTTTTCAAGCGGTATTAGCGAAAGGTTA